>NZ_BSTC01000005.1:0-300000 GCF_030269305.1 Kineosporia sp. NBRC 101731
GGTCCTGCCCAAGATCCTGCGCCTGCCCACCAGCGCCTGGATCAACAAGCCCGCCGAACCCGAACCCGAACCCCGCCTGACACCAGTCGGTTAACACCCGCTGGCCTCAATCCCTTGACACTTACCGCTTCGTTGACGCGACCACGGACCGTAAGTGTTAAATCAGAGGTGAACGGAGAGTGCAAGACGCGTACAGTGCGGGCCCTGTGCTACTCCCAAGGACTGCCAGATCATTGTCCTCATGGGGCATCTTGCCCATCCGGAAGAACCGCTCCTGGCCGAACGACGTTGTCCGGTCAGACGGAGAGGCTACTGACCCTCGCGATCGAACTCCCCGGCCTTCACACCCGTGATGAAAGCTCGCCATTCGTCGGGTGAGAAGGTGAGAATCCCATCACCTGCGTTCTTTGTGTCACGAACTTGGACTTGCATGCCCTGACGGCGCACTTCAACGCACTGGTCGCCGGTGTCAGAAGCCCTAGCCTTGTGCCAAGCGGTGTCGCTCATCGTCGATGCTCCTTGATCGGAACAGCCATGCCAGACAGAAGTCTAGCGTTTTGCATGAATCGCTGCACCGTTGCCTTCTCTTCGACGAACCGACCTCCATCGAGGGCAGCCACGTACGCGACTGCAGGTAGGTCGTCATCGTCGAACTGCAGAAGGGTGTAGGCACCTCTCATCGAGGGGTGCCCGCCCAGTGCGAACGGGAGGTAGCGCACGCTGATATTGGGTCGTTCGTCGAGCTCGATCAGGCGATTGATCTGCTCGGCGAGTACCGCTGGGCCGCCCAACTGGTGGTTGAGAGAGGCTTCGCTGAGAATCAGCTTCAGGTGAACCGGCTGGCTACGTTCGAGCGTGGCCGCTTGGCGCTCCACTCGCAGCTTGAGTAGTTGCTCGGCCGCTTCGGAATCAGGCGGGGGGTTTACGGCAAGGATGGACCGGTGATAACTATCGGTCTGAAGCAGTCCGTGGATGAGTTCTTCGTTGCACACCATGATGGTCGAAGCTGCTCGCTCGAGTTCGAGGTACAGGCCAAACTTCTGATCCCAGACCGCAGAGCTGAAGTCCTCCCACCAACCAGAGTCTTCTGCCTTCATAGCCCAATCGACCCACTGGGAACGGGTGCCAAGGTCCACCCGATAGATGTCGGCCAGAGCCTGAACTTCAGACCAACGGTAGGGACCCTGCCCAGTCTCGATTCGCCAGAGCTTCTGCCGGCTTCCGAAGACACGAGTATTAGTAACGTCGGTCATGGTCATCTTGGCGGCGATACGTGCCGTCGCCAAGGAACGGCCTAATGTGCGCTTCAACATTTCGCTCATACGGAGAGCCTTGCAGCGTCAGAGTTCTGGCTCAATGGGTACGTTTCGCAACAGTCAGCCCTACTACAAAGTACCTTAAATTTGGCAGCGCTTGATTTATCTAAGGTCTCGGCGTTGGGCGACACTTGATGTAGGACGCTGCTCATCGGGATCTGATGCCTGTGCGGCTGGGAGGAAGCCGGGCCACTACCGATGGCAGATCATCTGCGTCGTCCGCGAAGTCGCTTTTCCAATGGGCGCTCGACTGCGACATGCAGGATGCCGGCGAGAGCAATAGAGCTCGCAACGAAGATCAACTCCACCGCCACCGATTCGGGCCGCGTAAAAGGCGGGGGCCAGAGCCAGAGTAATGTGTCCCGCGCGAATGCATGAACTAAGTACAAGGCGAACGACCACTCACCCAGGACAATTAGGTAGCGTCGGCGAAATAGACTGGGTGCGCCCGTTGTATCGGCGCGTGCACCTGAAGTGATAAGTACGATCCAGGCGGGCATGAGTAACAGCGCCGCGTAAGCATCGGCCAGCGTCCAGTCAAGAAGCAGAATAAGGGCCACTTTTACCGCCGCAACGCAGATGTAAGACAAGACTGCAAATATTGCAGCCTGGCTGACGCGTAGTACGGGGATCGGATACCGCATAGCCAGGGCGATAATAATTCCGAGTGTGAATTCTCCGACTCTATACAGCGGATTGATGTAAGTAATCGCATGATTGAACTGCGGTGTCGTGAGGAGTAAAAAGACGGCTGGTGTGACTGCCAAGTAGAGAACAATCGCGACAGCCACCCTTAGAAGTTTCCCCGGCTGCATCTTGGAAAGCCAGCGGTAGGTGAAGGGAAAAGTAGCATAAAAAAAGGCCTCACATGAGAGAGACCAGCTAGGGGCGTTGCCAGCCAGATACCAAGAAGGCGTTGGTGCCCAGGCTTGTAAAAGGAGAACGGCAAAAATGGTCGTGTACCAGGTAGCGAAGGCAGGGCCAAAGACGAGCGTGCTCAGGGCGATCAAGGTTGTTACGATATGTAAAGGATAAACTCTGGCCCAGCGGCGCCTATAGAAGGCTTTAGGGCTGTCGCCCACCCGGGCAGACCAGGTCAACACAAAGCCGGATAAGACGAAGAAGAAGCTGACTCCCACTACGCCCAGGTCCGCCATAATGTTGAGCGCAGAGATATCAAGAATTGGCCGAAACGAGTGAACGGCGAGGATCAGCACTGCAGCGAAGAAGCGCATGGCAGTAAGAGAATCGAGCCGAGCTGGGTGTTGTTGGACAGATAGCGGGCCAGTGCTTTGGGCAGAACGCTGGGAAGTCGTCACACAGCCAATTATGGATATTACTCACAAGTCTCTGGCAGAAGTTACCAACTATAGGCCGTACACCCGAGGGGCGTCGGCTGGACTGGCGAGCACTAGCGCCACCGCGATGCATAGTGTGATACCCACGGACCACCTCTTTCCGGCACGGGATCGCCAAACGGGCGAGGGTAATATCGTCCGATCGAAGTTCGGTCTTCAGCAAACGTATTAGGCTGGAATCGACGGTCGAAATGCTCGGAATCTCTGACCCACAATGGGGTATACGGTAAGTTCCATGTGGAGACTTAGGGTGATTGCTGTCGAACGCTCTCTGCCTGGCGGGCTCGCGCGTGGGAAGTGATGCGGTGTCTCCACTCAACAGGTTCTGTCGATGGCGACAGAAGGCCGCCCAGCAACGGCGACACAAAATAGGGCTGTAATCGCTAGTCAGCCGCTAACGAATGTGGAGAACGGATGCCAGACCAGCTGCGCATTTCCGAGAACACCGAAGAAACAATTGAGTCCTCCCCGTCTATAGGGGAGGATGCGCCAAGTGGCAAGGACTGTCGGTTCGTTGTCCTCATTCCGAGCGTTCGCCCGGCAGAGGCCAGCCGGTTGATTGAGCGCATGGACTGGCCAGGCGCTGTAATAGTTGGTGCCAGTGGCGCGACTCCTGTCGACTCGTTTGAAATTCCAGAGCGTGAAGCACTGCGTGTACGGATCGAATCGGTTCCCATCGGGTACGCTTCAGCGCGCAACGCGTTACTAGACATTGCCCGAAAGGCCGGGTACTCCCACGGAATCTTCGTAGACGATGATATCGAGTTCGTTTCTGGAGGACTTTCCGAGCTGCTCCGCACGGCTCGAAGGTTTCCGGAGGCGTTCGTGGGGGGGAAAGTACGACGTAGAGTTGAAAATCAGGGGGCTCTGGCAAGGAATGTGCTGCCGGGGAGCTTCGCCCTCGCCGGAACCTCGCCGGCAAGTTTGTCGGCCAATGTTCTAGTTCTCCCATTGAGCGTTGAGTCGACGGAGACTAGATTTTCTGTGCTGCTCGACTTCACGGGTGGTGAAGATACGGAGCTGACCAGGCGCGCTGGTCGTCAAGGAGTCGCGCTTCTTCAAACGGAAGACATTATCGCGGAAGAAGTCTACGGCAGTACACGAGGATCCACCCACGCTCTTGTTCGGCGGCTTATCTGTAATCATGCAGTGCTTGGTCTGATTCGTGATCGGCGTACTGAGAATTTGGTGCTTGCATCTCGTGCAGTAAATCCCAGTCGCGTCGGCGGACTCCTTTACCACTCAGCGGCAATAGCGGCGACATTGTCTGCGCGATTTTCCCCCAGTCTTGCCCTGAGTCTTGCCAAAGCCGCTGGGTACGGTCTGGCTAA
The DNA here is from genome assembly GCF_030269305.1 of Kineosporia sp. NBRC 101731. Classification (NCBI taxonomy): domain Bacteria; kingdom Bacillati; phylum Actinomycetota; class Actinomycetes; order Kineosporiales; family Kineosporiaceae; genus Kineosporia; species Kineosporia sp. NBRC 101731. The sequence goes on from NZ_BSTC01000005.1 coordinate 4,006, forward strand.
GCTTCAACTCCTTCCCACCCGATTGAATAAGCGCTACGAAACATGTTCGGTCGAATTTCTTGGAGGCTCTCGTTGATCTACATTCAACTCGCCGGGGGTATGGCGAATCAGCTTTTTCAGTGGGCTCACGGTCGGGCTCTGCAAATTCAGAATCCGGGGCTTTCCATCGCCTGGGATGCACGTATGGTCGTGCGACCAGCAGGAGCCGGTTACCAGCTGGCCTGGCTTTTGGACGAAGAATCCGTCATAACGCTCTCGTCGGCTTCTTCTGCTGGATGGCGTCTTGTCCAAGCTGTTTCGAAGGGCCTGTCTGACAAGATGTCGACGCGGTTGCCGGCGGTTCCGCCTGGAGGTCGTATGCGATCGACTTCGTTGGCCGATCTCACGAGCTTCAGTAACCATCAGTTGCATCATGACAACTACTGGGTCAAGGGATATTTGCAGGAAACGTCGGCACTCTTGCCTCACAAGGTGGTACTAGCTGAAGAACTTCAGCGTGCCTTAGATAAAGTCATTTCTCCTGAGCTTGCGCCGAAATTGGGGGAATCCTATGCAGTCGCCCACGTGCGACGGGGAGACTACGCATCCGTCCCGCGAAATCTGGAACGCTTGGGTGTTTGCGCACCAAGCTATTACGAGGCAGGGTTCTCCTTGTTGAAAAGTCAGTCAGAACGCTTAATCATAGTGTCAGACGATCCCAAATGGGCGTATGAGAACGTCGCAATTCTTTGGCCGTGGCCAGAGAAGGTCGAAGTATCAAGGTCGTCCTCACAGTTCGACGATTTTGCTCTCATCGCGCACAGCAGCGCAGCCATTTTGGCTAATAGCACCTATTCATGGTGGGCGGCTTTTGTCGGGTCGCCCACGAAAATCATTTCACCGTTTCCCTGGTTTGATATGGATGGTGACCAGGGGCCGGCGCTCGAAGACTGGGTGCTACTCAACAAGCGGACAGGGGATCTTGTTACAAATTAAAAGCAAAGACGGAAACTACCTTTGCATGTTTACGATGTTTTGAGCGATGGGCATAGTGCTTACTGGTCCGAGATCGTAGCTAGATGGAAGTACGGTTGGGCTTTTTCGACCAAATACCGAGTCCGGATAGAGAATAGGTAGCTCCGATAAGGTATGCAACAAGGCTTACCACCGCGCAGCCCATCGCCCCGAACATCATGATTGCTGGCACGAGAAGAACGACGGTGGCTAAGGCAGCAAGCGCAGTCGCCTTCGCCTGATGCGCTACCTTGCCAAGGGCGGCGAGGGCCCCTCCGCTTAAATCCATTAACATTCCGGGAACTGCAGCGAGTAGTAGTACGAAGAAGAGCATGGCGGCACCAGCGAACTCGTCGCCGTATAGGAGGGTCAGAACGAACCTTCCAAGAAAGGCCATAATTAGTGCTACAAGCAGTCCGATTATTGTGACGGCAGCAAGTGGGCGCCGCAAAATGGAAGCGTTCCCTTGCTGGGCAATCTGCCCCTGATAATTCATTTTCAAGGCACTTGTGAGCATCAGCATTGCTTCGCTCAATCCAACTGCGACAGCATACAATCCTAAGGCTTGTGGTCCCTCGACGCGTGCGAGTACAAGTTGATCAAGACGCAGTAGGATCGTAGAACCGATTCCAGCTACCCAAGCCGTGAGGCCGTATCTAAGGACGCCAAAGTCATCCGAAGGTTTCGCTTTGGGCGCTTTGAGCCAGGGGATGATCAGGCAAATTGCCCCGAGACTGACGGCGCCTGCGTAGACAATAAATCCTGTGGACGCTGTGAGGACGCCAAGGAAAGCGAGTAAAGCAACGATCAGGAGCCGAAGAGCGGCTTGAGACCACCTCTCGAATACAAGCGCTCCGGTGCGACTAAAGGCAAGGCAAGTACCCCTTGGAATGTTGAAGAACACCGCGGGGAGGCTCATACCCAGAACAAGAAGGTACATGTAATCGTGAGTGATTGCGGTTGCTGCTATTGCGCATAGCGATCCAACGAGTCCCGTTACACAGTAGATCCCACTGACCCGTCGCTCAGTAGAGGCTACACGGCCTCCTGATCTCCCGGTCGAAACCAAGATTGAATTTGACAGACCAATTTCGAGAGCAAATATTGCTAGGTTGAATAATGTAATCATGAGCGCGAATCGACCGCGTTCTTCCACACCCAGTGATCGAGCAAGAATGGGACCGCTGATCAGAGAGAGTAGGGCTGGCCCACCAATGCCACTCATAACGAGAGCAAGCCGCACGTAGGGTCGTCTGACCGATGTGCGTTGCGTTGTTGGTTCGGTCTCTTTCACTTCGGTAGTCATATGCTGTATGTCATCCAAGAAGCTCGGGTTGGTCGATTTTCGATGCCATGTGCTGCTACCCCTCCAACATCCTCCTGCAATCTCTCTCACGGATTGGCTGAGACCGCCCTGGTGCTGTCTCTATAGTTGCGATGGCGTTGGGCCGACATCCAATGCGCGAAGCAAGCGGGAAGTTGCAAAGCACGCATCGTCCGAAAGTTGTACGGTCACGGTGGGCCTCAATTGATCAAAGTACACCTGAGGTCGCCTCTTGTCGGGCCAAAGCGTGCCATCTCCTAAGTCTTTTTCCATAAATTCAGTCGCTTACTCCGAACGGCAGAGGTGATGGGACAGTTTGCCGGATTGCTTTGTGAAAGCAGAGATGCAACGGCGCAGCCTACGGCTTAGTGTCGTTGAATGCTCGATCTTCCAGACCACTCAGTGGTCAGACCCTTTCGCAGCCGTAACTAGTGACCTCCGGGGTTATTGGTAGTGGAGATGGCCATGGGATTTGGTAAAAGATTTTTTGGTGCCAACCTGGAAAACTGGCCAACTAACCCGTTGTACCCATTGCGCCGTCACCCGTTCTGGCAGGAGCCTTCGGATATCTGCAAGACGATGGGCAAGTGATCATTGGGCGAGATAATATGTCTCGGACGGCATGGGCGGGTTCGAGCGATAGTTTGATTCCCGTGGGTTGTGGCGCGCTACCGGCCCTTTTCGCCTCAGGCGAATTGACGCTCGCATATGTCGTTCGAATTATTCGGGGACGTCTATCTGGATCAGGGGTGAGGGAGATTCTTGTAAATCAGGTAAGTTCCTTGGTGGGTCGTGCTCGCGGCCGGCAGCATCAATGGGAAGTGGCGAACTTCAAGAAGTCCAGCCAACTTCGGGAGCACGCAGAGAGTCAGCTGGGGATCGATGTGATGATTCCAGTTATTGAAAAGGACCTGTGGTGTCTGGACCAAGTGATCGACAGTGTGAAAAGGTTCGTGCGACATCCAATTGGCAGGGTATTTATTGTTGCCCCGGCCTCTGTTGAATCGAAGCTTTCGCACTTGGATGTGGATTTTGTTTTTGAGGAAGATCTCATGCCTGAAACGGAATCATTTAGCTACCAGGTAGGAGCTGCAGACCGGCGAGGCTGGTTGCGGCAGCAACTGATGAAGCTCAATCTGCAGGTTTTGACGGAGCGGCCATGCCTTGTCATTGACGCGGATACAGTATTTGTTAGTCCGATTTCATACGAGTCAAACGGGCTAATCACTCATCTAGTGTCCGACGAGCGGCATCTTCCCTATCGGCAAGCGTACAGACGACTCGTCGGGGTGCTGCCGGTGAGTCGTATGTCGTTCGTTGCTCATGGAATGCTATTTGAGCCTGAAAAGCTTATCTCACTGCAAGAAAGATTGGAGCATAAGACTGGATCGACTTGGGCGAACGCCATTATTTCAGCCACTGACCGAACTGTGCTCAGTGGGTTTTCTGAGTATGAGACATATGGAAACTTTGTGAGGGTAGTTGAACCTGGTAAATATGCCTCTCAATATTGGTGGAACCTTGCCCTTCCCCGAGCGAAAGGCATCGGCCTAAACGATCTGATAAATGCCCATGGCGGTCGCTACTACACGGTGTCTCGTCATTCACATGCGCAGGCCTGAAAGCTGTCGCGATTTTGAGTGATTGATGTATCGAGGGTGAGGACTGTCAGGCTCGATCTGAGAGTTTCTTGGCTGGGACGCCTCCCCAGATTTCATTATCGGGGACTGAGCAGGTCACTACGGCGTTGGCCGCAATGATGGCAGACTCACCGACACGCGTAACCCCCGGCCCGCCAAGGATTTTCACGCCCGGGTAGAGAACAGCTCCGTCACCGATCTCAATCCCAACCATTTTGGATTGCTGCCATGGGACATGGGCGTCAGCCCTGCCAATTGTGACCTGGTGATAGAGCGTCACTCCCCGTCCGATCTTGGTGAGCGGATGAATGACAGTTCCCATACCCCGATGCTGCAGTTGGAGTTCGGGCCCGAGTGAGACTTCCTTCGGGAAGTCGACGCCGTACACGAGGAGCAGTTCGCGGGCTGCGCGGCCGAGTAGCGGGTGGCCCCGAAGGTAGACAAGCTTCTCCATGATTCCCATGAGCTGATCACATCCTGCTGATGGTGAGGTCTATGACGGTCATCATGTTGCTGACGACGTCGTTGATGTTGGGAACTGGCTGAGATGAGCGACGGTGCAGCAGGCCTGGACCATTTGCCATGTGGGAGAGCGCTTCTTCGGCGAAAGAGTCCGGACTGTCGGTCAGGATCTGGAGGTCTGTTCCAGGAGTGAGGAAGTCGTACTCCGGCGCATGGTGCGGGAACGGGGTGCTGAAGACAGGAATCTGCAGGGCCATCGCATCTACAGCTACCAAGCCCACACGACCAGGCATCCAGAGTGCTTTGGACACCGCGGCCATGTCGGCGAGCTCCGTAGCGTCAGCTCGTCGCATATGGCTGATGTAGCCGGCCGCGATTCCGGGCTTCAGAAGCGACTCTTCCTCCCCGGAACCGGCCACCAGAAGCAGGAATCGTTCATCGAGGCGATGTGCCGCGGCGCTTGCCTCAGTTAGGAAGGGAACCCTCTTGTCACCGTCCAGCCCGCCGGCGTACATGGCGACTGTCCTGCCTGAGATCTTTAGTCCGAAGGTCTCCGATACCGAGAGATCACGCAGACGTCGTTGATGGAGGCGCTCCTGTAGAACCGCGGTATCGGTCGAGTTTCCTACGGCCGTGACTTGGGTAGCAGGTACACCAGCAGAAATCAGATGCGCGCGACCCGAAGCGGTGTACGTCATGACATGGCTAGCACGTCGGGCGAGCAACGTCTTGACACGTTCCACGGACGGCCTGGACGCCCGAGTGTAGGACTTCCCATGACCCCAGAGAACAATCCCCCTCTTCTTTGGGCGGGGGAACAGAGCCTGCCAAGCGTTCACGTTGCCTACGTCCAGCTCCAGAATGCAGATGTCGCTCTGTGAGAACAGGTCTCGCAGTCCCCGGCGATACTTGAACTCGCCGACGGGCGTCTCCCATACGGAGGAGTCGACCTGTATATGCCAGGGTTGACTTGTGATGGAGTCGCCGCGCTTAGCCTGGGCTCCTTCAGCCTGGCCTGAAGCTACGATGAGGCGATCGCCTCGGAGTGCCAGCTTCTCGGCCAGGGCATTGAACAGGGGCACCCGGTAGTGCGGAACGTATGGTTGAACGTAGAGAACTTGCTTGCTCAAAACCTGACCGTTCTCGCTGGGGTACGTCCGAGGACGTCTGAGTACATTGCCGTGAGGTTCTGAACCATGGCCTCATTGGTCCACCGCTCCCGGTACAGCTGACGGCCTTTGTGAGACAGTTCGGTCTGGGCTGCCTGATCGGTGAGCAGGGCGGCCAGAGCTTCGGTGAAGCGGTCGACGGTTGGTTCGGCGAATCGCGCGGCGCCAGCATCGCTGATGATGCTCATCAGTGGAGTCTCAGTGGTCGATACGACAGGCGTGCCGATCGATAGAGCCTCGACGAGGACGAGGCCGAAAGGCTCGTTGCGAGCTGGGAACACGAAGGCTGTGGCGGTAGTGAGCTCCCGGTTCAACTCCTCGCGGCTCAGCTGTCCGATGTACTGGAGTCCGTTGCTGTCCGCCGCGGTGCTGCAGAAGCGGTGCAGTTCCGCCAGGTCGCCCTCGTCAGAGCCGGCGATCACGCCTTGTACGTCATGACCGAGTTCGCGTAGACGCTTCACAGACTCCGCGAAGACCATGACCTGCTTGCGAGGGTGTAGACGCGAGGCGAAGAGAAGTCGCTGAGGCCCTTTCGGGGGACTCCACGTCAGGGTCGGGAGCGGCACGGCGTTGTGGATCGTCGTGTTCCCCAGGGCCGCAACACCGAACGTGCTCAGATGCGGAACCTCGGCATCGGTGAGTGTCACGAAGTGAGCGACCTGCTTCAGGGCCGGACGGGTCAGGATGCGGTCGAAGCCTTTGAACAAGAGGTTCTTTGGTGCGCTGAGCATCCCGTGTGGCTGAACCACAAACGGGATGCGCATGCGCTGAGCCGTGCGGGCCGCGCTCAGCGAGAGGTAGTCACGGCAGACATGGATGTGCGCTAGGTCCGCATCCTTGAGTGCCGAGCGAACTGTTTCGATCCATCCTCGTCCCACCAAGAACCGGAGCCCCATCTGCTTGATGATGGGTCGCACGGGTACGAGAGACACTGGCAAGCCGCGTAGCTCTTGGGGAGGGTCTTGCCCCAGCCATCCCGCAACGAGTGTCACTTCGTGACCGGCGGTGCAGAGCGCGGTGACCTGGTTGACCACGACTTCCCAGACGCCGCCGGCAACCGATCCGGGACCGGCGAGGCTAGTGATGACCGCGATCTTCACTGATGGTGCTCCCTGCTGGGAACCTCGGTGAGATCGATGGTCTGTTCACGGTTGAGGAGGGCAATTTCTCTCCTCTTCGCACTGATCTGCCAGAAGTAGAAGGCGTGAGCGACGGCGTAGTGGAAGCCGGCCCTGCCGTCCAGGAACCCGCGGCGGGCCACGTATGAGTAGAAGAAGAAGGCGAGAGGCTTGAACGGGACTCGCGCATAACGCTTCCCACGTTCCGTGCGTACTCCCTGGACGGACTTGGCCAACGCCTCCCGTTCAGCGAGGTGGGCTTCCCAGTCGCTGTAGCGGTTATGCCGGGCGAAATAGTCGAACAGGGGGTCGCGGTCGTTGTGGTGCAAGGTCCCGGTGAGCCGGCCGATGCTGCCGTCAATCATGGGCTGGTAGTGGCCTTCGACTTCCCACATGTTCTTGACTCCTAGGTCATCGACGTGGGGCCAAGCCGACCGGGTGCGGTCGAGAAGCACGCGCTTGGTGACGCGGTGGCCGTGGCGGAGCATGCGGCCGAGGAACCAGTAGTCCAGTTCGACGTCATAGGCGGCATGGTCGAGTCGGCCTTGCATGAGCGCTGAGAGCTCGGCGGCCAGGCGCGGTGTCACCATCTCGTCGGCATCCAGGTACAACACCCAGTCGTACGTGAAGTCCAGGTTGAGGAGTGCCCATTCCTTCTTCTTGGGGTAGCCGCCGTCCCAGGTGAACTGGACGACCTTCGCATGGTGCTCCTCGGCGATGGCGAGGGTGCGGTCAGTGCTGTGGCTGTCCACGACAAAGACCTGCGCGAAGGGCGCGACGCTCTTCAGGGTGTGCTCCAGAACCCGTTCCTCATTGATCGTCATGATGATGACGGAGATCGGGATGGAGCCAGGGGTAGGGACCTTCATCAGAGTTCACCTGCTCCTCGGGTATCGGACACAAAGCTCGCTGCTGCAGACGACCGCGGTGTCGTCGCGAACTCGCCGAGGCGATCGGCGCGGCACTCATTGTGCGCAGAACACTACTGCAAGTGACACTAGGTGGCGGTGGAGTTGTTGATTGTGGGGCGATATGACCACCGGATGTCGGGTTGGGCTGGGTCGTCCTCGGTTTAATCGTCCCCCGAAGAGATGACTTTGCGGCGGTCCCAGAGTGGGTAGGGGACTCGCGAGTGGGGAGGGACTACGCAAAGGAAGTTTATTCGGGCAGCGCGCCGGAGCTCCGGTCCTTCAGTTCCGAAGACGTCGCGAGATCCGCCCGAATGGCGTTCTGTAGCGCGGGCTCGACCAGTGTGGCCAGCTCGGCTCTCGGGCGAAGAGATGCAGCCACGTCGAGAGCGGCCAGGGCTATGTCGGCGACCACGTCAGGTGGGACGCCGTCCAGGGCGCGAGCGACGCCGGTGAGCCCGCGCAGCACGGCCTCGGTCTGCCAGATCGGCGGTTTGGTCTCGTGTGAGGGGTGACTCGTTACCTGCTGGCGGAACGTGGTTCGCTCGGGGCCGGCTGGTTCGCTGCCGAACAGATGCTGGATGACTGCACTGCCGGCGGCGATGACCGCGAGGGAGATCTGCCGTTCCAGCTGGGCGTCATCTTCTTCCACGTCGGGGAAGAGCGAGCCCAGGTTGGCGCGGTCCAGGGGTAACAGCACGGTGAGGACAGTGCGGACGTACTCCTCATCGATCGCCATGTGAGTGCCCTTCGAGCCGGCGGTGGCGGCCTGATCTACTCGTTGACGTACTCGATGACCATCTCGGCTGCCTCGCGTACGAACTCGTCGTACGCAGCGCCGGTGAGACCGAGGAACTGGACGCTTGCGTAGCCCAGGAGCTGCTGAATTCGCTGGATTTCGTCTGGGGACAAGCCATCGATCATTGAATCGTCTTCGTAAGCCAGACGTATCACGGCTTCGCTCTTGACCGGAGGTAGCGCCTCAGCATTGGCGTATCGGCTCCGGGCCGTCTCGATGAAGTCCTGGATGCGGTCGCTTTCAGGAGGGTTCTCGCCGAGTGCCTTCTCGATGCCGAGCGTGAATACGGCGGCAACGCAGGCCTGGGTGCGTTCTATGCCGAACTCGCTGAACGGGATCGGAGGTTCGTCGGTCTCGGGGGCCAGCATCCAGCGGATGTGGTTCTCTTCGGCCGTTGCCATGTGCTCTTCGCCTCGCTGACGGGTCTCGGTGCGATTCTTCAAAGAAGAGTTGATGTTGAGCCTACCGCTCAGGGTCTTCCAGCTTGCTCCAGTGATGGAACTTCCGGATTGCCTGGCGCATGCCTTGCCCGACGGCGATCACCGTCACCACCGCGTCGACCGCGCTCCCCACCTCAAAGCCCTGGTTAGGCCCTGGTTTCCAGGCATCGCCGTGGGGTGGACGCGCGGCTGTCTCGGAGGTGGCACTTGGTGGAGGGGCGGGAAGCTTTCGATAGTCGCTGAAGGCATCGACGATCTTTTTCCCGGCCTCGGCAACATCCCCGGGATCTTCGGAGCTCGTACGCAGCGCCTCTGCCGCCTTGCTGAACCGGGATCTGCGACGCTTCGCGGCCGGCTTCACCTCGGGCTGCAGCGGGTCCTGATACGGAACGATCTCTATCCTTCAACCGCCGCCCTGTTTCAGGCCTTCGACCTGCTGAATGAGATCCTCGGTGGATTGCTTGAGGTTGTCGACGCCGCTGGTCATTGTCTCGAGCTGGGACTTTACGCTCAGCAGGGCCTCTGACAGGCCCTCCAGCCCGATGGCCTCAGCCTGCTGGATCATTTCGTCCGTCGAAGATTCGCTGCCCGCCGATGCGGCTCGTGCAGTGTCCAGCGCTGCGATCAAGCCTTCCAGCTCCGCGATCATGTCGTTGAGCGACGCCATGTTGCCCTCCGTGTCTAACTGCGCGAGTCGGTCGAGCGTAGCGACATGCGTCGGATTGTTGGACGGAATGTGATCAAACGCCCTCAAGGGGCAATGATTGGCACGAATTAATCGTTGTGGAGCCGATGATCCCGTCGACAGTCCGGAATGGCGGAGGTGGCCACATCGTCCTCTGTTGGAATCGTGGGCAACCAGAAGGGCCGGGGCACCCTCGTTGAGAAGGTGACCCGGCCCGTCATGCGTGGTTGATCAGACGATGCGGTGGTCGACCGTCACCGTCGTCGAGCAGGTGCCGATGTTCCCGGCCACGTCGGTGGCCTGGTAGTTCAGCGTGTACACCCGGTCGGAGCCGCGGGTCTGGGTGGCCCGGAGCTTTCCCTGGGTGTCGGGCTTGCCGGTCTCCCAGCCGACGATGTCGGCCGTGGAACTGCCCTGGTTGTCCGTGACCGAGGTCAGGCTGAAAGCGCCCGGACCGGAGAGCTTGTCACGGGTGCGGATGGAGACCTCGATCGGGATCAGGCCCGATTCGCTGGTCTTCAGGCGCTTCGGGCGGGGTGAGCAGTCGATCGAGGGTGCGGTCTTGTCGAGCTTGATCTCGTAGGTCTGTGGTTCCTCGACGTTGCCGTCCTTGTCGATGGCCTGGAACACGACCGTGCTCACGCCCTCCTTGGTGATGCGGATCGTGGCGGTATCGGCCTTCACGGTGGTGGTCTTCACCTTGGTCTGGCCGGAGACCGAATACGACAGGCTCTGCACGCCCGAGGCCGCGTCGGCCGCCTTCAGGGTCAGCGTGGTGTCGGCCGTGGCCCAGCCGCTGTCGCGGATCGCCGGGTCGGGCGTCACCGTGGTGGTCGGCGCCGTGACGTCTTTGGTGGTGATGCCCAGGTTCAGCACCGCGTAGTTGCTCACCGACCGGTCGTCGGTGCGGGCCACGGTGACCGTAAGGGCGTCGCTGAGCGCGTCACCGGTCAGGCCGGCCGGGGGAGTCACCGTCACGGTGACCTTGCCGTCGGCCCCCGAAGCCAGGTTGATCGGGTTCGGCTCCACCCCGGTCACGTAACCACTGGCGTCCACCGCACTCGTGGTGAACGAGCCGGCCGAACCATAATTGTGGACGTTGAACGCGAGTTTCGTGGCCACCCCGGCGGGGATCGTGGAGACGTCCGGTGCGGTGACCGCCAGCGTGGCCGGGGCGATCAGGTCGGAGCGGTCACGCACGAAGGTGCTGCCGGACTTGTCTTTTCCGGTGACGAACACGCGGAACGGTTCGGACGGCGTGGTGAACGTGCCGAAGAACTCCGACTCGAACTCCGTCAGCTTCAGCTTCGAGATCACCGTGCCGTCGGTGCGGCGCAGCTCGAAAGCGGCACTGGCGTAGTCGTCGCCGAGCGAGGCGTCGATGCCCACCAGCTGGCCGGCCGCCGGGGCGCCGTCGATCGGGCCCTGGTACTCCACCTCCGGATCACCGGCGACATCGGAGGGCGCCACGAACGTGGCCGACTCCAGCGAGAAGTTGCTGCGGCCGCTGACCACCGTGCTGGCCGTTCCGTCACCGGTCATGCGCAACTTCCAGGCGCCGACGGCGGGCTTGACCACGGTCACGATCTGCGTCGTGCCGGTGGATGGGGTGAGCACGGTGACGCCCGGGTCGGCTGGGGTCACGACCGATCCGTCGGGGCGCACCACCTCCAGGTCGAGCGAGCCGGTGGACGCCACGGAGAACGTCACCGTTCCCAGCCGCGAGTCGACCGGCACCGGCACCTCGGCCGCGACCGGGCTCAGGACCGTGGACTGCGAGAGCACGTCGACCAGGTCGGAGTGCACGACGGCGTCGGCGAGCTGGGTGATCACGTCGGCGTCGCCGTACGACAGGTCGAACACCTGGCCACCCGTGGCCCGGGCGACCTTCACATACGGGTTGGTCTCGGGAGCGGCCGCCGCGATGATGTCGTCACGGGTGCGGGCTGCCGCCGAGAGCTTCGGTGCCGGTTCCTGACCGGAACGCCCGGTGCTCTTGGCGCGCGTGGTGCCGGCCGACGATGAGAAGGGGCCGGAGCAGGAGCCGAACATCATCTGGTGAACCGTGATGTCTTTGTCCTTCGCCACCGCGGCCACCAGGTCGGCCAGACCCGCGTCTTTCGCGTCGGCGTCGGTGTAGCTGAACAGCGTGCCGCCCTTGTCCATGGCGTTCACCGCGGCCAGCTGCCCGGTCATGGACAGTTCGGGGCAGTCGCCGCCGCCACTGGCATACACGGACGAGATGGCCGATTTGAACGTGGCGGCGTCATCGGTGACGGTCAACGGGCCGGTGCTGGGGTCGTTGAACGGTGAGAGAACATATTGGCGAGGCTCTTCCGGGGTGCCGAGACGGGCGTCCACCAGCGTGGTCGCCTGGTTCTTCACCGACTCGATCACGCCACCCATGCTGCCGGTGTCGTCGATCGCGAAGCCCAGCGTCGGACCGACCCCGAAGAGGGCCGCGAGCTGCTTCTCGCTGAGCCGCGACTTGATCTCGCGTCGGATGAACTCCTGGGTTGCCTCGGTGGCCATCGCGGCTGCCTGCGGGTGTAGCGAGTCGTGCGGCGAGATGGCCCGCGAGTCGGTGTCTTTGTTGATGCCCGACACGCGCGACCCGGTGTCGAGAGCCCCGCCGTGGCGGCACTTCCCGGGCCGGTTGATCTTGTAGTAGCCACTGGTCAGCACCGGATCGGCGGAACCCGGAGCCGCCCGGCCGATCAGGGTGCTGCCGTCACAGGTGTTTTCCGTCGGGTCGGCGATCTTGCCGACCGAGGCCCCGGCCTTGCCGAGGTTGGTGTTGACGCCGGTGCGGCCCAACTCGATCCAGTTGGTGTGCGAGTAGAAGTCTTGCAGGGTGTGCAGGGCGCCACCGAGTGATTCCCGCGCGCCCGTGGTGTTGTTGGCGTCCATCTGGGTCTTGACCTGATTGACCAGATCGATCAGCCGGGCCTGGGACCCGCCGAAGTCTTCGCTGTCGAAATGCCTTTCGGAGGTCTGGACCTCGTCCACCTCGGCATTGGCGTCGTGGATCTCGTTGCGGGCGTCTTTCATGGTCTCGGTGAGATCCGAGATCCCGAAGAACTCCTTGTCCAGGGCCTCGACGGCGGTGTCGGTCATCGAGGTGTGGCTGGTGCTGCCCAGCGCCGAGTAGGCCAGTGCCCGGGTCGGTGCGAAACCCTGCGCCGAGAAGGCGTTGAGGCCCACCAGGATTCCCGCTGCGGTGGCGGTCACCCCGGCCCCGGCGATGATCCGGCGTCTGCCCTGATGTGTTCGTGGTCGTCTGACAGACATCTGATGTCCGTTCGTTGTGGACCGCCTGCGCGGTCCTTCCCCCATGACACAGGCCCCATCCCCCGGGGCCCGTCGTGCAGGACGGACTCTAGAGAGCTTGATCATGACGACGGACCCTCTGCGGGAGAGGTCATGCTTTCGCGGCGTGATGCGGTCCGAAGGGCGTAAACACCAAAGCCTCCCCACCAGCCATCTCCTTCGGCTAGCTTGATCATGTGCCGCCATCCGCCGAGGCATCATCCCCCGAACTCCGGGACACCTTGCGGCTCACCTCACCAGAGTCAGAATCTGGTTCGCCGAGCATCCTGGCCCATTTCTTCGATCCGGCCATCACGTCGAGCATCGTGCCGGCCGAGCGGGACCGTGACTGGATCTCGCAGACCGATCACCGGTTCGCCAAACGTTGTCTTCCGCTGATGCTGGCCAATCAGAGCGGCTGGTGGATTCTCAATCGGTCGTCGTTCCGGGCGGTCTGGAACGGGCGTAACGGGCGTGACGATCTGGTGCTCTCGACGGCCGCCGGCGCGGAACCGGGCTGGGCGGAGAGTCATTTCGGATATGGGGTCATCACGTTCTCGATTCCCGTGTTGTTCCGCACGCCGCCGGGTTACGACCTGTTGGTGCGAGGGCCGGCCAATCTGCCCAAAGACGGGGTGCAGGCGCTCGAAGGGCTGGTCGAGGCAGACTGGTCGGCGGCCACTTTCACGATGAACTGGAAGATGACGCGGGCGTTCGAGCCGATCCAGTTCGACGTCGGCGAGCCCATCTGCATGATCGTGCCGCAGCGGCGCACCGAGCTCGAGGAGTTCGCGCCCCGGCTGCTCGCCCTGTCAGACGATGCCGGTCTGCAGGGTCGGCATCAGTCCTGGAGCGACTCGCGCGCCGGATTTCTCCGGGAACAGCCCGGAAGCGATTCTTACGCCGGGCAATTGCACTATTTCCGGGGTGAAGACGTCGACGGGGCCAAGCACGTGGACGACCACCGGCTGCGGCGCTCGTTGCGACCGTTCACGCCGGATCCAACCGAAACTGAAACTGAAACCGAGACCGGGGGCCACTGATGCCGTTCAGAGCAGATCGCTTGCGTATCCAACTACCCTGTGGGGCCGGAGGGTCGATCCTGCCGACCCTGCAGACCCTGACCGCGAGTTGCGACGGTGGGTGCAGCGACTCGCCGCAGTCTGCGGTCTGCCCGCCGGTGCCGCCCCTACCGCCCTGCGGATCGGCGAGCCGGATCCGGGAGTTCGATCCGGACGACATCTGGGACCCGCTGGTCGACAGCATCGTGCTCCCCAAGGTTCAGGAGCGTCTCACCCTTGCCTCGGACGACCTTCCGTTGCTGCGGCGTCAGCTCGAGGTGAAGCTGAAGATGGCTGAGTTCGCCCAGGAAGCGGCCCAGCAGGCCCGGGCGAGGGTCGAGGAGCAGATGCGCGATCTGTCGGTCGCCGAGGAGCAGCTGGCTCAGCACCAGGCCGACGAGTAGAACGACGTGCCCCACCGCCCGGAGCGCTCCACGGCCCGGCCGGCGGTCTACCGATCGAACCCCGGGTATCGGCCGGTGGTGCTCGATCGGTTGCCGTCGGCCGAACGGGACTCTTTGAGCCGAGCCCACGACGGTTCGGAACTGTACGGCGCGCTGGTGCCGCGCGAGGGATCCGGCCTGGTGATGCGAGCACTGTCGTTCGAGTCGGCCCTGCTGTTCATGGCGCTGGCCGAGCCCGGACCTCTGCCGGACTTCGCCGCGGCACGGATGGGAGAGCGAAGTTCAACGTTGCGCCGGCTGATTCTCGACGGCGTTCTCCAGGTCTCCCGCCAGGATGAATTCATCTGCGGGCCCGAGTACTTCGAGGCCCAGAGCGGTCCGGTCGCATCGGGGGAGAGGGTGTACGCCCTGTCGATGGCCGCCCTTCGCTACGCGCAGCATCTCGAGAGTGTTCCGGAAGATCAGCTGGCCCAGAGACTCTACGGATACGGGCGGCTGCCGATGTCTGCCCGGCGGCGCCGGATGCTGCCCGACCGGGCGTCGGTGGCCGCCTTGCTCGGGGTGGGTGAGGTGACGCGAGGGCTGGCGTCGACCGGATGGACCGCCGGTGAAGACGAGCACTGGTATCACTGGTTTCCGCCGGCGCCCGACGGGCGGCGCCTGTCACCGCGGTACAAGCTGTATGTGAGTCCTGGAATTGAAGACGCAGGGGCAGCACTGGCGTCGGTGGCCCGAGTGCGTTCGTGCCTGGGTTTCAAGGCCGCTGCGGGAGTGGCCGGCATCTGCCGGCCCGACCGGATCGTCCTCTATTTTGCCGGCACCGAAGACCTGACCGCGGCCGCCGACACCTTGCGGGTACACCTGGCCCCGCTGACGGCGGCCGGGGTGAGTTTCACCGCGGCGGTCACCGACGACGGCATGCTGAGCTGGGGAGCCGACCCGCCGCGCGCCGACGGTGGCGGAACCCGGGCCACCAGCTGGCGGATGTTTCTGTGCCAGAGGCTGGCTCACTACCTGGTGGTGGCGCGCGAGGCCCGGGCGCCCGAGCCCTGGCGGTTCGCGGTCGAACGATTGCGCCTGAGCGGGATCGACACCGTGGCCTGGACCCCCTCGGCCCATTCCTGGGCAACGGCTCTCGAGACCGGATGAGATATGAGCAGCGACGACAGCACATCTGCGCTGATCCTGCCCGAAGACGTCGTGATCATGCCGGTCGAAGACGTACCCGCCGACCTGAGGGATCGATTCGTCCACCAGACCGGTGACTTCTGTGTGACGCGTCCTCTGGCTCGATCCGCCACCTGCGTGATCGACGCGCGCACCGCCGACCTGCTCGGATACTTCCGAACACCGAGCACGATTGTGGACGCGGTGATCGGCCTCAGTCAGGTCGGTTCGGCCGACGCGTTGGCGTTGCTCGACGAGGCCTTCCCGGTGCTGGCCGCGCTCACGGCCGAAGGTCTTCTCGTGCGGGAGAACTTTGGCACGGTGACCCCGGGTCTGGAGCCCGGGCACCGCCTCGGTGACGTGGAGATCGTCCGTTGCGTCAGGCTTCTGGACGATACCGAGGTCTACTCCGCGCGGCGTGTTACGGACGGCCTCGACGTGGTGGTCAAGCGGGCCGGTCGTTCGGCGGGCCAGGCTGTGATCCGGTCGCTGCACCACGAGGCGCGGGTGTTGCGCCGGCTGAAGGGTGACGGTGCCCCGGAGCTGTTCGATGTGATCGGCTCTGACGGTGATGAGCCGATCACGCTGATCGCGTCGTGGATCATGGGGGTCGACCTCGACACGGCATCAGCGGATGCCCGCAGCCAGGGACCGGCGTCGGGTGAACCCGTCGAACTGGCCGTGAAGGTGCTAGAGGCCTATGCGCGGCTGCACGGGAAGGGAGTGCTGCACGGCGATATCCATCCACGGAACCTCCTGATCGGACCGGCGTGCACGGTCACGGTCATCGACTTCGGGATTGCTCGGCTGCCCGGCGCGGGAGCTCCGGTGCGGGGTGGTGTGGACGTCTATCAGGCGCCGGAGGTGGCCAGGGCCCGCCAGGAAGACCCGCAGCTGCCGGAACCCACCGTCGCGGCGGAGATTTACTCGCTGGGTGCGCTGATCTACGGCGTGCTCACGGGTGGCCCCACCCACCTCTTCTCGCTGCAGCCCGATCGGATGCTCCGGCAGGTGATGGACGAGCCACCCTTGCCGTTCGAGCAATACGGCCTGCACAGCCCGCACGTGGAAGCCTGCCTGGCGGTGGCGCTGGACAAAGACCCTGACCAGCGGTTCGAGACGGTCGGCGATTTCACCCATGCCTTCCGCGCCGCCGCCGAACGTGACCGCAGCCCCATGCCCCTGGTCAATCTCCGGATCGCAGACGACCTGGACGAGTTACTGACCGAGGTGCTCGAGGAACTCGCGCCGGAGGGCGAACTCTACGCACGGGGGATGCCGGCGCCGACGGCCTCCATCGCGCACGGGGCCGCCGGCCTGGCCTACGGCCTGCTGCGCATTGCTGCGGCCCTGGACCGTGACGACGTGCTCGCGGCGGCGGATGTCTGGTCGACCGAGGCCGTGGCTCTCGCCGCCAGCGACTCGGGGCTGTCGGCCTTTGCGGACGAGACCCGGGCGATCGGGCCGCACCTGTTCGGCCCCGGGTCGTTCTTTCATCATGCGGGTGGCGTGCATGCCGTACACGCCCTGGTCTCGCAGGCGCGAGGCGACGCCGCCACGGCTACCCAGGCCATCGCGTCCTTCATGGAAACTGCCCGGCCTGACGAACGGTTCGATGTTGCCTTCGGCCGATCGGGGCTGGTGCTCGGCTGCGCGACCCTGTTGGAGACCTTCGGGCCTGACCACGCCGACCACGCTGCACTGCGGGGACGGGGAGACTCATTCTGCCGGGGGATCTGGGCGGAGCTCCAGACCGGGCCTGCGATTCTGGGGGCCTCGCACGGCCGGGCGGGCATGCTCACGGCACTCCTACGGTGGAGCCTCGTCACCGGTGGGTCGGTGCCGGAGGGCTTTTCCGATCAGCTGCAGGAACTGGCCCGACTGTCACGACCGTCGGGGCGTGGCCGGATCTGGCCCCGGAAGCTCGGAGAGACGGCCGAAGACGCCACCCTGGGGGCGAGCTGGTGCAACGGGGCCGCGGGCTATGTTCCTCTCTGGATTCTCGCTGATACCTGTTTCCCTGGCGAAGGTTACGCCGATCTGGCTCTGGTGAGCGCCTGGTCTGCCTACGAAGGAGCAGGCCCTGCCCCCGGTGGCTTCTGCTGCGGAACCACCGGACGGGCGCTGGCCCTGCTGGACCTGTATCGGTACACCGGTGACGGGCGGTGGCTGACCAGGGCGCGAACCCTCGCGAAGAAGGCCGAGGTGCCTGGCTCTTCGTCCTATCAAGGCCTGTTCCACGGCCGGATCGGGCCGGCTCTGCTGGCGGCTGAACTGGCCTCTCCCGATGTGGCCGGTCTGCCGTTCATGGCTGGCTCGTAACGGCCGACCGGCGCGCTATGAAAAGGAGCTCGTACTCCGGGGCTCGATCAGATGGTTTTTAGTCTGAGCCTGACTGCTGCGTTCCTTCATATGTCAGGGTCCCGCTCAACCCGTCCGATCCCGAAACTTTCCGTTGTGTACCGTCGGGAGACGCCTCTCCGAGCGTGAGTTGATCTGGGCACCAGCCGTTTTCACCCGGAGACTGGACCTTGACGGTCAATGTCTGCGGACCGCGCCAGATCAGTTGACCCCGGCAGCCGTAAGGGCTGTCGACCACCAGGTCCCCGGCCAGTTCTCCTTTGCTGAACGCACCGGTCAGGTTCACCGTGAGCTCTTTTCCCCCGGGGTCAACTGGGCCCGACCAGACTTGCGGCATGCCGGTCGGTGTGGCGCTTTCAATCGTGAGTGTGCTGGATGCCGTTGCTGGTGCGGCCGAGGAGACCTCATAGTCGGTGAGCATGAAAGATCCTTGATGTGCTTCGGCGACGATGGCGATCGTGCGGTCTCCATGGCGCGCTACCGACTGCACCGCGTCGCCCGCCATCCCGTAGGCCGGTGCTTCCGCTTGCCAGGTTGCGCCACCGTCCGCAGAGACCCAAACGGTGGTGACTGGCAGGTCGCCCAGATTCTTCGAGCTTCCGACAGCGATCAGGGTGTCTTCCAGTTGAGCAATATCGAGAACTCTGATGTCGCGGGATGAAATTTCTGAGGGGATAGGAAATTTGGCGGACGTTGACCAGGAGGCGCCCCCGTTGTCAGAGCGGGAATAGGTCGCCTCGACCGGCTGCCCGCTCTCGACCCCTAGGCTGCTCTCGTCCTGAGAGCTGGTCGAGGTGGTGGTCGGCAGGAGCTGCCAGCCGATGGCCGTGACATCTTCACCGGAGAAGACTGCCCCGTTCAGCATGTTCTGAGGGAGTGTTCCACCCTTGGACTGGATGACTTCGCGAGAATCATCAAAGGCGGCCACCTGGGATGTACTGGGGCCGTCACCGGAACAAGAAACCAGGACAGCCGGTTCAGATCCGGGTCGGACGCCGACCGGTAGGCAACCTTCACGTAGTCGTACCTCAGGTGCCCCCCAGTCGCCGGAGGGGCCGCGAACCCACACCTGTTCGTCCCAGACGATCACCGTGCGGTCGCCGTCCACGGCGACAGAGGGATATCCGAAGCTGCTGGGGCCCGCCATACGAAAATCTACGCCAGGGCCGGGCAACGTCACCCAGTGACGGCCGTCACGGGTCTCGTACAGCACCGCGTTGTATGAGCCTGGTGCGGTGATGGAGGGAATCTCGCCCAGGGCCACGACCCGCTGACCTTGCCCGGAGATCGCGAAGACGCTGGTGGCGCTGGCTTCACGGGCGCTCACGGCGGCCAGGTCACCCCGCGGCCAGGAGACGCCGTTGGAAGAGAACCACGACAAGGGCGCTCCGCTCACCGGATCGGAGCCCACGGCGACGAAACTCTCCTCATGGGCGGCGATCAGATGCGGTCGAGTCTCCATACCGAGAAGGAGCGGATCGAGGTTGTACCACTTCACGCTGTCTTCGCCCGGAGTATCGACCGGAGCCTCGCTCGAACAAGCTGCGGCGAGGCACGTCAGAAGGGTGAGCAGGAGGATCAGCCCGTGGCGGGGGATCAGCGCGGTGGACATGTCGCTCCGCTCCGGCCGTCGGCGGTGAGCTTCCGTTGGCCTTCATCGGTCTGGCTGAGGCGGTAGCGGGAAACGCCGGCTACGGCTCCGCCGGTGTACAGCGGACCGATCGTCTGGGTCCGATGGAGGCTGCCGCTGGTGTAATCGACGCTCACCGACCATTGATAGAGGGCGGAGCAGGCCCGGGCGTCGATCAGCACGTGGAGGGGTTCATCAGCGGTCACGACGTAGCCCCTCACCCCGGGTTCTCTGCTGGAGTCGGTTTTCTCCTCCTCGTCATTGGCGTCAACCTTGGTCAGTTCTCGCTGATCGAGATCAAGTTCGAGATGTTCCTGATGGGAAGGCCCGCCACACCCCTCCCCGGATTCCAAGAGCCAGTCATACTGCTGAACAGTAGTTTTGGTTATTTTGTGAAAGTGAACGTCTACCGTGGTGGTCCGATTCTCGGGCACGGTGATCAGTAGATCGAGGCGCCCCGTTCCCCAGGCAGCCGCTCCGGCCTTGGCCAGAACTCCGTGCGGTTCCTGGTTCGCCGGAATCTCGACCGCGTCGATGGCCGGACCGCCGTGCGGCATGGCCACGGCGATGGCGCCGGCGCAGGACGCCGTCGTCGGCCATTGCCAGGAGAGCTGAGGCTCCATACCCAACGCGCCCTCCACCCGATCACGAGCGAACCACGAAGAAATGTCGCCGCCCCAGGCGACCAAGCCCGTAGCGATTGCCCCCGCGGCCACCGCAGAGTAAGCCGCCAGCAACGGCCACCGACGCTTCGGGTCGGTGGGTGCAGCCTCGGCCGGCGGGCCGGCGATGCCCCGGAGAATGCGGGATCGCCGGGTGTGGCCGCCGGGTGCTCTGCGTGTCATGGGTCCCCCTGACCAGCGAGATCTGACCACAAGATCGTTGATCAAGATCGCACATTTGGGTCAGAACTACCCATGTCATGGCGACGGAAGGGGCCTAAATACGTTGTTCGGTCGCGAGGAGGGCTCGCTGCGGGGGTGCTTCAGCGGGCGGGCCGCGTCGCCGATGGGACGGGCATGATGGGTCGAGCCGGTGTCGTGCGGTCAGGTACTCCCGTGCAGCAGGTGCCTGAACAGGAGACGGTCTCTTCCCGGGGTCGGGTGGAGCAGTTCGGATATCGCATGGCCGTACCGACCCGGTTGGCCTCCGCCGATCAGGCCCCGCCGGTTCAGGCCAGGCAGGAGGGCGCCGCGCAACCCCCGACCGCGGTCACCATGGCCGTGACGGCCGATGGGCCGGGCTACGGCCCCCAGGATCGTCTTCGCGCGACCCGGGAGTGGAATTACTTCGAACTGTCCTGGGGAGCTGAATTTCAGCACAACCCCGGGCTGGGGATCAACGCGGGCGACGGCGAGGTGCGACAGCTCATCCGCTGGGACCAGGCGTTTGAGGTCAGTCACCAAGGTCCACCGCACGCCGGGTTCGCGGGTCTCCAGGCGAATGTCTGGCATGCGGACCGAGATGTGGCGGGGAATGTCTACGGCGATCGCAACGCACCCGGCACCCATCTCGAAGATGCCTACTATGCCGCTCCGGCCTGCCGGCAAGCGGACATGGATCAGGCGAACGGTCGCTACTACCGCGGGCACGATCTTCCTGCGGTGGAGAGTCGCTACCACGGTAGGTGGGATTTCATGCTCGAGGCACTCGACGTCAGCAACAACCCGGCGATGGTGGTCGGGCAGAGCGGGATCAAGGCTTTCGTGTTTTAGCGCGGTGGTCACGCAGGCCGGCCACCTTCAGGTTCGTGATCATGCGAACCTTCCCGGGGGAGGGTTCGCATGATCACGAACAAAGGGGCGTGGGAGATCGGGCCCTACCTCACTTGAGCTGGGTCAGGGGCACCGCGATCAGGTGGACCTTGCCGGGCCGGGCGCCCAGCGTGGTGTAGCCGCGGCCCGGGCGGATCTGGGTGCGTACCTGGCTGTGCGTGAGCCGGGCCCCGAGCAGGTCTGATTCCATGCTGTTCTGGGGAGCGAGCAGAATGCCCTGTCGGCTGCGCTTGGCCTCGCCGATCCAGCCTCCACCGGTACCCACCACGAGTTCCGGTGATCCCGCGAAGGCCATCCCCAGCTCATGGTCACGGCCGGTGGCTGCGATCTCCCGCAGCACCGCGCCCACCGGATGGGAGGGACCGAGCAGGTCCACGTCGTCGATGAGGACCACGGTGGGCCCCTGCTCGGCGTCGATCAGCTTGCGTAGTTCTTCGGGCTCGGGATGCAGACCGACCAGGACGTCGACGTTGCGGTGATTGATCATGCGCCGCAACGGTGACTCCCGGGGAGACAGCACGACCAGCCGGGTCCCGTTGGCCAGCAACGAGATTCCCAGCGCGCAGAGCACGTTGCTGCGTCCGGACCCGGCCGGGCCGACCACCGCGAAGCTGTTCTCCCGTCCGGCGAAGTCGACCGTCAGCGGGGTGGTGCCACCGTCGGCGAGCCCGAGCAGGGCCTTCAGCGGCTGGTGCTGCGTCTGCGGCCAGAGGCCGAACGCATCGGCGAACGACAGTTCGGACGGCATCGGCGGCACTGACACCGGCCGAAGGGCCTGCGGGATACCGAAGTCGCGGGCGGTCGTGGTCCGGCCGATCTCGCGCAGGGCGCGGGCCTGGCCCTCACCCGAGGGATCGGCGCCGAGCAACGCCACCTGTACTTCGAGCTGGTCCTGGGGCCGCCAGGCCCGGCCCGGGGAAATCACCGGTGGGATCCGGCTGATCGGTAGCCCGGTGAGCGACATGTCGCTGCGTTCGGTCATCCGCATGATCAGCTTGTTGTCGCTGAGCGAGGCCACCCGCCCGCCGAGCAGAACCCGGTCGGAGGTCATCACCAGGTGAATCCCGACCCCGGCACCCTCGCGGAGTATCTCCTGCATCTGGGCGTACAGATCCCCGCCGTCGTGATCGGTCAGGGTCGCCGCCAGCGGGTCCCAGCCGTCGACGAACACCACCAGGTGAGCCGGGGCCTGCCCGGCCGGCAGCTTGGCCCTCAGCTCGGGCAGGTCGGCGGCGCTGGCCTTGCCCAGCAGCTGGTGCCGGCGATCGACCTCGTCCATCAGCAGCCGGATCAGCCGGCCCAGACGCTCGATGTCGGAGCGCGGCACGACGCCCCCGCAGTGCGGCAGATCGGTGAGAACGCCCAGGGCGCTCCCGGCCGCCTCGATCCCGTAGATGTGCAGATCGGCACTGGAGTTGTCGCGGGCCAGAGCCCCGGCCACCGTGCGCAGTACCTGCGAACGACCGGCCCGCGGAGCCCCGATGACGAACAGATGGCCGTCGCTGCTGGGGTCGAAGTAGAGCGTGCGCTGCTCCTGCTGGCCGGGCAGGTCGGCCCGGGCGAACGGAGCCCGGAACATCCGGTCGACGGTGCGGCGGTCGATCCCGAGCTGCCGATCGGCCTCGTCCAGCTCTTCCAGCAGAAGACGCCCCGACAGCGCCGGCAGCCAGGGCCGGGGCTGCGGCGCACAGCCGGTGAGTTGCGTGGCCTCCTGGACCGCGTCGACGAGCTCGTCGAGGTCGGTGCGGGGAGCCTGGTCGCCGGGTGCGGTGGTGACCGTTCGGGCCGGGCCGGAGCGGCGCAGCGAGACCGGGCGACCCAGGCCGCTCCAGGTCAGCCGCTCGGCGACCGGCGCGGGGATCTGCTCCGGCGCCTCCGGCTGCTGGTCCTGCCGGGAAGTCCCGCCGACGTAACCGGCCTGGAAGGGCATGACGGAGCGGTGCCCGAGCCGGGCCAGCGCCCGGCCCGGGGTGCGGGTGGAGATGTGGGCGGCGTCATGGGTGTCGATCACGTCTGACGACTCGCCCGGGTCGGTGACCCGCAGGGCGATCCGCAGGTTGGTGTTGGCCTTGATGTCGCTGGTCACCACCCCGGCCGGGCGCTGGGTGGCCAGGATCAGGTGGATCCCCAGGGAACGCCCGCGCTGGGCGATGCTGACCAGACCGGGCACGAACGAGGGCGCCTCCCGGGCCATCGTGGCGAACTCGTCGATCACGAGCAGCAGTCGGGGCATCGGTGCCAGCTCCGGGGTACGCGCCCGGATCGCCTGGTACTCCGGCAGGTCCTTGGCCCCGGCCTGCGCCAGCATGTGTTCCCGCCGGCGCAGTTCGGCGGCGAACGAATCCAGGGCCCGCAGGGCGAGCGCCTCGTCGAGGTCGGTCACCATCCCCAGGGTGTGGGGAAGGTTCACACAGGCGTGGAAGGCACTACCACCCTTGTAGTCGACCAGGACGAACACCAGTTCGTCCGGGCGGTTCAGGGTGGCCAGGGAAATCACCAGAGACTGCAGGAGTTCCGACTTGCCGGATCCGGTGGTGCCGGCGACCAGGCCGTGCGGGCCGTCCGTCACCAGGTCGAAGTGCACGGGCCCGTCGAAGCCGGAGCCGAGCGGGAAGACGGTGCTGAACGGTTCCCGCGACCACCGGTCGGCGATCTGCTGGCCGGTGGGGACGTCGGGCAGACCGAGCAGTTCCATCATGCGCACCCGTTCGGGCAGCCCGGCCACCTCGTCCGGGGTCACGTCGCGCAGGCTGGACAGTGCGCGGGCAACGTTCTCGCACCAGGGCCGGCTGACGTCGTCCGGGCGGATCCCGGAGACGTCGGCCTGGTTGACCTGGCGCAGGGTGAGGGTCTGCTCACCGACCTGGACCACCGCGGTGCACTCTTCCGGCAGCAGTCGGTCCATCAGATCCACGGCCACCGAGAAGACCCTCACCGCAGGCCCTTCCACCAGGATCTTCATCACCCCGGGCACGTCGCGCAGCCAGCGCGCACCGTCCATCACGACCAGGATGTCGGGGTCGGCGAACAGCACCGTGCCCATCCGGGAACCCCGGGCCTCCTGCCGGGCCTTGATCAGCTGGAGCAGCTCGTTCACCCGGTTGGCCAAGGTCTCGGGATCGTTGCCGAACGTCAGCAGCGGGGAGCCGGGGCCCGCGGCGTGCGGTCGCACGTGAGGCAGCCAGCGAGCCCAGGCCCAGCGCTCGGGCATGGCCGCCGGCCCGTCCCCGACGCCGGGTCCGGCGAGCAGGTAGATCCGCAGGTCACGGGGACTGTGCAGGGTGGCGGCCTGAGTGACCAGCCAGCGGGCGACCGAGGCCGTGCGGTGCGCCGGCCCGGCGATCCCGACGACCCCCCGATCGGCGATCGACAGTCCGATCGGCACGTCCGGCACCTTCCACCGGTAGCGACGCTGTCCGTCTTCGCGGGCCGGATCGTCCAGCTCCATCAGCGAGGGCTGGTCGACGGTCCCGAACCGGGCCATGAGGAAGTCGCCGTCGGTGCGCCGGCGTTCCCACAGCCGACTGCCCGGTCCGGTGGCGATCAGACCCACCATGGCCGGATCGGGTGAGGCCTGGCAGCGGGCCTCCCGCTCCCGGTTGACCGTCTCGAAAACCTTGTGCTCGGCATCTTTACGGCGTTGCCGGTAGGTAGCGCTGTCTTCCCGGTAGCGCCGCGCCCCGCTGCGCCGGTCCTGCACCCAGTTGGCGATCATCATGATCGGGCTGATCAGGGTGATCAGCACGAAGTAGACCGAGTGGAACAGGAACACGAAGGCTATCCCGATGACCATCGGCGACAGCATCATCAGCAGGGGGAATCGGCGCTGGACAGGTGGTTTCGGAGGGACCGGGAGCTTCACCGGAGGCTGGGTGAGGGGTGGCACCAGCCGGGGCGGGCGGTTGAAGTCGCGGGCGATCTCGTCGACGGAAGGGCTGACCGCGGCATCGGCGTCGAACCGGTGCACCAGCCGCAGCAGCGTTTCCCCGATGGCCAGATCCATGCCCGGCTGCCAGCGACGCGCGCCCTGACTGCCCTGCATCATCTCCGCGTACTCGCGGGCGGCGTCTTCGATCACCTTGGCGTACTGCGGGTCGGGGGCGCCGACCTCCTCCCGCGGCGGCTCCGGCAGGCTGAGTCGCCCGCCCTCGACGGTCGCGGTCTCGTCGGCCAGGGTCATCCCGGTCTGGGTCAGCTTGTGGCCGCCCAGCCCGGCCAGCCAGGCCCGGCCGTGCCGGTCGACCGCCACTTCCGGCCCGCGTTCGGGTACGTCGGCCGAACTGAGCGTGACCCAGCTGCCGGGGGCCCGGCCGATGCCGTGGGTGCCGAGCTCGAGCGGCCAGATCCGGCCCGCGTCGGGGCCGCTGACCGCGTGGATCTCGAGCCAGTCGACCCCCGGCTCGGCCGGGCGCCAGTCGGCGTCGCGCGGCGGCGCCGGGGAGTCCAGGTCGAGCAGGTCGCCGCGCAGCATCCCGGCCTGCTCGATCGTCGCATCCGCCGGGAGCAGGATGCCCTTGCGGTACGGACGCGGCTGGTCGGGGTCGTCCGATGCCGGGTCGTCCGATGCCGGGTCGTCCGGTCGGGGGGCCGGGCGCAGGGGTGCCGGATCGAGGCCCAGAGCCTGCGCCGCGGCGGTGACCACCTCGTCGACGGTGTTGTGCTTGTTCACGTCCAGGACGATGTCGCCGATGTCGTCGATCTCGTCGGGGAGCGTTTGCCCCGGCGCGGGGCTGGACGCCAGGCTGATCACCAACTGCACGGGTGGATCCTTTCGGGGTGGCCGGTCAGGGTGACCTGGCCGCCGATGCTGTTCGAGAGGGTGCTTCTCACAACACGTCCTGGCTGCGGTCGCGGTGCGACCCGGCTGAACCGGCTGATGCTCCGCTGGTGAAGTCGTCGGCGGGTTCCGGCTCGTCGAGGGACCATCGCGGTGCTGTTGAGGCTGTCGGCGCTGTCGGCGCTGTCGGCGCTGTCGACGGTGGCGTCGGATCGGGCCATGCGGCGGCGCTCGCCGACGCCGAGCTGAATCCGGAATCGGCGGTGAACGTCTTCTCCGGACGAGCCCACTCGTCGTCCTCGTACACCAGCTCCGAGAGCTCAGTCAGCTCCGATTGCTCAGATTGCCAGGCCGGTCCGGGTGTTTCGGTGTAGGAATCGTCCCAGGCCGCGGGTGAGGCCGCCGCTGGCCGGCCGGTGATCGGGGCGGCGGCACTGATCGGTGTCTCGAGCGTGGGCTGGGGAGTGGTCTGCTGCGGCGCGGCGGGGTTCGGGCGGCGAGGGCCTCGGGCCAGCACTCTCGCCACGGCCTTCTCCACCGGGGCGGAGTCTGCGGTCAGTTCGAGATCAGGGGCATCCAGCCGACCGTCGGCGTCGATGGGTAGTTTCCAGCGCCGGCCGGGATAGGGCCCGGAGGTCACGACCCGCAGTTCGGGCAGGACGGAGACCAGCCAGGCCAGGGTCTGGGCCTGGGCCGGTGACATCCGGCTGCACACCAGCACGACCATCCGCTCGGCGGGCGGATGATCGAGCCGGGTCTGCAGTCGTTCCAGCACGGTGTCCAGATCCGGCCCGCGGAAACCCGGATGCACACCCGAGGTCACGATCAGGTCGAGTCCGTGACCGGCCAGCCCGCCCAGGAGTTGCGCGCTGATGGCGCACAGCAGGCTGTGCACCGGTCGCGGGGGACCGGACAGTTCGACTACCCCGGGGGCCTCCCACAGGTTCAGGAACAGCACCGCCGGGGTGCCGGGCAGCGCTGCCCGGGTGGTCCCGACGGCCAGATGGCCGACCATCCCGGTCTCCAGGATCGGCGTCATCCCGCTCCGGGCCGCCACCCACCAGCCGTGCGCCTCCCGAAAGCCCAGGGGAGTGGACGGAATGGTGGGGGCGGCGGGGAGGACGGCGACCACCTCCGCGCCGGACAGTGCGGCGTGACAGCGCAGGTCGTCCGGTTCGGTGCTGCGGTGCAGCGCGTCGGCGGTGGCAGCCCGCAGGATGCCGCCCAGATCGGGATCGGTCAGCTCGCGGGCCAGCAGGCGTACATCACCGGAGAAGCGGTGCCATCGCAGCAACGGACGGGCCAGATCGGCGGCGGTCTCCCGGAAGTACTGCCGAAGCCTTCCGAAAGTATTGCGCCACCCCCACTTACGTCCGTACCAGCGTCCGACGAAGCCGAGAACGACCAGCGCCTCGACCACGAGAACGATGGTCAGGAAGAAACTTCCGCTGAAACTGAAGCCGGTCATGGAACCTAGTCCGTCGGTGTTGTCTGCGAGGCGGTGGAGCGACAGCTGTTCTGTGTATCAGCTGGTGCCGCTGGAGGAGTAGCCCTTGTCGAGCTCGTTGAGGTTGCTGAGGATGGATTGGAACGTCGTGGAGAAATCGCCGATGTTCTTGATCGCCTCGTTCAGGTCCTCGGCGAACTTGGTGAACTGCTCACGCAGGAGAGGGCTGGACTGTTTCATCCACAGCCCGCCGCTCTCCTGGAGCAGGCTCTGCACCGACGTCTTCAAAGTGGTGAGAGAAGTGATGATGTCGTCCATGTTCGTGGACATGGTTTTCTGGACGTTGGTGATCTGGCTGGAGTCCACATTGATGTCGGGCATCGGATCCTCGTTCCTCGGTCTGCTCGGTCTGCTCGGTTGTGCTGATCAGCTCTTGCTGTCGCCGGAGCCGGCAGACTCCACGATCGACCGGTCCAGGTCTTTCAGCTGGGTGACGATGTTGTCGAACTGGTTGGCCCACTGCGGGATGCTGTTGATCGCCTCGGTGACCGACTTGTTGAAGGCCTCGTACTTCTCCTGCAGGGTCGGACTTGAGCTCGTCAGCCAGAGGCCACCGCCGTCGGCCAGCAGGCCGTCCACCGCCTGCTTCACGGCACTGAGCTTCGGCAGGGTGTCGTGGGTGGTGCTGTGCAGGTTGGTCGTCACCTCGACGACCTTCGTGTAACTCACCTTGATGTCGCTCATGTTCGGTTTCCCTTCTCCATCAGGATATTTCAGCGAGGTATGTAGTGATCGTCGACCGGTCCGGAGTCATCGGACGTATCGCTCTGTTCGTCGTCCTCGTCCGTCTCGTTCTCGGGAGGGCCACCGGTCTGGGTCCAGGTGTCCGACTCGTAGTTGCCCGTGTACTCCCGCCGCACTCCGTCCTCGTCCGTGACGACTTTCGTGTCGGTGTTGAGGAAGGTCTTGTAGTCGTCCTTGGTCTTGATCTCGTTCGGATCGTTGTTGGTCACCGTGGTCGTCGTGGTCTTGCCGTCGTCGTCCACCGTGACCGACTCGTACCCGAAATCCTTGACCACCTTGCCGTCGGCGTCCTTCTCGACGTCCGGGGTCACCGTCGTGGTCGAGGAGGAGTCGTTGTCGCTGTCCTTGGGATCCTGGAAAGAGCTCTTCACGGTGGAGTTACCGTTGGCCTGATATGTCGTCACGATCGTCTCCGTGGTGCCGTCGGAGTGCGTGATCGTCGTCGTGACCTTGCTGGGGGTGTCCGGAAAACCTGGGATTTCGTAATCGTACGAGGTGGTCTCGGAGTAGCCCAGGCCGGACGTCGATGTGACCGTGCTGGTCTCGATCTTCACTCTGCCCTCCTTGTCGTACGTCGTCTCGGTGAGAGCGCGGTTCTTCTTCTCTTCTTCAAGAGCCTTGATTTCTTCCGCGGTCGGCGCCTTGTCCGAGTGCGCGAATTCATCGCCGTCCTTGTTGCTGTTGGAGAAGTAGTCCGAGCCGGCAGGCCTGTCTCCCGCATCCTCCGGGACCGGAGTTTCGCCCTCGCCGTCGCCGTACTTGAAAAGATGCACCGGAGCCTGGTTGACCAGTGCGCCGTTCTCGTCGTAGATCGGGGACGGCGTGAACATCAGGTCTTTGTTCTTCAGGTACAGGTCGTGCTGATTCTTCTTAGACTCCCAGGTGCTCATGGCCTGCCGGCTCAGCAGCGATGACGCCTGCTGGGCAAAATCCGCATCCATGTCGAAGAACTTGGTGGCGACGCCGTCGAGCAGGAGGGCCAGGTCTTCCAGGCGGTCCATCGAGTCTTTGAAGGGCTTGTGCCAGGCAACGCGGAACCGCCGCAGTGCGCCGGTGAGCTCGCTGTCCCCGACCGCCCCGCTGTCGCTGTCCTCGTCACCCGTCCCTGAGGCCAGCTCGGGGACCTTGAACTCCACACTCCCCTTGAGCTCGCGGGCATCGGCGGCCATCTCGTGCAGCATGTCGTAGTCGATCTGTAGATCGGGACCGGAATTGTCCTCGGGCATCACGGTCTCCGTCCTACCTGGTGACCACCGGTGGGCACGGTCGGGTCGCAGGTGAGTGGGTGGGCCTGGACATTTTCCGCTGAGGTGCCGCCGGTCCGGTCGGGCACACCGGGAACTCTGTACCGATCGGCGTCGATTTCTGCATTTTCGGTCAGAGCTCGGAAGGTGCCCTGGCGCCGGATGGCGGCGAACGGGACGATTACCGGCTGGTGCCACGGGTTTGCCGACGGCTGGGGCACCCGGCCAAGGTTCAGCCACACCCCTGGGCGTCGGCTGAGGAGTGTTCTGGTGTCTCGTCCCCGTGACTGGTCGGCTCTCGAGCGTGACGATGACCCTACCCCGGGCGACCAGCAGGCCGTTTCCGACGTCGTCTCGTACATGAACCGGATGCAGACGGCCGCTAATGACGCCAACGATGGCATCGCCGCCATCATGCGCCGGTCGGGGGAGGGCGCTTTCGTCGGCAAGACCGGCGACTGGCTCCGCAAGGAGATCGAGGAGAAGACCAAAACCTTCCTGACAGCTGTTCACCAGGCGTTCAACGATGCGGCCCCGGCCCTGAGCTCGTACGCCACGAAGCTGAAGGACGCTCAGCTGAAGGCTGATACCGCGCTCACCGCGGCGCAGGCCCTGAGCGAGGACGATGTGGCCGGCCGACAGGCCGAGCAGCAGAAAGCGCAGGAAGCATCCGAGGATCTGCGTGAGGCCGCCCAGACGGCGGCCGATGCGGTCAACCGGGCGGCCGACGCGGCCGTCAACCCGTGGGCGAAGTCGGCGTGCGACCAGTTCTGGGACGCCGTCTTCTGGATCACGCTGGCGATCACCCTGGTGGCACTCGTCTTTGGTGGCGTCTTCGGGATGATCGCCTGGGCCGGGGCGCTGGCCATGGCGATTCACTCCACCGTTGATTACGCCCAGGGCAAGATCGGCCTCGGCGGACTGTTGCTGGCCTGGGCGGGCACGTTGTTCCCCGCCACGAAGGGACTCAACTCCATCTGGAAGTCCCAGGGCCTGACCTTCACCAAGTGGGCAGGACGCGGCTGGGACAAACTGGTGACGAAGTTCGGTGCGCGAGGGGCGGGCACCATCGTTCTCCTCTCCCCGGTGCTCGCCCCGGTGGGCCTTGCCGGGTGGCTGCTGTTCAAGGGCGGCACTTTCGCTGTCAAAGGGCTCCAGGGGCTGGGCAAAGCCGTCATGGCCCGTGGCTGGAATGTGGCCAAGATGGCCGTCGACTCGGTCAATAGCATCGGGAAGGCAGTCGAGAACTTCTGGGTGAACCATCTCGGAAAGGGCCAGTGGCTGCGGATCTTCACCCCGATCGAGGCCCACGAGGTACGGCTCATCGGACTCGGCAACGCCACCAAGCTCTCCATCGGCGGCCGCGGTCTGGGCATGACCCGGTACTCCAATGCCAGCATGCTGACCACGACGGGCCACGGGCTGGTGCAGATCTCCGAGGGCATCATCCGGCTCACCGGTCATGGTCTGGACGGTGGGATGCAGGCGTTCACCAGGTCCGGAACCTTCCTGACGCAGCTCACCCCCGATGAGCTCGCGGCGGTGGGCAAGCTGTCCGGGATCGTCAGTTCGCTGGACGGCGTGGTACCGGTCAACGACATCCTGAAGGCCTTCTCCGGATCCGAGATTCGCGATCTGCAGACCGGCCTGAGCAAGCTCGACGGCGGTGCGGGAACGAGCGCCCTCGACGGCACGCTCAACCCGGACTGGAGTTTCCTCACCCACGGCGACGACATGGTGCGCACGCCCAGCGGGCTGCACATCCCGCAGAGTGCCGTCTCGGCCGCGCACGGTGCATCCGGGATCGACGCCTTCTCGGCTTCGGGGATGGGTCACAACCTCGACGCGGCCGGCGTCAAGGTGCCCACCTCGGGGAACCTGGCCGACATCGACCTGGGCCGTGCGGGTGCGGGCGGTCTGACCGACCGGCTCCAGAACCTCGCCGACCTGGGTACCAGCGCTACTCCGGCCCGGGTTCCGGCCACGGGGATCAGTTCGGCCGCCGCGGTGAGCCATCTGGACACGCTCACCCGGATCGGTGACCTCAGCAGTTCCCTGCAGTCCGGGACGCTCGGGGCCGGCACCCGGGTGACCGACGGCATCTTCGAGGTGTCCACCGACGGACTGAAGATCACTGACGGTGTGCATCAGATCTCGTTCGACGAACTGAGGTTCACCGACGGAACGACGAGCATGGCTGCTGGTTCGGCCCGGCTGACCGACGGTTCCGCCTCGGTCGCCACCAGCAATCTCAAGGTCGTCGACACCGCCGCCGCAGCGGGGAAGGACACCCTCAAACCGCTGGCCGGCCTTCCGGGGCACGGTATCCAGGTGACCGACGGCGTCGCCTCGGTCGATCTGAGCAAGCTGATGGTGACCAACGGAGCCGGAAAGGCCCACCTGTCCACCGTGCGGCTGACCGATGCCAGTGGCTCGGTCGTGCTCGACATGAAGAACCTTCGGCTGACCGACGGGGTGAATTCGGTCAGCCTGGACAACGGCCTGAGCCTGGTCGACGGCGCCGGCCTGGCAGCCCGGTCCGGAACGATCGGCGGAGTCGACGGTTTGGCTGAGCACATCATCGGGGTGAGCACCGACCGGCTCGCGGCGCTGGACAACCTCAGCCAGATGATCAGCAAGGGAGCCGACGGCTCGACCACGCTCGACCTGTCCGGCCTGACCCGGGGGATGACCAAGGAGGGCGCCGCGGCGTCCCGGCCCGCTGTCGACCTGGGTTCGATCGCCCACACCAACAACGCCACGCTGCGTACGGCGATGGACGACTTCGTGGTCCACGAGTTCAAGAAACTCATGGACGGCGAATTCAAGATCATCAAACAGACCGACGAGTCGATCCAGGTGAAGCTCGACCGGAGCCCGGTCGACATGATCCGGGAGAAGTACGGCAACACGGCAGCCCCCCATGGCATCGCGGATGACGTCGTTCCAGGTTCGTCCCGGACCCGTCCGGCCAGTGGCGAGCCGGTTTCCTCCGTCCGAACGCCCCGGACCGGAGCCGGTTCCGCGACCCTTCCCCCACCCCTGGCCCGTACCGGTGACGTGGGCGACCTCCTGGCCGACCAGCTGCCCGGGGCCACTCGCCTCGACGATGTCGCCGAGCCCACCGCGCTGGACGGGGTGTCGGCGCTGAACCGCTCGGGCGACCACGTCGACGACGCCCTGGACAACGTCACGCCGGCCCACCAGGGATCGAGTAGTGCGGACGTCGACCAGGCCGGAGTTTCCGCGGAACGACCGGACCTGGCCGGCACCGAGGTCCAGACACCGGCCGTGACGCCTTCGACCGGCGAGAAGGTCGCGCTCTCGTTCGAGGAAGCGGTGGGTCCGCAGACCGGCGCGGCGGCAGTTCACCCCCCGTCCAGCGCGACACAGCCGGAACTGCCCACCCCGGGCCACCCGAATCCCGCCGTCGAGCAGCTCGAGACCCAGCTCAGCCGGGTCTGGGGGAACGCCGACCAGAACACCTTCGAGGCTGTCACGCAGTATCACCTGGCCCAGGGCGCCGTGGCCCAGGCCCAGACGGAACTGATCCAGACGCGGGCGCTCGGCCTGTCCACCGGCTTCGAGCTGGCCCGGCTGGAGAAGAACGTCCATGTGGCCCGTTCGGTGCTGGGCAAGGCCGAGGACCAGTTGAGCGATCTGGCCCTCGACCCGGTGGCGGTCAACCAGAAACTGCTCGATCTGGAAGCGATGGATGCCCGGTACGCGCTGCGCCGCCAGGAAGTGGTGAACCTGCACTCGCAGCGGGTTCTGGCGGCCGCCCAAGAGGCCGAGGCCGCATACAAGGCGGGGATTCCCGCGCCGGGCAAGCCGATCCAGGCCACCGGCCCGGCGTCGATGCACGTGGGGACGACGGATCCGGTCCAGGCGCTGAACGTCACCGCGGACGAGTGGGCCCAGATCGAGCGGGTGCTGAGCGATCTGCAGCTCAACCCGTCGGCGGTCAACCGGCGTGCGCTCGACACGACCCTGGACTCGCTGTCGGTCGACCGGCAGGCGTTCTCGGATCTGATGCGCAGCCGGGAGATCGGCCCGGCACCGTCCGAGCTCGCCCAGTTCCGGCAGGAGTGGGGTCGGACGACTGAGTCGGCGGAGGCCCCGGGACCGGTCCGGGGTGGCCTGAATGCGCAGGACATGGCGATGCGACAGGCACTGGCCCAGGCGCCCGAGTTCCGCTTCGTCCGCGACTACTTCTCCCAGCAGTTCATGCAGCACATCGACGCCTCGCAGCAGTACCTCAGCCATATCGGCGGACTGACGGCCGCCGATGCCGCGGAGGCGAATCTTCTGGCGGTCCGGCGGCTGGAGTACGCCCAGTGGGCCGCCGACCCGTTGCGCACCGGCTCGCATCCGGCCGGGATGAGCGAAGTGGACGTGCAGAACCTCTTCCGGAGCCAGGATCTGGCCATCCCGGAGGGCACCCGCAACCTGCCGGGAAACTCCCGGGACTGGCTCTCCCGCGGGGCGAACCACTCCGGGAAACCCTCCGGGGAACTGTCCCTTCAGGGTCTGGGCCGGATCTGGGACAACTACCTCGACCGGACCCGGCTGGCCCTGCGGGAACTCGGCTCAGCCGATCAGGCGGGGCCCGTGCCGGACCTGCAGTGGGCGCTGCAACGTCAGCTGGACGAGCTGGCTCCGTCGCTTCAGCAGGCATTTCGCCGCGAGATGCTGCTGGAGCGGCACCTGGTGCAGGCGACCGAGCAGTTCGACGCCCAGGTCAGTCAGGTCCTGCAGGGCTCCGGGCTCGACCTGAAGGCCGGCGCCGCGGAGATCTCCCGGGCCAGAAACGCCTTCGTCAATGATGTGCGCACCGACTTCGTCCGGGTCACGCAGCAACTCGAGGACGAACTGGGAACGGCCCCGCTGCCCGCGCTCGCCTCGGACGTCGACGACGTGTTCCTCGAGTACAGCCCGACGATGCTGAAGCCGGGGAACGAGACCGCCGGGGCCGCCGAGGATGCGGTGGGCGACGCACTGGCGACCTCCGGTGCCGCCCGGCCGGGCCCGTCGCTGGTGAATGACCCCCTGGTTCGCGCTCTGGACGACCGGCTGGAAGAAATTCTGGAACAGCGGTTCTGGGACCTCCAGACCGATGCTGCCGCCACGGCCCGGGTCACGGCCGACATGGCCACCCAGTCACCGCTGTGGAAGCAGACGCGCGCCGGTCTCCTCGACGGGGTCGCCGATCGCCTGCGCTTCGAGGTCGAGGCAACGACGGCGCTGCGGGCCGGCGGACGCGAGTTCGAGGACATGACCTTCGGCACCCGGATCGACGAGTCCCAGAAGGCCTTGCTGGGAGCTGATTTCCAGCAGGACCTAGGCGCGGCCTTCCATGAGGCATATCAGGCCTCCGGGTCGCTGCGCGGCTGGCTCGACGACGTGGGCTCCGACGCCTTCCGCGGCGGAGGCCAAGACTTCTGGCACGAATTCACCCCGGTGGTCACCTCCGAACAACGCCGGGAGCAGTTGTTCAACGCGTTCAAGAGCATGCCCGGCCAGCAGCGTGCTGCGACCGAGGGCGCGCACCTCGCCGCACCGGAGACGGCCGGTGTCCAGTCCACGGCGAGCCGCCCGTCGGCGGTGACCGAGCAACTGCATCAGCCTGCTGCGGCCACGCTCCGATCGGAGCAGGTGCCACTCGGGCAGGGTGCCGCATCGATCCCACTGCGGCGTCCCGCCCCGGTGTTCTCGAGCGTGAAGCTACTGCAGTCAGCCCCTGCCGAGGCGATCCTTCACGACGCGAATCTGATGCGGGTGCAGCTCGAACAGGCGGGCATGTCCACGCAGGCCGCGACCCGGGCGCTCGAGCCGTTCTCCGAACAGGCCCGGCACATCGTGGTCGCCGCCCAGAGATCCGAAGCCGCGACGAACGCACAGACAGCCGCTCATCAGCTCAACTGGCACTACCGACAGTTGCTGGACACCCGGTCTGCCTGGGTGGAGATGCAGGTCGACGTTCTTACCCTGGGCGAGCGCCTCGAGCAGCAAGCGCTCCAGGCGCTGAACCGGGCACCGCTGGAGCAGCTCAGTCCGGCCGAGCGGGCCGTGGTTCCCGACCAGGCGATCCGCAGCGTGCTCGGCCAGGTCTCCACCGACCTGGAGAGAACGCTTCAGACCTATGCCACGTCCGGGGAGTCGGAGGCCGCACGGGTGCGGCGGGTCCGCAGCGACGTCCATCGCCTGGTCACCTCGGTGGACCAGCAGATTCAGCAGGTGATCTCCGGCCCCACCGTGCCGGTCCTGCAGGATCGCTCCTGGGGGCTGGTGGCCCGGATGGGCAACCCGGTCGCGCCGGGCAGCCAGATGATCGCCGACGATGTCCGACGGCTGGCCGATCGGATGACCGAGCTGGGCCACGAAACCGAGCGGGTCCAGCAGGTGACAGCCGAATACCGAGCCGCCGCCGAGCTGATCGTGGCACCCGCCCGCGAGACCGCCGCTGCGACCGCGCTCGCTGCTGAACGCTACTTCGACCTCAACCAGAACATGCATGACTGGCTCAGCGCCCAGAAGACGGTGCAGGACTGGGTGGCGTCGACACAGCGCTGGTCCGACGCGCGGATCGCCCTGCTGAGCGACGGGCTGAGCGACGGGGCTACCCCGGCCGTCCGGGACCTGCTGGACGGGACCCGGGTCGACCTGTCGGCCCGGGCGACGCAGATCGCCGGGCAGGTGCAGGCACTGCTGAGCGCACCGGTCGGTAATGCCGGTCGCAGCGAGTTCGTGGCTTCCCTGACCGTGGCGCAGGAAGCACTCGCCGCCGGCCGGGAGGGGTTCCTCGACCACCTGCATCAGACACTCACACAGCTACCGGAACGAACCCTGGCGCACGGTGGTGAACGCGCCTCGACGGTGCCGGTCCCCGCCTTCGCCCCGCAGCAGTTGCCGGCGCAGGAACCCGCCAGGCCGCTGACCCAGGCGGCCGGTTTCGACACCTCGGTCATCCCGAGGCTGGACCCGTCGGCGGTACGTGGGCACCAGGGCCTGACCACCGAGCTGGAGAAGGTCTTCGCGGTTCGGCCGGATGCGCTGGCCGACTGTGTGTCGGTGTTGGCGACGCTGCACCAGGCGGTAGCCGGGGTGCGGGTGGCGGCGACGGTCGACGACGCCCTGACCTCGATCGCCGATCTGGGCCGGCGTCTGGGTAGCGACACCTGGGACCGGGTGGGCAGCTCCTGGGACGTGCTGGTCGAGACGGTGCGCCAGGGTGGGCATCTGACCGTCGGTTACGTGTACGCCTCTGCCATCAATGCCCCGATGCATGCCGTGGCCCTGGTGAACTGGCACGGTAACCCGTACTGGGTGGATATGCAGGCTGCCGGACTCGGGCTCGCCCCGGTCGTCCCGGTGGGCCACGTCCACGGGTACCGCCTCGAGGGGCCGCTGCCCGCGAGCGGAGCTCACGCACTGGTGCAGAGGCTGGACGGTCAACTCGTCAGACTGCCTACACAGGAGCAGGTCTCGACCGTTGACGCGTTGCTTGATCCGCCGACGACGCGTTCTCCCCGGATGATCGACGCGGCCCGGCAACTGGCCCGGGCGGGTGCGTCCGCCGAAGCCGGTACGAGCATGACGATCGGTCTGAGTCGGGGCCCGGCCTTCCGGGACGCCGCGTACCCGGGGCGCGCCGAGCTGAACCGGATCAAGAACGACAGCCTCCACCAGTTGCAGCAGCTCGCGCCCGATCAGGACTGGAAGCCAGTACTGCAACAGATCGAGACGAGCATCGGCGGTGCGTTCCGCGCCAGCCGGAACCTGGTGAAGGGATCGGTGTTCTCGGCTGCTGCCCAGGCGCTGAAAGATACCTACCCGCCGGCGTCCGCAGCGGTTTCGGGGCTCTTGTCGGCCTACGCCGGTGCACTGCTGGCGGCCTACCACAAGAGCGCCGAGACCGATGCAGCCCGGCTGCTCGATGAACTGTCCGACATCGACATGAGTACGGGATTGGGACCCGCCGCCCGGCTGCGTGGCCATCACGTCGACACCGGCGACATCGCGGATCTTCCGCCGTACGTCCTGGCCGGACAGCTCGGTAGCGGAAAGATCCTGCAGACCGACAAGTTCACCGCGGCCGAGGAGATGGCCCGCGAGACCATCCGACAGACCCGTCTGATCATGACTCCCGAGCACATGTCCGCTCTGGAGCGGTTGGTGCCCGGGGGTGTGATCAGCACGGCCGACATGACCCGGATGATGAACGGTGGCATTCGTCTGGGCGAACCGTTGCGTTCTGACGGCCGGCAGTACGAGCTGAGGGTGGGAGTCGAGCTCACCGGCGGGGTACCGCTGAAGCGGGCCGAGGGGTTCAAGGACTTCGAGGACGAGACCATCGCCTACGACGTCCGTTACCCGACCGGACAGGTCGACACCGGCGCCGGTCGGACCGCGCAGAGTTCGCTGCCGTCCAGCCTGAACAAGGCGTTCGGGCTGGGCACCTCATGGGTGCTGCGCACTTTGGGGGTTCCGCTGAACGCGCGGTTCGGTGTGCAACATTCCCTCGAACTGGCCAGTGGCACCGGCACCGAGTGGTCGCGCAATGTCAAGGGTTTGATCGGTACCACGGAGTTTCTCGCCGCGGGCCGGGTCATTCTGACGGTGCGGGAACTCGGCCAGGTCAAACCCCGGTACATGATTCCGATCGGTCACGGGCGTGTCTGGGTGAAGTTCTACAACGAGGTGGTAGGACGCACCCCGTCCCAGTCGGCTCAGTCGTCGAGTGGCGGCATCCTGGCTGCGCCGATGCGGGGTCCGGTGCCGGTACATCCTGTGATCAGCGCGCCTGCGCACCTGAGAATGTCCGGTCTCAGGGTCGTCTCGCCGCTGATCGACGTGTTCCACGCGGTCGAGGCATGGGACGGTCGGGCTCTGGAAGCGGCTGTGCGCGCACGGCTGAATGATCCGATGTCGGATCTTGTCAACAGGCAGCTCGACGCGTTCTTCCACACCGAGAACCTGCTTCTCAACTTCGGTCTCGTCACCGGGGGCAAGCTGCTGTCGAACGTCCTGGAGATGGGCAGCGGTCTTGCCTTCGGGGTGAGTGGGCAGATCGCCTCGGTTCAGCTCATCACGTCGGTGGCCAAGACCACTCTGCGGCAGGACTCCGGTTCCTCGGTGAAGATCGAGAGCAAGCGCGGTGTCTCGTCCACTCTCGACGCAAGTCTCACCGTCGCCGGCGGCTTCCTGCTGAAGCAGCACCCGGAGAAGGGCGGGCTGGGAAGCTATCACTCCGCCACCACGGCCGTCGGTGGCGGTATCAGCCGTTCCAAGCCCTTGACCCTCTCCTCGGGGAACAACGCGGGATTCAAGGCTGTCCTCGAGTACACCGGTCCGGCCCGGATGTACCGGGTGCGGATGGCGACGACCGTGGATTTCGTCGTGCAGAAGCCCAGCTTCCTGGCCCGCTTCACCTCACCGAACCGGGTGCTCGAGGCGGTCAATGTCTACACCACCGCTTACGTCTGGGTTCCCGAGCGCGAGGCTGAGCGGTTCGAGGAGCTGGTGCGCGATCCTCGGGAGGGTCGTGTTTCCGGCGAGCCGGTCCGGCACAGTGTCCCGGCGCCGATGCCGGTCTCCGACGAGTCGCTCAGTGCGCCGCTGACCGTCCAGGAGCCGGCCACGTCGTCCGCGATCGAGTCCGTGGTCGAGATCGACCTGGTGGAGGCACGAAGAGGCAACCAGCAGCGACAGATCACCGATAGCCAAGGAGAAATCCGTTACCTGCCGGCTAACCTCGTCCACGGACGGTCGTTCGGGCATGGCGGCGTCGATCTGGTGCCCGGGGCGGAGAAGGTGCTCCCGACGATCGAGCACCTGATCGAGGTCAAGAAGCCCGGTCTGCTCGCTGGGCTGCATCTCATCGAGCGTCAGACTTTCTGGCGCCAGGTGAATCACGTCTTCTCGGTTCCCGGTCTGCTCACCCGGATGCAGCGTGGTCTGGCGACCCGGATTCCGCTGACTCTGCCCGTCGGTGGGGTCG
This sequence comes from Kineosporia sp. NBRC 101731, assembly GCF_030269305.1. Classification (NCBI taxonomy): domain Bacteria; kingdom Bacillati; phylum Actinomycetota; class Actinomycetes; order Kineosporiales; family Kineosporiaceae; genus Kineosporia; species Kineosporia sp. NBRC 101731. The sequence continues at coordinate 43,523 of NZ_BSTC01000005.1, forward strand.
TGGTCCGGATCGTGGTGGAGCCCCGGCTCGGCCAGATGCTTGAGGCGCAGCTGCAGTCCGACAGCGCAGACCCCGCATCCGTGCACAACGGGACGATCGATGTCTCCTGGAAGAACTCGCAGCGGCTGGATCACAAATCGACCGCTGGCAGCGGCGTGCGCGGCACGTTCGACCTGCCCTTCCTGGTCTCCCCGGCGCTGGAGAAGAAGAGCGTGCGGGGCCTGATCCCGGCGGTCGGGGGCACTCACGCGCGCACGCACCAGATGGCCGCCGTGGGTGGTCAGGCGGTGAAGTCGAACCGCCGGTACAAGTTCTCGAAGAACCGGGTGCATCTGCTGCTGTTCGCGGCCGAGTTCCGGGTCGGTGTGAGCATCGATGCGCCCGGCCGGCGGATCGCCCAGAACCCCGGTGCCACCAGGCCCACCGCCGCAGCGATCGCATCGGTGCAGGGTGACGAGCTCGAGACCCCCTACCAGTTGCTCGAGGACGCGGTACCGCAGAGTCTGCTGGATCTTCCGTCCGGTGCCGTGACGGTCTCCGGGAAGATCCGTTTCGCGATCGCCGAGGATCTCCTGCCGACTCGCCCGGAGCAAGATCTGGCCTCGATCGGGAGAGTGACGACCGGCCTCACCTCGGCCGAGGTGAAGCAGTTCAAGGACACCGCCATGAAGCTGGACCGGCTGGCCAATCAGGTGGTCCCGGTCAGCCTGATCGGGCTGGACGCGATCGAGCGGGCTCTGGTCGGGCTGCTCGGCTCGGGTGGGAATGTTCATCAGGTGCGGTCTTTTGTGGAGAACGGGATCTCTCTGGAGCATTTGCTGGGCAACATTGAGCCGTTGCTGGACGGTACTGGTCTGCCGTTGAGTGAGATTCTCGATCCGGGAGTGGTGTACGACGCGCACACCACGGCGCGGATGCGGTTCTGGTTCGCTCCGCCCAAGCCGTTGCTGAAAACGACGGCGGGGGCTGCGGACGATGTGAACGAGTCCACTGTTCGCCTGGACTTCCAGGAGAAGTACTCGACCTCTACGGACGGCGGTTTCGGCCTCTCCGGGATCGGTGTCCATCGCATCCAGCAGGGCGCGCAGAACGAGGAAGCCACCGGTGGCTCACAGCCGTCCGGCGGGCTGTCCTCGATCCTCGTCGGCGCCGGTCTGTCGGGTCGGAGAGAGGGACGTCACGACCGCTCACGTAATGACAACCTGGGTGGCGGGGTTCGTCGCACCGGCCGGGACAACGACGAGCACAACCTGTACGAGACCGATGTGCTGGTGGAGATCCAGCTGTGGCGCTGGAGCGATTCCTTCGGGACCTGGAGCCGCACCGAGAGCGTCACGCATCTGCGGATCGAGCGAGGAGCCCGATTCCTGTTCAGCCTGGCCAACAGCCGTTCACTGAACCTCGCGCTGCCCGTGTCCGAGGTGGCCGCCCAGATCGCCCCGGAACCGGGCGAGGTCGAGGCAGCCTTCACCGGCACACCGGTGCCGGGGCAACTCGCCACCGAGCCGATGGCCGCCGCGCAGGTGCCGGCGGCGCCGGTTGCCGACGTCGAGGCGCAGACGCCGGTCCTGAGCCCGCCCAGTTTTGTGAACGACGGGCATCTGTTCGGGCTTTCCGAGGTGGTCGGGCTGCGCGATCCGGGGGCCGTGCTCACCCGGGTACAGACCCTGCTGGCCGATCACGTCGATGGTTACGCCGATCAGACCTGGCTGGACGTGCCCACCGGCGCCCGGGTGCCGCTGGAGGCGGTCCTGTCCGGCCGTAACCTCCGGGCCCGGATGGGCACCGCGATGGGCGCGGGCATCGTCCTGGTGCTGGTGCGGGACCTGCCGGTGGCTCCCTACCGGCAACTGGTGCAGGTCAAGGTGACGATGACCCTTGGCCAGGCGAGTTCCGCGGGCAAGAAGGTGCCGGTCTCACTGGACAACTTCATGCAGTCCTCCGGAAAGACCGACCAGACGGCCGGCAGCGGCATGAGCGTCTCGGGCGGTGGCAATGCCAGCGCCGGGCTCACCGTCGGCACCGCGGACCGGCCCGGTGGCGCCCTGGCACTCTCCGGCGCGTTCGGGTCGGCCGTATCGCTGACCGAGACCAGCAGTGTGAAGAACAACTTCCGGATCAAGCCGAAGACCAAGGACGCACTGGAGACCGTGCATCCGGTGAACTTCCGGGTGGAGCTGCGGGTGACGAACGAACCGTCGCAGTGGCTGGACAGCGTCACCGGAGGCCTGGCCTGGCGGCCCGATCCGGCCCAGGTGTACCGGGAGAACCTCAGCGGGGAACTGACCTTGCGCACCCCCACCGACCTGAGCGTGACCGGTCCGCTGAACGCCTCGCACACGTCCCATCACCCGTACCTGCGCGCAACCTCGGCGCCGGTCGTGGAACTGGGCGATCACCTGCCGGTCCAGACCTGGCTGTCCGGGGCCAAATTCCTTCCCGCGCATCTGCAGGCCGTGCTCACCGGCCACCGGCCGAACTCGATCGAGGCCTTCCGGGCAGCGCCTCCCGGAAGTCCGGCGCTGCAGCGTCTGCATCTGCTCGCATCGGAAGAGGGAATGGCCGCTGGGGCCCGGAGGATGTTGTCGCCCGAAGGACTCCTGGTCCCGGGCACCCCTGCGCCGGGCGCGGTCACCGATACGGTTCACGACCTGGTCACGAGGCTGGGGCTGGCCCATCTGGTGATCCTCAACCCGCCCGGCCCGCAGAGCGGCACGATCCTGCCGGTGCGAATCGGGACCGAGCGCACCATCGAGTCGGGGCAGGAGAGCGAGCAGGGCGTCACCGGGGACACCACGAGGGGTGGTTCGGGGGCGGCAACGTTCGCACATACCTACCTCCCCCCGGCCGGCAACGACCCGATCAGGTTGGGCGAGACTTCATCGCTGGCCGGCCAGATCGCCGGTGCGATGGCCGGTGCGGTAGCCCAGGGCAGTTCCGCCAACGCCGGACGGGTGGTCGAGGAGACCAAGGAACTCGACATCCAGGGATTCCTGTTCCGGGCGGACGCGGTGCACCGAACCTCCCGGAACAGCAGTTCACGACGTCTGGAGCAGGTCGGGGAGTCCACCGCCGCCGGAGAGCACGAACTCACCGTGGCCAACGGCGCCTACGTGCTGTTCGGCGAACGTGAGGCCGAGGCGCTGGGGCTGATCACGGTCGTGTCGGCGCCCGACGGTCAGAGCAAGGTGTACCGTCCCGGACCTCGCGCCACGATGGACGATCAGTCGCTCGGACAGCGCAGCCTGGTCCGTCCGCAGATCACCCGATCGGGAATCGCCCTGGACGACTCCTGGGTCGCTCGACGGCTGGGTGACGCGATCGCCCCGGTGCCGGGATGGCTGACCGTCACCGGCCGGTTCGACGTGGTGTCCCAGACAGTTCAGCTCGGCACCGATCCGCAGATCCACATGGACGCGGAGGAATTCGTCGCGTGGCTGTCGCAGCAGCCGCAGTGGGCGGGACGTTCCCTGATCATGCTCCTGGACGGGGCGGGTGCCCTGGCCGATGGCTCGGTGGCGGGTACGTTCGCGCACCAGGTGCAGGAACTGGCCGGGGTCGAGGTGCTGGCACCCACCGGTCAGCTGTTGCTGCTGCCGCCCCGCCCGCAGGTCGACGATGCCGTACCGCAGGCCTCGGTGGAGGTTCTGGACTCTGTCCCGAATATCACTGATCCACTGAGTTTCCGGTGGTTCGGGCAGGTGCACGTCGACGGTGTTCGCGCGGTGGGCGCCGATCTGGCCGCCGCGCTGCAGGCCGTCGGTGCCGCACCCACATCCGGGGAACTGTTCCAGTGGTTGCCGTTCGAGGTTCCGCTGCTCACTCCGGCCGGCTCGATCGCCACTGACCTGGACGATGACCTGTTCGGGCTCAGTGACGACGAGGGCCTGACCGAGATCCTGCTCGACGATGGCCGGTTCAGCGACGTCGACTCCCTCGACCAGGTCGGCCTCGCGACGATCGACGAAGCTGTCGAGGAGCAGGTTGACGTTCCCCCCGCGGTGATCGAAGAGGCATCCGTCACCACACAGACGGCGGTTGCCGATGAGATCCACTCGTCCGCACCGCAGTCCCAGCCACTGGTCCTGGCGCAGATCGCGCCGGCACCGCTCAGCGCGCACGGCCACCGGCCACGGGTCGACGCGACGGTACCGCTGGTCCAGCAGGAACTGGCGTTGCAGCTGGCGGCCCTGCCCGCTGCCGCCGGTCTCCGGGCCCCGGGCCTCACGCGGGTGCACGAACTCATCCGGCAGGTGCAGGCTTCCGGCATCGAGCTACCGACCGTGGCCGCCCTGGCCTGGGAGGTGTTGCGCCTGCATCTGAGCCTGGAAGGCGTCGATCTGGCTGATGCCACCCTTGCTGAAGCGACGGCGAACCATGGCGATCCGCAGCAGTTGCTCGGATCGGCCGGTGACGCGTTGCGGGTGGGCCGGGTGCTGAGCGACGACGTTCGGGTGCATGAGGTGTTCCCGGAACTGGCATTGGTGAATCCGGGGTGGGGTCGGGGTGGTGAGTTCGAGGTCAACTGCGTGCTCGCGTTCATCACGATGTCGATGGCCGTGCGGGACGGGGAGGCGTTCCAGACTTCGCCGAGTGCCATGTGGTCGCGTCAGGAGCTGATGGCGTGGCAGGAGCAGCAGCTGAATGTGGTGTCACCGCGGGTGTTCAGGTCGAGTGATCTGGATGCGGTGCGGGGCGTGATGCTGGGTGCGGGGGAGGGTGCTCAGGCGGGTTTGGTGTTTCAGGTTCCGGGTGAGGTTTTTGGTCATGTGGTGAATGTGGTGACCCGGGCTGGGCAGGTGTGGTTCCTGGATGCTCAGTCTGGTTCGGCTGCTGTTTTGCCGGATGGTGTTGCGGAGTTCGAGTTCTGGCCGATGTCGGCGGGGATCGCGGCGCTGGGGGAGCAGGTCGGGGTTACCGATCTGATCGAGTTGCCGGGGGTTGCGGGGGTCGGCGACTCCGTGACGACCGGTCTGACGCAGGCTCCTGCTTTCCGGGCAGACGCGCATCCAGGGCCTGCCGAGTTGAACCGGATTCTGGACGACAGCCTCGTCCAGCTGACACAGGTTGATCCCGATCGGGACTGGAAGCCGATACTGAAGCAGATCGAGAAGGCGATCGACACGGCGTTCAAGGCCGACCGGAACCTGGTGACCGGCTCGGTCCTCGAAGCCGCCGCACAGGGGGTGCAGACCACCTCGTTGCCGGCGTCCGCTGCGGGGTCGGACCTGGTGCCGGCCTACGCCGCAGCGCTCCTGGCGGCCTACCACAAGAGCGCGCAGACCGAGGCGGCCCAGCTGCTCGACGACCTGTCCGACTTCGACGTCAGTACGGGTACGGGACCTGCTGCCCGGCTGCGCGGCCAGCTGGTCGACACCGGTGACATCGCCGACCTTCCGCTGTACGCCCTCGCCGGGCAGCTCGGCAGCGGAAAGGTTCTGAAGACCGGCAAGTTCACGGCATCCGAGGAGATGTTCCGCGCAGCGAGCCAACTCACCGGAATGACTCTGACGCCCGAGCACATGTCTGCTCTGGAGCGGTTGGTGCCCGGCGGCGTGATCAGTACGGCCGACGCGACCCACCTGATGAACGGTGGCGTGCGTCTGGGCGAGCCACTGCGGCTCGGTAGTCGGTTGTACGAGCTGAAGGTGGGACTCGAGCTCACCGGTGGAGTCCCGCTGAAGCGGGCCGAGGAGTTCAGGGACTTCGAGGACGAGACCATCGCCTACGACGTCCGCTACCCGACCGCACAGCTCGACACCAGCGCCGGAAGAACCGCGCAGCGTTCGCTGCCGTCCAGTCTGAACGCGGCCTTCGGCCTGGGAACCTCGTGGGTGATGCGCAGCCTGGGGATCCCGCTGAACCTGCGGGCTGGTGCGCAACATTCCCTGGAACCGGTCAACGGCACCGGAACCGAGTGGTCGCGCAACGTCAAGGGGCTGATCGGTACCACCGAGTTCCTCGCTGCGGGACGGATCACGCTGATGCTCCGGGACCTCGACGTGGAAACGGCCGTCAGAACGGTCCCCATCGGTCACGGCCGGGTCTGGCTGAAGTTCTACAACGAGGTGGTGCGACGTACACCGGTCCCGGACCAGTCGTCCCGGATACCCGGCGGAGGCATCCTGGGTGCCCCGACGCGCGGTCCGGTGCAGGTGCACCCGGTGATCAGTGTTCCCGGGCACCTGAAGACGTCAGGCGTTCGGGTCCTCTCACCGCTGACCGACGTGTACCACGCGGTCGAGGCGCTGGATGGCCGTGCGCTGGAGGCGGCGGTACGGGCCCAGCTGGGTGGTCCGCACACGGCTGCGGTCGAACGGCAGCTGGACGTGTTCTTCCACACCGAGAACTTGCATCTCAACTTCAGTTTCATGGCCGCGAGCAAGCTGATGTCACATGTTCTGGACATCGGCGGACCACTCGCGTTCGCCCTGAGCGGTCAGATCACCTCGGTTCAGCAGATCACGTCGGTGGTCAAGACCACTCTGCGGCAGGACTCCGGTTCCTCGGTGAAGATCGAGAGCAAACGAGGTATCTCGTCCACACTGGACGCAGGTCTCAGCCTGGCCGGTGGATTCCTGCTGAAACAGCACGCGAGCAAGGGTGGGTTGGGCTCCTACCATTCCGCCACCACCACCGGCACCGCCGGGATCAGTCGATCCAAGCCTCTGGCCATCTCCTCGGGGAACAACGCGGGGTTCAAGGCTGTCCTCGAGTACACCGGTCCGGCCCGGCTGTACCGGGTGAAAATGGCGACGACAGTGACGTTCGACCTGGAGCAGCCAGGTTTCCCGACCGGGTTGGCCTCGCCGCATCGGGCTGTCGAAGACGTCGAAGCCTTGGTCGAAACGTACATCTGGGTGCCTGAGCACGAGGCCGAACGGTTCGAGGAACTGGTGCGCGAGCCCCGGGAGAGTCAGGTTCCCGGAAGCCCGGTCCAGCAGGTCCAGCAGGTCCAGCACAGTGTCCCGGCGCCGATGCCGGTCTCCGATGACTCGCTCAGTGTGCCGCTGACCGCGCCGGAGCCGGTCACGTCGTCCGTGGTCGAGCCGGTCGCCGGGATCGACCTGGCGGCAGCTCGGCAGGCCAACCAGAGCAAGCAGATCACCGATAGCCAGGGCAAGATCCGTTACCTGCCGGCTGACCTGGTTCACGGGCGGTCGTTCGGGCACGGTGGTGTCGATCTGGTGCCTGGGGCCGAGAAGGTGCTCCCGGCGATCGAGCACCTGATCGAGGTCAAGCAGCCCGGTCTGCTCGCCGGGGTCGGTCTGAGCGAGCGTCAGACATTCTGGCGTCAGGTGGTTCAGGTCTTCTCGGCCAGTGGTCTGCTCACCCGGATGCAGCGTGGTCTGGCGACCCGGATTCCGCTGACCCTGCCTGTCGGTGGGGTCGTGGTCCGGATCGTGGTGGAGCCCAGGATCGGCTCGATGCTTGAGGCGAAGCTGCAGTCCGACGGCGCAGACCCCGCATCGGTTCACAACGGGACGATCGATGTCTCCTGGAAGAACTCGCAGCGGCTGGATCACAAGTTCACTGCCGGCAGCACACTGCGCGGCGGGATCGACCTGCCGTTCCTGATCTCCCCGGCACTGGAAAAAACCAAGGTCCGGGGCCTGATTCCTGCTATCGGTGGTTCTCACGCGCGCACGCACCAGATGGCCGCCGTGGGTGGTCAGGCGGTGAAGTCGAACCGCCGGTACAAATTCGCGAAGAACCGGGTTCACCTGCTGATGTTCGAAGCGGAGTTCCGGGTCGGGGTGAGCGTCAGCGTGCCGACCCAGCGCATCGCGCATCACCCCGACAACACCCAGGACACCGCCGCACCGATCGAACTGGTGCTGGGAGACGAGCCCTCCACCTCGTACCACCTGCTCGAGGACGCAGCGTCGCAGCCCGCTGCGCAGGGTCTGCTGGATCTGCCGTCCGATGCCGTGACGGTCACCGGGAAGGCACGTTTCGCGATCGCCGAGGATCTCCTGCCGACTCGCCCGGAGCAAGATCTGGCCTCGATCGGGAGAGTGACGACCGGCCTCACCTCGGCCGAGGTGAAGCAGTTCAAGGACACCGCCATGAAGCTGGACCGGCTGGCCAATCAGGTGGTCCCGGTCAGCCTGATCGGGCTGGACGCGATCGAGCGGGCTCTGGTCGGGCTGCTCGGCTCGGGTGGGAATGTTCATCAGGTGCGGTCTTTTGTGGAGAACGGGATCTCTCTGGAGCATTTGCTGGGCAACATTGAGCCGTTGCTGGACGGTACCGGTCTGCCGTTGAGTGAGATTCTCGATCCGGGAGTGGTGTACGACGCGCACACCACGGCGCGGATGCGGTTCTGGTTCGCTCCGCCCAAGCCGTTGCTGAGTACGACGGCGGGGGCTGCGGACGATGTGAACGAGTCGACTGTTCGCCTGGACTTCCAGGAGAAGTACTCGGCCTCGACGGACGGCGGTTTCGGCTTCTCCGGGATCGGGGTCCATCGCATCGAGCAGAGCGGCGATGCCGAGGAAGGTTCCACCAGTGGCACGACGAAGGACGCAGGCCTGTCCTCGATCCTGGTCGGCGCAGGCTTCTCGGGCCGCTTCGAATCCCGCAGCGACCGCTCACGCAACGACAACCTGGGCGGTGGTACCCGCCGCACCGGCCGGGACAACGACGAGCACAACCTGTACGACACCGATGTTCTGGTGGAGATCCGGCAATGGCGCTGGAGTGCCGCGCTGGGCACCTGGAGCCGGACCAATGAGGTCACCCATCTGCGGATCGAGCGGGGAGCGCGGTTCCTGTTCAGCAAGGCCAACAGCCAGTCGCTGAAGCTTGAGCTGCCCTTGCCCGAACCCGTTGCCGAGATCACCCCGGAAACGGACGAGGTCGAGGAGGCCTTCACCGGGACGCCGGTGCAGTCGAACCCGGTCGCTGAGACGAATGTCGAGGCCCTGCCGGTATCGGCGCCCCAGGCCGAGACCGATCTGCCCGTGCTGAGCCCTCCCCGTTTCGTGAACGACGGGCATCTGTTCGGGCTGTCCGAGGTGGTCGGGCTGCGCGATCCGGGGGCCGTGCTCACCCGGGTACAGACCCTGCTGGCCGATCACGTCGACGGTTACGCCGATCAGACCTGGCTGGACGTGCCCACCGGCGCCCGGGTGCCGCTGGAGGCGGTCCTGTCCGGCCGTAACCTCCGGGCCCGGATGGGCACCGCGATGGGCGCGGGCATCGTCCTGGTGCTGGTGCGGGACCTGCCGGTGGCTCCCTACCGGCAACTGGTGCAGGTCAAGGTCACGATGACCCTGGGGCAGGCGGTGTCCGGCGGGACGAAGGTGCCGGTCGCCCTGGACAACTTCGCGCAGTCGTCCGGGAAGACCGACCTGGCCACCGGCGGCGGAACAACCGTCTCGGGCGGTGGCAATGTCAGCAGTGGTTTCACGGTGCACTCCACGGAACGGCCTGGTGGCGCACTGGCCGGCTCGCGGGCGTCCCAGTCGTCCGTGTCGCTGACCGAGACCAGCAGCAAGAAACACAACTCCCGGATCAAACCGAAGACCAAGGACGCGCTGGAGACCGTGCACCCGGTGAACTTCCGGGTGGAGCTGCGGGTGACGAACGAACCGTCGCAGTGGCTGGACAGCGTGACCGGAGGCCGGGCCTGGCGTCCCGATCCGGCTCAGGTGTACCGGGCGAATCTTGCCGGTGAACTGACCCTGCGCACCCCCACCGACCTGAGCGTGACCGGATCTCTGAACGCCTCGCACACCTCCCATCATCCGTATCTGCTGACCAGCAAGCCGGAACCGCTGGAGCTCGGCGAGCACCTGCCGGTCCAGACCTGGCTTCCCGGCGCCAGGTTCCTTCCCGCGCATCTGCAGGCCGTGCTCACCGGCCACCAGCCGAACTCGATCGAGGCCTTCCGGGCAGCACCTCCCGGAAGTTCGGCGCTGCAGCGGCTGCACCTGCTCGCCTCGGAGGAGGGAATGGCGGCCGGCGCCCCGAAGATGCTTTCGGCGGATGGTCTTCGGGTTCCGGGAACCCAGGTTCCCGGCGCGGTCACCGATACGGTTCACGACCTGGTCACGAGGCTGGGGCTGGCCCATCTGGTGATCCTCAACCCGCCCGGCCCGCAGAGCGGCACGATCCTGCCGGTGCGCATCGGGACCGAGCGCACCACCGAGTCCGGGCAGGAGATCGAACAGGGCGTCACTCAGGAGACCACCGGCGGCGGTTCGGCCGCGGCATCGTTCGCCCACACTTTCCTTCACTCGGACGACGAGCTGATCAGGCTCGGTGAGACCAGCTCGCTGGCCGGTCAGGTCACCGGGGCTCGGGCCGGTGCTGCCTCGAAGGGCAGCACCGCGAACGCCGGCCGGGTGGTCGAGGAGACCAAGGAACTCGACATCCAGGGATTCCTGTTCCGGGCCGATGCGGTTCACACGACATCTCGGGAGAGTAGCTCGCGCAGGCTGTCGCATCAGGGCGATTCAATTCCCACGGGGCAGCAGGAGATCAGCGTCGCCAACGGCGCCTATGTGCTGTTCGGTGAGGCCGAGGCCGAGGCACTGGGACTGATCACGGTCGTGTCGGCAGCCGACGGTCAGGGCAAGGTGTACCGGCCCGGCCTGCAGGCAACGGTCGACGGGCTGCAGACGGATGCGGCAGAACAACCGGTTTCGGCTCAGGTCACCCGGTCGGGGATCGCCCTGGACAGTTCGCGGCAGCTGGGTGATGCGCTCGTCCCGGTTCCCGGGTGGCTGACCGTAACCGGCCGGTTCGACGTGGAATCCCAGACCGTCCAGCTGGGTTCGGACCCGGCCAACCGTTGGGGGGCAGCAGCATTCGTTGCCTGGCTCGCGCTGCAACCGCAGTGGGCGGGACGTTCCCTGATCCTGCTTCTCGACGGGGCAGGAGCGGTGAACGGCAGGGCGGTGGCGGACACGTTCGCCCATCAGGTGCAGGAACTCGCCGGTGTGGAGGTGCTGGCCCCCACCGGCCGGCTGCTGATGCTGCCGCAGCCCCCGGACACGGTTGGCGACGCGGACCCGCAGGGCCTGCTCCAGGTGACGGACTCCGCGCAGAACGGTGAGCAGGAGAACGCCTTCCGCTGGTTCGGCCAGGTGCACGCCGACGGCGTCCGTACCGTGGCCGCAGATCTGGACGATGCGCTGAAGGCGATCGGCGCCTCACCGGCAGCCGATCAACGCCCACACTGGTTGTCACCGACCGTCCCCCTGCTCACCCCGCACAGCATGACCACGGCCGGCCACCGCAACGACGAGAACCTGACCGAGATCCCGCTGGAGGATGGCCCGTTCAGCGATACTCGCTCCAGCGAGCGGGCTGTGCCCGAGGCGGTCGAGGGCGAGGTGGATCGCGTTCTGAGGGACGTGGTGGCCGATGTGGTGGCGAACGCTGCGGTTGAGGACGAGGTGACTCGCGTTCTGGATGACCTGGTGACCGATGTGGTCGCCGGTCATCAGGCTGTTTCGGAACATGCTGATGCGCCTCAGGAGGCTGCGCCGTCGGCGCTCTCGCAGATCGCCCCGGCTCCACCTAGTGAGTATGGTCATCTGGGGCGTGATGAAGCGACGGTGCCGCTGGTCCGGCAGGAGTTGCTGCTGCAGTTGGCTGCGCTTCCGGATGCTGTCGGTGTCGTCCACCCGACCCTCACACAGGTGCGTGAACTGCTCGGGCCGTTGCAGGCGCCCGTCTACGACGGTTTGACCATCGCCGAGATTGCCTCGCGGGTGTTGCATGAATACCTGGATGGGCTAGGGGCGAACCGTGATGGTGTCGAACTTCCCGGATCCGTTGCGAGCAGTGAAGTTCAGCGCCGACCGCTCTCCGCAGCGGAGGTTTTCGCTGCTCTCAAGCGTTCGCGCGGGGTTCGCCCGGAATCGGCTGCCGAGGTCGAGCGGGCGGTCGGGGATTGGCTGGCCGCGGTGGATGCCCGGGGACCCGTTCGGGGAGCCCTGGCCGAGCTCGACGACAGTACGGTCCCGACCGACTGTGTCCTGCGGGTGACGACGGTCGCCCGGGCCCTGGGGGCACGAGAGGCCGTGCTGGACGACCGCGGAACCTCACCGGTTCTGGGGGATCTGCTGGCAGTGATCGGTGCCGACTGGTTCACCCCGGTCCGTTCGGTGAGCGAGGCCGAGAAAGCGATGGCCGCTGAGCCGGTGGGGTCAGTGGCAGTGGTCTACACGCAGGCGCCCGGACGGCCGAAACATGTTCTTCTGTTGTGGAACACGCTGGATGGACCGCGATGGGTGGAGACCCAGGCGGAGCCAGGAAGCCGGGTGCGTGGGCCTGGTGAGTCCGGGATCAGCGATGTCGGTCTCGGGATGGCCATGATTCCGGTGCCCGGTAGTGCCACGGTCGTGGGAACGAGACCGGAAACCGAACAGGGAAGCCGGACCGTTGAGGCACTGATTGATCCCGCGACCTCCGTATCACCTCAGGCACTCTTCGATAAGTCCGTCGTCCGGCTCAATGAGGCGCCGGACGAGGAACTCATCGACGACGTACATCGCCTCCTGCAGGCCGATGAGTCCCAGATCGTGAGGCTGTCCGGGCTGGCGGAGCTGCAACGTGAGGTGGCGCTCGTACTGGACGGTCTCCCCTTGTCGAGCGACGTGGTCAGAGCAGCGGACCTACGCTCAGATCTGATGTCCCGCGTCACTCCGGAGAACGTCGCGGCGCAGGTGAAGCAGCATGGTCGGTTCCAGGCAGAAGCGACCCAACATCGGCTCGTACTAGGGACCCGTACGGTCACGGTGGTCGCGCATCCGAGAATGCGGAAGTACCAGCCTCCCGCAGATGGACGGCAGACCGTTCACCTGATCTGGGAGTTGCGTGCCTACCGGCAGCTGTCGCTGTCGATGCACCGCACCTTGCAGCACGTCAAGCACGTGACCGCAGGGCAGCTGACCATACGCCCCAGCATTGAGGAATCGCTGGACGAGCAGAGGCGCAGGACGTTCGTTCGCCTGGATCTGTACTCGAGCCAACGATATCCAGCACTGAAAGGCATACTCGAAGGGGAGCTGGCGCAATGGAAGGAAACCTACAATGCGCAGTTGAAGGCTTTCCAGGCGAGACACTCTCCCTTCGATAGCCCCGAGCATCATTGGGACGTCGTTGAATTCGAGCGACGGACTCTGGACCTGTTGGACCGTGCGTTCCGTAGGGTGCTGGAGCGGAGTTCTTCGTCGGAGGACGTGTCGGGGGGGATGTCGCAAGCCCGTGACTGGGTGGTACGTAAAATCAAGGGTGATATTGAGCCCTGGCCGCTGTCGGCCGCGTCGGGTGACGATCCGAACACGACAGCCGAAGACGGCATTTCTGGCGACGCATCTTTCGATCCGTTGCAGAAATTCGTGGTAGATGCTGCAAGAACGGATGAATTCGATCGAGCGGAAGGGATTTCAGGTCGACGGAGGAAATTGGAGGAAACTGTTTGGGAAGGGCACTGGAATGCGATTGCGGAGGTGTGCGAGAAGTACAAATACACTATTGCCATACGTGAGACCGGTGCGTTCTCCATTGCCCGGATCAAGGAGGGCGCCAAGCCGAAACCGCACACCATCCTTGAGAAATCCATCAAAGAATCCTCGGTGCACAAGGCCTATGCGGATCGCTCCGTGGCCGAACGTGAAGAGGTGATGAGCTGGCTGGAGAGCCAGGACCTGCTGGGTTTTGTCGGTCATTGGGGGCCGAGAGGGCTGATCGGTGTCCGCATCGACAACCCTCCCCCGTACGTCCGGGAGATTCGCATCGCCGACCCGTCTCGGCCCGGCCAGTACATGAGCATCATTCATGATCTTGACGGGCAAGGGCAGTACGTGCCGCTGACCGTGCGGGACGGGAACGGCGAGCTTGTCGCGGGTGGCGGCCATGCCTTGGCCAAGCTCAAGGAGGATCCGCGGTGGAAGCAATATCTGTATACCGGGGACTACGACCTGCATGAGGCGTACTACGTGTACACCGGCCATGGTTCGACAGGCCGGGACTGGCAGATTGCCGAGGCATCGAACGAGAAAGTCGCATTCCTGAACCGGCTCAACGATGGGATCGCGAGGAACTCCGGAGAGGACGTGAAGCGCGCCGGTCGGGCATACCTGGGGGACGGGCGTCTGCACATGGACAGGCAGGAGTCTGCCTACGCCATGTTCCAGCACGGTGACCAGGCGACCTACCGGATGAATCAGTACCTGGAGGCGGCAGAGTCCGGCTCTGAGCAGGCAGTGCTGGTGCGGGCAGTCGCGACCGAGAGCGACGAGCCGATGGCCTGGTGCCGCTTCGGTCAGTGGTTCGTCACGTTGAACCGGGTGGAACACGCTGCACTGCGGGCCGCCTGGGGACTGGTTCCACCCAACAGTTGGAGTCCAGAGGTAGAGAAGAAGACGGCAGAGGGTCTGTACAGAACGGCCCGCTACACCGATGGCCGACCACCGGTCCACGCGGCCGCCAATGCGGTGCATCAGCGCCGGCCGCTGGGTTCGTCGGGCGATTCGTGGCGGATCGGCCGGGTGCTGAGTGATGAAGTTCGGGTGCGCGAGCTGTTCCCGGAGCTGGCGTCGGTGAATCCCTTGCGGGGACAGGGTGGTGAATTCGGGCTCAACTGTGTGCTGGCGTTCATCACGATGTCGATGGCGGTGCAGGAGGGTGAGGCGTTCCAGGCTCCGCCGAGTGCCATCTGGTCACGGGACGAGTTGGCGGGCTGGCAGGGGCAGCGGTTGGGTGTGACGGAGCCGGTGTTTTTCCGGTCGGGTGATCTGGATGCGGTGCGGTCGGTCATGCGGGCTGCGGGTGAGGGTGCTCAGGCTGGGTTGGTGTTCCGGGTTCCGGGGGCGGGTTTCGATCATGTGGTGAATGTGGTGACCAGGGACGGGCAGGTGTGGTTCCTGGATGCGCAGGCGGGTGCGGCGGCGGTTCTGCCGGATGGGGTGGAGGAGTTCGAGTTCTGGCCGATGTCAGCGGGTATCGCTGATTTGGGAGACCCGCCGGGGAGTGTGGATCTGGTCGCCTCGCAGACGCAGATCGTGCGGGACGCTGCGCTTGCAGCTGGGCTGGGCTTGGCCGGGGCCAAGGTCACCGGTGTTGATGTGGACGTAGATCTTTCGTCCGAGCGGTCGGCGCCAGCCGGCCAGCCTCGATCGACCGGTCATGATCCCAAGGTGGCTGACGGTGGCAGCTCACATGCACCTACCGTGCAGATGTCAACAGCGCGTGAGGGCGACCAGACTGGCGCCGTCGACGGGGCCCCCAGCGTCGACCAGGTCGGCGAAGCCAGTGAGACACCGAAATGGGAGTACAAGCCGTCTCTGGACGAGCCGTTGCGGGTTCTGACCGGAGCGGATGGCGGGGTCATGATGGGTGATGCCCGCGATCCTGTGGTCCGGCAGGCATTGGTACAGGAGTTTGCCCGGCGCGGTGCGGAACTTGATGGTGTTCTGATCGCGGTCTCGCATGTCTCGGGCGACCTTGCCCTGGAACTGTTGGCGTCGGGTGCGGCTTTTCGCTACAGCCCTGATGTCGTTCGTCAATCGGGTGACGGGACGTTCTATCTGTCCACCATCGCAGACCGAACCACAGGGGAAACCGCTGAGGCGACCGGCGGTTTCAGCGTCAGTAGCGCGCCAGGAACCGAGTTCCTGACCGGCTGGATTACTGCTCTACCCCGAGGCTGGTCATACCCGCAGACCGGTGAGGTGGTGGAGGTCACGGATGATCGGCGTGGCATCTTCATCCGTGAGAGCCGTCTGTCGCAGCCGGCCGCTTCATGGGAAAGCCGCCTGGCCGAGTCCAAGATCTTCAACGGGGAGTTGTCGGCGTATCAGGATCTGCTGGACGGAGATACCAGAACGCACCGTAGGGCATACCTGTATCGAGTCGCTTCCGGTGTTCTGATTACTGATCGGCCGGGTATCGATCTTCGGGCTCTGGAGCGTCCGGCTCAGGAACAGATGGTCATCTACACCCGGTTCACCGATCCCGGTCGGGCTGAGGACGAGGCGGACTATGTTGCTGCCGAACTTGACCTTTCGCCCGACCAGATGGTGCACCAAGACCTACCGGTAGATGCGACGAGTACATATGTCATTGAACGTCACGAGCTGAGTGCGGCCGGCACCTGGTCGTTCGCTCGTGGCCCTGCTCCTGTTGCTCTGCCCAACACGGTGGTGCAGCTGCTGGATCAGCAGCGGTATGAGACCGAGCCGGTTCAGTACCGCCATGTCGAGCGCACCCGATGGAACGCTCCGGCGCAGGCCGACGTCAGGGCCAGGATCGGGAACATCCTCAGTTCGTCGGGTGAGCTGAACCAGCAGGACGTGGTTTTCACTCACCAGATGACAAAATTCCTGTCGAGAGTCGTGCCGTCGGTGCCTCGGACACTCGGGGATGATGATGCGGCGGCAGGGATACCGGTGGCCGAGGAGATGGTGCTCGGGGTGCCGGTGACTGAGGGCACGGTGGCCGAGGACGTGGTGGCCGGGGTGCCGGTGACCGATGGCGTGGTGGCCGGGGTACCGATGGTCGGGGGACCGGCGGTCGAGGACGTGGTGGCGGGGGTACCGGTAACTGAGGATGCGCTGGCCGAGGACCTGGCGGCTGGGGTGCTGGTGGCCGAGGACGTGGTCGTCGGGCTACTCGTGGCTGAGGAGGTAGAACTAGGGGTACTGGCGCCCGAGGACGGGGTTGCCGAGGAGGTGGTGGCTGGGGTTCCGGTGGATGGAGAGGCCGAGCTGGGGGTCTTGGTTGCCGAGGAGGTGGTGGCTGGGGTTCCGGTGGATGGAGAGGCCGAGCTGGGGGTCTTGGTTGCCGAGGAGGTGGTGGCTGGGGTTCCGGTGGATGAGGAGGCCGAGCTGGGGGTCTTGGTCGCCGAGGAAGTTGCAGCTGGGGTTCCGGTGGCCGAGGAAGTGGCTGACGGGGGTGGGGCGCTGTCTCGGCCTTCCGCGGAAGAGATCGCTCACAATCAACTACGTGACGGTCTGCGCAGTGCTGTCACGCAGCTCGGTGCCGACTGGGAGGGGACACTGGCCCGGTGGGCCGAAGCAATTGCGATTCGGTCTGGTCCGGCCAATCCCTACACAGCAAGTCTTTTCGAGGTCCGCCAGTATCAGGTGCCAGCCGATGAGGTGCTGGGGCAGGATCGGGCGACCGGGCGCACAGTCACCGTGCTGGAGATGAACCAGATCATTCGTCTCCAGCCTCAGGGGACGGTGACCGGCGAGCAGATCCAGGAGATGACCCGCCGGGTGCAGCAGTCCTGGGATGCGGCCGTCAATGACACGCCAGTGGTGTCGTACGACGGTGAGTTGATCCTGGTCCGTTACCGCTGGGAGCTTGCGGTGGGGAACGGCCCAGCGCATCGGGTGATTCAGGTGCATCCGGCAGGTGTGGTCGTGCGGGCCAACACCTCGCGGGTGGGCGTGGACACTCATGCCTCCGTCGTCATTCACGAGATTTTCCACGGGTTCGGACAGCCGGATCGATACCGGGATCGCCCGGTAGATGCAACCACCCTGGCTGATGCCGATTCGGGTCATTCGGTGATCGAGACGAATCGCCGTCTCGACGTCTTCCGTCGTGGCTTTCTCAAGGAGCGTCGGGCCGACCAGGAACGGCGTGCTCGGATCACCGGTGAAGAACCGCAGGCGACGAAGGAGCGCCTTGGAAAGTTGAAGAAGCGCTTCGAGAACAGAGGTACACCCACGGTACGTGACGTTACCCAGACCTTGATGGGAGACACCCAGCCCTTGCCGCGGCTCACCATGCGGGATGTGTTCACCAGTATCGGCCTGGTGCGTGACGCTGGTGCCGAACACGACGTCGAGCCAGTTCGTCAGCTCTGGTCGGAGTACCGCCGGCTGCGTGGTGAGGCTGTCGCCGTTAGCGAAGGGCCGACGTCGACCGAAACTAACCAGCGTCTCATAGATCTCACGGTTCAGTGGTATAGGGTCGCGGAACGGTTATACGAGCAGTCGCTGGCCGAGTCCCAGTTGGTCGATGCTCAATTACCGGTCACCGACCTCGACGGTGGCGCCTTGTGGCATCCACGGCTCAAGGACCTCGACGACTTGGAGACATGGATCCGTCAGCAGATGGTTCAGGCAAGGAGTAACCCTCAAGCCTTCTGGGGCCTTCCACCTGCTGGGAGCATGGCGTCGGCGGCCCCCGTTCTGAACGATCCGGACGTGAAGCAGCCGATCGTGGACCCCACGACGTTCCGTTCTGCATCTCATCGAAGCGAGCCGGTCGTCGCGACCACCGCCACGGCCACCAGCTCCGATCAGACCGTTACCGGAACGGTTCTCACCACCGACCGGCTCGCTCAGGAGCTCGCGGATCTGGCTGAGGCCGAAGCGGGGGATGCCCGCCCGGGTGACCTCACGCGCACCACGTGGTGGGAGCAGGTCGGGCAGCGTGCAGCCGAGCAGGCGGAGCGCTACCCGTTGATGCAGCGATACCGGATGGCCTACCTCAGCGACCGAATGGTGCAGCAGCGGTTGGACGCGGCGGCCGGATCGGCGCAGTTGAGCGAGCAGGACCGCAGCGCTATCGGCAAGAGCCTGGACCGGGTGGTGGCCGTACTGCTCATGGAGGAGGAGAACCAGGGCGGTGGTGCCCCGGCCGACCTGGCGGTGCAGTCGGGTCAGCAGGGGCTGAGCGTCGAACGGGTGACGGTGGTCGGAGCCCTGATCGACGAATTGATCGATCGGCACTTCGGTCTGGGCCGCCCGCAGGCGCCCACACCGCGCTCGGCCTCGGGCCGATCACCGGTACTCTCCCGGGTCGAAGCGCCTCAGCAGCGCAGCGAAGCCCGTGGCTATGACGTGCTCACCGCATTGATCGCCGGTCTCGACGATGCTCCGGCTTCAGTGGGGGCAGTGACGGAACAGCCCGGCTCGCAGCAAGTCGTGCCGGATCCTGGTCAGCCACCGGCACCAGTACCGGGGGCGCTACCCCTGCACCCGGCTCCACTGCCGGAAGGCTCCGAGGGGGGACACGGCACGTCGGCCGGAACCGGAGCATCGACAGGCTTGTGGGTCGAGCCCGTCCCCGCCGGACATTCGGTTCAGGTGCTGGTCGAGGATGAGGACGACGAGACGGACGACGGTGACGAGAACCCGGATTTGGCGGGCACCGATGACTCCGATGAGACCGAAACCCGCGACGACCCCAGGGCACAGGCCCTGTCGCTGCTGATGACACATACGCAGCCGTCCCGTACGGGCAGGAGCGGCTCGCAAGCAGGCCAGGACCACCGTGGCGACAAGAGGTCGCCGCGCCACGACGATCTGAACAAGGAATGAATACAGTGACAGAGAAGCCGAATTCCCCTCGCCCGCCAGCAGGTGACGCCGGCCAGCAGGATGGCAAGCCCGACGAACACGCCGAGTTTCTCGAGTCGTGGAACCGGTCGCTCCTCGGGCGCCGTCCCTCGATCACGCTGCCCTGGCGCGGGCTACGGGGTGTGGCCGTGATCGGTGTCTCGTTCGTCGCAGTTGTTGGCGTGGTCCTGGGCGGCATGGCCACGGTTCAGGCAATGTCCCGGCCCGACGCCGACAAGGCGGCTCTCACCTCCAACAGTCTGCCCACCTCCACCGCCTCCTCCACCCCGACCGGCCTGGTGAGCCCCACATCCGGGCCCACCCGGACGAAGGCCCGGCAGCGCAACGGTGAGGAGGCGGTCAGGACCCGCACCCGTACGGTCACTCAAGCGGCTGCAGGCTCCACCGCCGGTACCGCACGGCCGAAGACGAAGGAAACGACCGAACCCAGCGCGAAGAAGACCGCCACGCAGCAGGCGGCAGCCGGAGCGACGACGAAGGCGAAGAAGTCCAACGTCGCGGCGGTCGGTCTGGTGAAAAACCTGATCACCGGCTTCTGCCTGGACCTGCCGGGCCAGTCCACGCCGGCCGAGAACGTTCTGGTGCAACAAGATACCTGTGTCAGTGGGACCGGTGACAACCAGGAGTTCCAGACCGTCTCCGCCTCGAACGGAAGTTTCCTGCTGCGCCAGAGCACCTCCCGCTGGTGCCTGGACGCCACCGGGTCCGGCAGCGTGCTGGCGGGAACTCCGGTGAACACCCACACCTGCCTGGCCGGGGCTGCCGACAACCAGATGTTCGTCAAAGAAGCGTCCGGATCTGGATTCTTCCTGGTCAACGTCAAAAGTGGCCTTTGCCTAGATGTCTCGAACGACGACGGCATCGATCAGCCCGGTGCCAAGCTGACATTGTCGAACTGCTCCAGCCAGGACGACCACATCTGGACCTTCACCGGCTGAGCCCTTGTACGTCCACCGCCGGCGCAGCAACCCGGCTGCGCCGAGCGGGCGGGCGTCACTGCGACCGGCGATGCCGGACCAGTCACCGGGCAACGTTGGAGCATACGATGTGAAGATCATGAACCCAGACCCAGACATCGAGCGATTCCTCGACTTCTCAGCGGGCATGGTGAACATCAATGCTCTCTTCCAGAACTGGGAAGACAACTTTGTCGAGGCGGTGGCGAACCTTCGTCTCGAAGCCGATCAGCAGAGTTTCCGAAAGGGCTTCGCCAAGAGCCTGGCCGGGATGGTCACACCCGACGAGTACGAGAGCCGGACCGGTTGGGACTTCGACTCGGCCGAGGAACTCCACGATCACCTGAAGTCTCTCTGGGTGAGGTTCTACGGTGATGCGGTTCCGGCCGACAGTCTGCGCTGACGAGTTAGCTTCGATCTACTCTCCGACCGGTAGCGAGGGTGCCATCAGGATGACCGCCGACAGGGTGGTCCCGCTTCCGGGCGGACTGGACACCGTCAGAGTTCCTCCGGCCGTTTCGATCCGGTCCTGAGGCCGATCAGTCCGTAGCTGTCCGGGGTGTGGGCCACGCCCACGCCGTCGTCGCTGGCGGTGTGGACGGCCAAGTGGTGGACCTACGCTGACACCCCCGGTGGTGTCGCGGGGGTCTGGACCGACAGCGGAACCTGCTGACCCCCGCAGGGGGGTGGTGCGCGTCCTCAATTCTGGATGTTCGCCACCCCTCTGTCCTGCGCGTTAATGAACGTAGCAAAACGTGACGTTACGGGTCTAAGATCGCGGCCTGTGAACTACTGGTCGGGGTGGTAGGGGGCCGAAGCCATGCTTCACGATCGACGTTGTGAGGGTCGTTGTGCCTGCTGAGACCCCGGTCGGAGTCAACTCGCGGATCTCGGCGCACACTTTTGACTCGGTCGTGCAGAAAGACCTGGTCGATGCCTGGTCGGAGACGGCGATCGACCGTGAGGTGCTTCAGCGGATCGTTCTGGGGCGGCTCCGGATCGAGGCCCTGTTGTCCGAGTGCCTCGTCTTGACCGATGCGCAGGTCTTCGACGGGGCCATCATCAAGCAGCTGGCGACCGGCAGACTGATCACCAGCCTGTCGCGCGGCGGTGACTCCGGAATCTCGGTGCCCATCGAGATCCGCGGCCGCGCGGCCACACTCGAACAGTGCCTGCCTCAGATATACATGGACAAGAAGCGGCCCAGGCCCTTCCTACCGTCCATTGTGTCCAACGGTTACGAGGTGCGGGAGTCGCTGAGGAACCGTCGCTCGCTGCCCCGGAAGTCGGGAATCGCCGGCTGCCTGCGGCTGCTGAAAGACGCGGGCGTCGACAGCGCGGAACTTGAGGAGATCGAGGCCGGCTGGCGGTACCTGCTGCAACTGGAGCAGGAGCACCGGATCCAGTACCGGCCCTGGACTACCCCGATGACGGGGCATCTACCGCTGGCCGAGAGTTATTGGCCGCGATCCGATCTCGAGCATCAATTGATGACGCAGCAGGGCCACGAGGCGTTCCGGGAAGTTCTGGACCTGGGCACGGACCGCAGTCGGGTGCTCCAGTTCGTGCGGGCCGAGGCGCTCGCCCAGCGAACCATGTCGGTGGACGATCGCTCTCCGGCCGAGGTCGACCTCGACATCATCATGCACTGGTTCAATGAGCGCTACCTGCGGGCGCTGGCGTTCCAGCAGGACGCGAACTATCGCGGTTCCAGTGCAATTCCGGGGAAGGACACGTCGTTCCACCTGCTCGAGCAGCTCGAGTCGCGCAACGTGCGGGTCATCGAGATCGACGTTCCCAGTGGGCTTCTCACCCACGTGGGCAATATGGGCACGTTGTACTGGGAGACCTGCCAGCAGGCGATGATGCCGCGTCTGCGGGAGTGGTGGCTCAACGGTGACATCGACCAGTTGCGACGAGTCTTCGACTACCTGCACGACGACTTCTCGAAGAACTCGCCGGAAGGCGAAAAGCTTTCCCGGACAGCCAAGATGTTCGGTTCGCTGTCGGTCGGGCGACTGACGCTCAACGCCTCGATAGCGGTGGGTGGTGCAGCGCTCGGTGAGGTGATGCAGGGGGCGGCGGTGGCGGTGTTCCTGATGATCTCCGAGAGCATGGTGGAGAGTCTCGCCGGGCCGACGCCGAAGAGAGCGGGTGTGGAAGTGACCAGTTATCTCAACGAGCCGCCGGCCTGATCACAGGCCGACCGCGGGAAGCAGTCCGGCCAGGAGAGCGCGCAGCAGGGCGACATCGGTGATGGCGTCGCGGGTGCAGTGCGGGTCGTTGCTCGATTCCCGGATGGTGCCCAGGAGATCTTCGACCGGCACCCACAGGAACTGGTCGATCTCGTTCACGTCTTCGGGCGTCGTTGGTGCCTCGGTGTCGGGCACCACGGCCGCGAACAGCCGGATCTGAGTGGCCAGCAGGCCGCCGTTGGGGAAGACCGCACCCAGGTCGATGAGAGCATCGGGAGCGATTTTCAGGCCGGTCTCTTCCTGGAGCTCGCGCACGGCCTCGGCCCTCAGATCTTCGGAATGGCCCATACCACGCGGAATCTCGAGCATCGACCGAGTGATCGGGGGGCGGTACAGCTGCACCATGCCGATGGACCGGCCGCGGATCGGGATGACGGCCACCCCGGGGATGCCCCAGTTCTCCACGATCCGAGCGAACCCGTTCTCGTGGTCTTGAGGATCACGGTCCACGTAGATCTGCACCCAGTCGCCGTGCGTCCACTCGGGAACTTCGGACTTCTGCAGGTTCCGGTGATCCACGACACTCCTCGGTCGATAACGAATCGCATCGAATTCTATCGCACGGCCTCTTCCCGGCCGATGGCTGAAGTGGGTGTGCGACAGGCAGACGTTCGGGCGTGACGACCCTACCGGGCATGGAATCCTTTGTTGCGCGCGACGTCTCGTCGCAAGACATCAAAGCCATCACTGATGGACGCCCCATCGCCCAGTGCGCTCGGCTCGCCTTGGGCGGTCGGGAACTCGACGGATTACACATGTAAGCTATAGAGTGTAATTACATCATGATTCGACGACGCCAGCGGAGGAAGATTATGCCCAGCACCCCGAAGCCGACCCCCAGAGCCGTCATCATCTCCGCGTGGGCCGTGCCCGTGATGGTGGCCGGCCAGTTCGCGATGCTGGCGATCATTCCGCTGGGCATTGCCGCGGCGGGCATCCTGCGCAACCGTCAACTACGTGGGCTGCGCGGATGGGTCGCGGCCCTCTCCGCGGCCTATGCTGCGGGTCTGCTGCTCTGGGCCATCGGCCCGGACCGCGAAACCAGCCTCTCCAAGGAACTTCACCCCGCGCACATGGTCGTGATCACCGCGCTGGGGGTCGCCCTGGCCGTGGCTTACCACCTGGGCCGGCGTCCGGTGGCCCGGTAGGCGGTGCCGAGCAGGTCCACGAGAGGTGCGTTGTTACCTCCATGCAGAACGACCGCCAGCGTCCAGGCAGTGCGCTTTCCGCCATTGTTCGTGCTGCCTGCCCAGTAGGTGGCGGGTTAAAGGCGTTCCGGGGTGCTCTCGTCTTCCGGCGTCGTGAACTGCGCGGCCAGCGACACCGCCCGAACGGCCCGGTCTGACAACCCCATGTCGTGATATTCCTGAGCACATTGTTCCAAGGCGCGGCCATCGCCGTGACCTGCGCGTGCATGGAGTACAGCGAGCCCTTCCGTGCTTTTGGCGATCTCCAGGCGGGCTCCAAGTGTCTGCGCCAGCTCTAGGGCCGTTGCGAAGATGTCTTCTGCGCGGTCGTCTTCACGCTCGAGAAGACATCTGCCCCAGCTATTGAGCGTTACCGCTTCGTTGAGACGATCTTCCAGGTCGCGCTGAATCTGCAAGGCCTGGTCGAACAGGTCATCGGCCTCGATAGGCCGTCCGAGAAGGTACTCGGTCAGGGCGAGTTCACGGGTGCTCGTGCCTATCCCCGAGGAGCTGTCCACATCGTCATAAATCTCGACGGCTCTGCGGAGCGTGGCCAGAGCAGCTGGGAGGTCACCCTGCTCACGGGCCAAGATACCCAGGCCGCGCAGGGAGTTGGCTTCACCGAAGCGGTCGCCGACATCCTCGTACAGGCCCAGCGCCTCGCGGTGAGCCGCTTCGGCCTCGGTCAGACGGCCGCGGATACGCAGAACGGTTCCGCATTCGTTCAGGGCGTACCCCTGGTGAACACGGTCGCCGAGCATCCGGTAGATCGCGAGAGCCTGCTCCTGATTGCCCAATGCGGCGGCGTAGTTGCCTCGGGCGGATTCCACCAGGCCAAGGTCGCGGAGCGCGTTCGCCTGGCCGTAGGTGTCTCCGAGCTCACCGAAGATGCTCTGGGCCTGTGACTGGGCCTGCGCCGACTCGGCGAACTTTCCATTGATCCGCAGCACCATGCCCAGGTCGTGCAGGGCTCCTGCATGGGTCAGCGGGTCATTGGCTGTCAGCGCCGCGCTCAGCGCTCGGCGCTGACATTGCTCGGCCTGCTGGTAGCGGGAGGCCAGAAATTCGACGATGCCCAGATGGTTCAAGGCGAAGGATTCGTCCGCCGGGGCTGCCGATCCGGCGAGCAGAGCTACAGCCTTCTCCAGGGAACCGCGTGCCAGAGCATATTTCGCCTGGAGTCGATACAGAAGTCCCAGACGGGCCAGAGCCCTTCCCTCTTCGATCGGGTCGCCGATCATCTGAGCGCTGTCGATGGCGATCTCCTGGACCTTGACCGCTTGGTCCCAAGGGCCGGCATGCTGCAGGAAGGCGGAGAGCGCGGAACAGAGCAGCACGGTCGTCTCGTGGTTTCCCCTCTCCGCCCCGGTCTGCAGTACTGCCAGAAGATTTCCACGGTGACGCTCGAACCACCGGAGGGCGTCCTCACGGTTACGTGGTTCGTCGGGATCAGCCGGGAACTGTTCGGTTCTCGGCGTCGGCCGTACACGCCCGAGCCAGCGATCAGCCGCGTTCGCCTTCTCCAGGTAGTACGACTCCACGCGGTCACCCGCCATATCCCTCAGGGTCGGGCTCAGGTGCATCTGCGAGCGGGCTGATGCGTAGGCACGCACCAGGTCGTGAAATCGATAGCGTCCGGCGTCGGTCTCTTCGAGAAGGTGATCAGCGTGGAGTGACTCGATCTCATCGACCGCTGTAAACATCTCGGTGCCCGCCAGAGCCGCGGCGATAGGGGCATCGAGATCCGAACCGGCGAAGGTTCCCAGATACAGGACGAAGTTCTGGCGAGAGACAGGCAGCTCGTCGAAGGACAGATCGAGCACGCTGGAGACGCCGTTCTCACCGGCCAGGTAGTGCGGAAGGCGATCCCGGACCTGGGTCAGTCGGATGATCAGGTCTTCGATCGTCCATGACGGGTGGTAGCGAAACCGGGCGGCAAGGAGCGAGATGGCCAGGGGCAGATTGCCGCACATCGCGGTGACGACCTCGACCCGGTCGCGCGGCAGAGTCCGAGGATCGCGGCCGGCGAGATTCAGGAACAGATCGGCGGCGTGGGTCAAGGGTAAGACATCCAGAACCTGCGCGGACTCGGCGAGCTCGAACAACCGTCGTCGGCTGGTCACCAGAACGAGGCTTCTCGGTGACTCCGGCAGCAAAGGCTCGACCTGGGCGTAGCTGCGGACATTGTCGAAAACAATGATCAGCCGCTGATCAGCGACAAGGGCACGCCACACCAGACTCCGGGCACGGACGGTGGCCTGGTCATCGACTCCCTGGGGGATGGCGGATGCCGGTACTCCCAGAATGACCAGCAGGGACGACAGCGCCTCGGCCGGGTTGACCGGATCTCGGCCCGGCGTATAACCGTCCAGGTTCATGAATACCTGACCGTCGGGGAAATCCCCTGTGAGTAGGTGCGCCACGTGTGTGGCGAACGTCGACTTCCCTACCCCCGGCATTCCGTCCAAGGCCTGAACCGGCAACGGCAGGCCTGATGCCAGGATCTGCCGGCACCGAGCGATCAGGGCATCGGATTCCTGTTCGCGGTCGACGAAGGCAAGGGCCGGGGTGGGAAGCGTACGAAGAACTGTCGGCACATTGGTGTCGGTGACGGGATGATCGGCTACGACTTCTGCCGGTTCCTCGTCGTCGAGCATGGTGAGGGCGACCGCAATGAACAACCCGGCGACGGCTCCGATGCCCAGGAACACCCACGGATGGTCTTGAACCGGCTTCAGCCAGCTCGGCCACGAAGACTCAGCTGACGCAAGGTTCGTAGCCATCCCGACCAGAGACGTCACGAAGAAGGACAGAGCAGCCAGCAGTCCTATCCGCCAGCGACCCCGCCGGCGGGACGATGCAGTGCGGTCATCTGTCACTGTTCGGGTTTCGACCAACGGTAGTAGACCTTGCCCTCGTCCTCTTTGAATCCCTGAGCAGTGTAGAACCGTGTGGCTGTGGGGTTGTTGCGGTCGGCGGTCCATTCCACCCGCGAACAGTCCTCGCGCGAATTCGCGATCTGCAGTATCTGCTCGAAGAGCAACGTGCCCAGACCTTTTCCGCGATGGCTCTCGGCCACGAACAGCTCTTTGACGAAGAGGGTATGGGTGGCTCCGGAGGCCGGCCAGAGAAATGAATACGAGGCAAAGCCTATGAGCGCCTGGCTCGAGCCGTCGAAGCAGACCAACGCCTGCGCCATCGGGAAGTCGCCGAACAGGGCCCGACGGGTTTGGGCGGTCAAGACCTCAGTGGAATCAATATGGACTGCACCGTAATACTTTTCAATATCCCCGAGTAATTCGACGATGGCATCGAGGTCTTGTTCTTCAGCTGATCGGAGTGTTGCATCCAAGGTGGTCATCCTCGCCCCCATTACGAGCGGTCAAGAGAGATCAACGCTACCCCATCAGGTCGGCGAGATGGCCGTTAGACGCCTTTCGGTCGCGCTGGCCACATGCCTGATCAAGACCTGCAGGTCGTCGCAGTACACCGATGGATTGAGGTAACCGGTCCCGACGGCGAAACGATGGGGCTTGTACCCGCCGCCGCAGATGGATACCAGTTCACAGGAACGGCATACCTCACCAAGGTCGTCCCATGATCCACTGACCCGATCGTTCAGGCCCGGGTGCCCACAGGCGTCCTCAAGCGTGTTCTCGAAGACAGACAGCCCCAGCTGGCTTTCACCCGGGCGGACAGCGCGCAGAGCGTCATACCCCTCGATGCCGCCGTCGGACTCGATCGTGACCATGCCCGACCCGGCCAGCCCGAGAGAATCGACCGCTCCGCGAGCTCCCAGCCGCAGAGCCACGATGTCGTCGAACATGCGCACACGGACCCGGCCCGGGCTGGTGTGCCATCGATCGAACACATCGCACAGCCACCGCCCGTACTCGGCTGCGTGCCCCGGAGTTCGTAGAGGTGGCGCCTGATGGGTCGCGTGGGGGAGAGCGAAGTCGATCATCGGTGCGCCCAGGTCGGCAAGATAGTCGTACGTCGCTACTGGATCGGCCCGCAGGTCTATCACCGCCAGCACACCGGCCAGCACGTCGTCTTTCTGCCGGAGCAGTCGTACGCCCTCGGCCGCGCCCGCCGCTGTGGACTGGCCGCGATGCCCTCGACGATGCAGGTCGTTGACTTCGGGAGGCCCGTCCAGGCTCACTCCGACCTTGACCTGATACTCACTGAACAGATCCGCCCAGCGCTCGTCGACCAGGACACCGTTGGTCTGCAAGACGTACGACACCTGGACGGGGGCCAATCGCGACCTGATGTCCGACAGCAGTTCGCGCATTCGCCGTAATCCCAGAAGCAACGGCTCGCCACCGTGAAAAACGACGTTGACCGTTGCCAGGCCCTGGCTTTCGCAGTACTCCCGAATTCTGTCGGTCGTCGCGGTCACCACCGCGCTACTCATGCGCGCCGGTAGCGTCCGCGCGACCTGGTCGGCGGAGTTGAAGACGTAGCAGTAGTCGCAATCGATGTTGCAGCGGTTCGCGACCTTGAGAACGAACGTGTTGACCGGCACGAACGCTCCTCAGGAGTGGCGGGGAGGGCTCAGGCCGTGGGAGTGGACGGTGAAGCGGGATGTGTGCCGGTGGCCAGCGCCGGCTCGTTGTGCTCACGCTCGATCTTCTGCTTCGCCAAGGCAATGGCCTGATCGAGCGCGTCGGGTGCGGTGACGTCGTGGTCTCTCACAGCATCTCCTTCGTCGAAAATTCAACGTAGTACGTCCGCATCGGACGCTAAAGAAGAGTCGGGCCTAGGTCAACGAGAGTGCAATTTGGGTGCCGAAAGCAGATCCGGACGTCAGTTGCGGGTGTTGACCAGCAGCCCGTCCAGAACGAACCGCAGCCGGCGCCGGTAGTCGTCGCGGGGCTGCTGGTCGCAGGCCCGCACCACCACGCCGCGTTCCAGGATCAGCTGGTTGATGTCGTCCGGGGTGATGTCGGCCCGTACCGTGCCCGCCTGTTGCGCGGCGCAGAGCAGGCCGGAGGCGAACTGCTGGGCACCGGCACACAGGTGGCTGAGGGGTTCGGAGTCGGGGGTCGTGCGCATCAGGACGTCGTTCGCGGCCGGCTCGTCGAACTGCAGGAGCCAGATGCCCAGCAGATACTGCTCGAACCGGTCCCGGGGGTCGTGCAGTTGTTCCACCGTCGCGATGATGTCCTGGATGCGCTCGGCCACCAGCTCGTCGACGACCGCGTCGATCAGGCCGCGGCGGCTGCCGAATCGGTGGTAGATGGTGCCTTTGCTGACCCCGGCGGCCTGGGCGACCTCTTCCAGGGGGGAGTTGAGGCCGCCGGAGCGGAAGACGTCGAGCGCGGCCCGGCGGATGCCCTCGGTGTTGCGCCGGGCATCGGCCCGCCGAGGCCGGCCCGGCGTCCCCGGAACGGTCACGCGGGCTGTGCGGCCCGGTCTTGCCAGGACAGATCCAGTGCCCGGCGGAACATTTCGACGGGCTGGGCACCGGAGATCGCGCGCTTGCCGTCGAACACGAAGAACGGCACGCCATTGATGCCCATCTGCTGGGCGGCGGCGACATCGGCCTCGAAGTCGGCCTCGTACGCGTCGCTACTCAGGGCGGCGATCACGGCCTCGCGCGAAAAGCCCAGTTCGACAGCCAGATCGGCGAGGACGCCGTGGTCGGCGAGGTCGAGGCCCTCGGTGAACTCGGCGCGGAACAGGCGCAGTACCATCTCGTGGTCGCGCCCCTCCGCCTTCGCGAAGTGGATCAGCCGGTGCGCGTCTTTGGTGTTGAAGACCAGCGAGTCGGCGAAGCGGTAGTCCAGCCCGGCCTCGGCGCCCTGGGCGGTGAGGTGCTGGTGCGAGGCGGCCAGCTGATCGGGGGACATGCCCCGGTCTTTGATCAGGTACTCGGTGACCGGGCGGGTCTCGACGGCCCCGGGGTGCAGCTGGAAGCTGTGGTAGCGCACCTGAACCGAGGACGCGTGGGGGAACGCCTCGATCGCCTGCTGGAGATGGGCGTCGCCCAGGTAGCAGAACGGGCAGACGACGTCGCTCCAGACGTCGATGGTGATCGGCTCCGCGGCGGGCCCGAATGCCCCCGCCATCAGAGACACACTCCGTCGACGCCGCACACCGCGGACTCGTCGGATGATTCCAGCATGGTCAGCACCGGTATCACCGGCAGAGCCGGCTCGACCTCGGTGCTCACAGAAGTTGACTCCATGGTCAAGGAGCCTGACTCATGTTGACGGCACCGTCAAGATGGCCCACTCCCCGGCGCGTGAGAGGAATGCCGGTAAAAACAGGTCTGACGAGAGCCTCGGCCTGGGCTGAGGGTCGATCAGACCTTGAGTGCCGTCAGCTCGGCCACGGCCCGGGCGACTTCACCGCTCTGGTAGCCGGTGATCCGGATCTCGGTCATGCCACTGGAAGACCCGGCGTCGGGGACCATCAACAGGAGCTCCTCGCGGGCCCGCACCGGGTCGTGCGGCATCTGGTTCTCCAGGCCCCCGACCGGGCCGGTGAGGTGGGCGGCCGACGCGACGATGACCCGGTGGCGGGGGAACACCCGGACCAGACGCGAGGTGTCGTGAGCTCCTGGCTGCATCACCAGGCGGTGCGGGAAGGAGATGATCGCGAGCTCGTGCCGTTCGGGGCAGGCGTACACGGCCGCGTGGTCGGCGCCGCGTCCGGTGCCCTGACTGGTTCCGACCAGCAGATGCTTCCAGGTGTCGGCGCCGCTCAGCTGCTGCAGGGCGTGCAGGGCGTCCCGCAGAATCAGGTCGAGGCTGGTGGTTACGGCATCGTTCGTCATCGATGATCCTCACGGTGACCGGCGGTAGGTCGTCTGTGGGGCTTGTTCGGCCAAGGACTCCCCGTGGTGAAGCACACCGGTGCGGTGACAGCCGATCGGGTCAACTATCACCGCGGGTGGTGTCAGCGCAGGAAGGATTTCCATCCCTGGGCCGGGCGCGTGCCGGGCGGCAGCTTCCGGAGCCGGGCCAGTACGTGCGGGTCCTGCACGTCGAGCCAGTCCACGAACTGCCGGAACGACACCAGCTTCACGCCGGGCTTCTTGGCCATCTCGACCAGGGCGTCCTCCACGGCGTCCATGTAGATGCCGCCGTTCCACTGCTCGAAGTGGTTGCCGATGAACAGGGGTGCCCGGTTGCCCTGGTGGGCCCGCTCGAAACCGGCGAGATAGGCGTCCCGGGCCTGGGCCCGCCACCGCGGCCACATGGCCGGGTCCCCGTAGGTGTCCGCCCCCGACTGCTTGTACATCAGGTTGTAGTCCATCGAGAGCACGTGCTTGCTCTTGCCGGCAGTGGCGTCGGGGAAGGGCAGGGCCTGCAGCGGAAGGTCCCACAGGCCGTGCTTCTTCGTGGGCCAGACCTGCGCCGCACCGGGTGACGACGCGTCGTAGCGCCAGCCCAGGCGCTCGGCGGTGGGCAGGAGGTGGGTCTGGCCCTCCAGGCACGGGGTGCGGCCGCCGATCAGTTCCTTCTCGTAGTCGAACGGCAGCGGTGGCAGGTCGCGGTCGCCGGTCGTGCCGGTGGTCGTCTTCCAGGTCTTGACGAAGCGCTTGGCCTGTTTGATCTCGCTGTCCCAGTCGGCGGCCGACCATCGGGAGACGCCATTGGTCCCGCAGAAGTGACCGTTGAAGTGCGTGCCGATCTCGTGCCCCTCCGTCCATGCTCTGCCGATCTGCCGCATGGTGGAGATGACGTGCCTCGTGGTCAGGAACGAGATGTCCGACGCCCCGACCGGGTGCTGGGGCGGGTGGTACAGCCGGCGGTGCCGTTCGGGCAGCGCGTAGAGGCCCGACAGGAAGAAGGTCATGCTGGCGCCGTTCTCCTGGGCGAGCCGGCGGAAGCGGGGGAACAGCCCGCTGTCCAGACTCGCCGAACCGTCCCAGGAGAACACCACGAACTGCGGCGGGACCTCACCCGGCTTCAATCGTTTCCAGCGCGGCTGATGCGGCTGGGGTCCCGTGTCGGCCGTCGACCCGTCCCCGATGGGACCTCCGGACGTCTTCGTCGCCGTGGGCGTTCTGGGGGCCGAGGTGGGCGGCGTGCTGATCCGAGGGGGATTCTCCTGGGCAGCCGGGATGCAGCCGGCGGTGACGGCAGCGGCGGACGCGCCGATCAGGAACGTACGTCGCGACGGCGCACGGCGGGGTGCGGGACTCACAGAAACTCCAGGTAGGTTGCGTGCGGAACACTTTCGGGGTTCAGCGCCCAAGATCTTGGATGCCGGTGTTCCGCCGGAAGTTCAGCAAAATCCCAGAAACTTCGTTGAGTGACCGGTCGTCACCGATAGCTCATTGCGGTGACATGCCGTGTGCTCGGTGCGGTCGGTGCGGTCGGTGCGGTCGGTGCGGTCGGTGCGGTCGGTGCGGCGAGGCCGGTGCGACAGCCCGCACGCCTTCGCCGGCGGATATCCTCGGCGCCATCAATGTCGAGTTCTCCAGTCGTCTCGTCAACGCCATCGACGCCCGCGAGGAATGGTTCGGCGTGCAGTTGAACGCCATGGCTGACGACCTGGGACTGTCTGTCCGATGAGAGGACGAAACATGCTGCCCGTGCTGGCTGTCGACGTCGATGGGGTCGTGGTCCACCCGCTGGAACGCTTCGGCGACCACTCCTGGAATCACTTCGTCGCCGAGGATCTGGACATTGACCCTCAGGATCTGGGCCAGCTGTTCTTCCGCACCTACTGGCCGGAGATCATCATCGGCGCCCGGGATCTGCGCGAGACCATGAATCAGTTGATGCCCCAGATTAATCCAGCGATCAGCGGCGATCAGCTGGTGGACTACTGGTTCGCCAACGACGCCCGGCTCGATCGGGCCGTGGCCGACGAGCTCCTGGCCTGGAAGCAGCGCACCGGGGGAGTGCTGGTGGCGGCGACCAACCAGGAACGTCACCGCATGGCCTACCTGATCGAGAAGGTCGGTCTGGGAGAGATCTTCGACGATGTCATCTTCTCCGGCGAGGTCGGCGCGACCAAGAGCGACCTCGCCTTCTTCGCCCGCGCACTGACCCGGCTCGGCACGGACACCCCGGAGTCGGTGATGTTCATCGACGACGACCCCGGCAACGTCGCCACCGCCACCTCAGCCGGCTGGAGCGCGTATCTCTTCACCGGAATCGACGGCCTCCGCCTGCTGCTCGCTCAGTACCCCGCTGCCGCCCGAGACCTGACGGCGGGTAGTTGATCGCGCCGAAGAAACCTGGCGGAAGGCGAATCAGCGACCCAGGAGATCCTGGCGAAGATCTGGGTCTTCACCCAGGATTCCGCCTGCGGTGTCGCGGTTGTGGCGGCCTGAGCTATCCGTGGACCAGGCATTCTCCGGATCATGGGTCGCAGTTATCGTGGCGCCGAGCATGTTGACGATCTCGAACAGGCGTAGGGCCTAAAGGTTGGGTCTGCCCGATTCGATCTCATATATGTATCGACGGGAGATGCCGAGACGCTGCGCCAATTCTTGCTGGGTCAGGTCGTTGGCGTAGCGCAGGCGGGCCACGAAGGCTCCAAGGTCCTCGGGCGATCGCACTACTGATCTGGCGGCGGTCGTGGAGGTGCCGGGGTCACTATTTACGGGCGTCATTGAGCTTCCTTGGTGCGTTGATATCTTCCCAAAGATCCAATGAGAGGATATCGGCGCACGGCATTGACGAGAGGATATTCGCCCATGGCTCGCGTGGTCTTCATGTGTGGTCCGGCCGGATCAGGGAAGTCGACGTTCGCCCGGCGCCTGGAGGAGCGGGGGATGGTGCGGCTCTCGTTCGATGTCGAGCTGTGGCGGCGAGGGCTTCCGGGGGCGCTGCCACCCGGGCCGGTTCGTGCCGAGGTCGAGAGCGAACTCAAAGAGAGACTTTTGTGGCTGGTTTCGGAAGGCCGCGACGTCGTCCTGGATTTCTCGTTCTGGTCGCGGGCGATGCGTGACGACTACCGCGGCCTGCTGGAGCCGTTCGGCGTGGTTCCCGAAACCATTTATCTGGCAACCGATCGCGAAACCGTTCTAGAGCGCGTGCGGGACCGGCGCGGGGCGCACGCGGACGACGCGGTGCTGAGTGAAGAGATGGCAGCGCAGTACTTCGACGGGTTCGAGGTTCCGACCGAAGCCGAAGGTCCCTTGCGCGTGGTCCATTTCCGGCGCAGCCGGGGCTCAGAGGTGGATGACGTGGAAATGGTCGAGCGCCACCACGATGCCGGCCAGCACCGCGATGAGGCCGGCAACGAGGGAGGAACTCATGGGCGGCGAGCGTAGGGGACGGTCGCAAGGCCGGCGGTGTACGGCAGATGAACCACCTCGTTGCCCGGCGATATGACCCTGAGTAACTCGATGATCACCTGAGGTGCCACTTGGGCGTTTGGTACCCTCTGGGCTGCGATTATGGGAGGGGCTCATGATGAAATCGCAGGGTGGGAAGCGGTGAGCGCGGCCTGGGCACAGGTGCGCGACTGGCGGTCGAGTGACCTGGAGGGCGCGGCGGCGAAGCTGCGTGACATCGAGGATCAGCTGATCGACACGGGCGACGGGCTGAGCAAGGTGGCGCCGCCGAGCTGGAGCGGTACGGCCTCCGACGGAGCCCGTGAACAACTGGATCAGCTCAAGGAACTGCTCGAGGACCGGATCGCCGAGGTGGCCGCGGTGCGGCGGGGGCTGCTGGACGCGTCGGACGGGGTCGTGGACGTCGAGCGGGCGGTGAAGCAGGCCGAGCAGTTCGCCGCGGACAACGGCCTGGAGATCACCGCGACGAACGTGCAGGACGTGCGCGGGCTGACCATGTGTTACGCGACCGAGCACGACGAGGAACTGGCCCGCGACGCGCGCTCGCTCCTGGTGGACGAGTGCGCCGCGTACGTCGCGGAGGCGGTGCGCCGCGCCGGGGATGTCGATCAGGACCTGTCCCAGGTGCTGAACGGCCAGGTGATGAGCGGTGCGCTGGCCCGGTACGACTACCGGAGCCCGGACGACGCGGCGCTGCGCGGTGAGAACGCCGGCGTTGCCGACCTCTACGGCCAGCCGGCGAAAGACGCTAAGCCGGCGCAGAACAAAGCCTGGTGGGACAGTCTCACGGAGGCCGAGAAGGCGGAGATCCTCAAGGATCACCCGGACTGGATCAACAACCGCAACGGGCTGCCCGCCGACGTCCTCGATGCGGCCAACACCGCCCTGCTGCCGGTCTACCAGGAGCAGGTGAAGGATCAGCTCTGGTCGCTCAAGAACGAGCTCGCCGGGCTCGGTCCCGACGACGAGGACCGGAAGAAGGCCCTGGAGAAGGCGATCGGCGAGCTCGAGGACAAGCGTGACTCGCTGGACACGGTGGATCGTCTGGGGAAGCAGGACAATACGATGATCCTCGGCCTGGACATCAGCAACCAGCGGGCCCAGGCCATCATCTCTAACGGGAACCCCGACACCGCAGACCATGTCGGCGTCTTCACACCCGGCCTGACCTCGACCGTGCAGGATATGGACGGTTACGCCGAGGACATGCGAAAGATGCGGCTGGGTGCGGAGCGTTCCCTGAACCGCGACCCGGCGACCGCCGGCGAGGACGCCGCCATGGTGACCTGGCTGGGGTATCAGGCCCCGCAGATCTCGGCCGAGAGCCTGACCGACTTCGACGGTGACTCGGTGGCCATGGCCAACAGCGCCCGTACCGGCGGCGACAGCCTGGCCGAGTTCTACCAGGGCATCAACATCAAGAACGACCATGCCGACATCACCGCGCTGGGGCACTCCTACGGTTCCACCACCACCGGGTACGCCCTGCAGCACGCCAACACCGGGGTGGACCGGGTGGCCTTCTTCGGCTCGCCGGGCCTGGGCGTCGACGACGTGAACGACCTGAAAGTTCCCTCGGGCAAGGTCTTCTACGAGGAGGCCAACTGGGACGGGGTCGGCGACCTGCAACGCTTCGGAAAAGACCCGAGCGAGATGGACGGGGTGGTGCAGCTGGACACCAACGAGGTCCAGGACGCCCAGGAGGGCAAGCTCTCGGGCATCACGCTGCACACCTCGTACCTCAACGAGGGCACGACCAGCCAGCACAACCTCCAGTCGCTCGTCGCGGGTCAGGAAGACCGGGTCGTGGAGGGCGACCACAACGTCCCGCTCGGCGAGATCCTCCGGGACGGCGTGACCAACCCCCTGGGGCCCGGCGGCGAGATCGGCGAGCGCCTGGGCGAGAAGATCGGCGAGGAACTGGTAGAGGTAAAGGACTCGGCCGTGGACCTGGCCGAGGCCGGGGCGAAGAAGGTCGCCGAGGGGTTCTCCGACGTGGCCGCCGGGGCGGCGGAGAAGAGCTACGAGGTGCGTCAGGGCGTCGGCAGTATCTACGAGCAGCTCAAACGGGCTGCGATGGGCGATCCGGGCGGTCTGCGGTGAGATTGATGAAGCGTGGGCCACGGGCTCGACGAACCGGCAGCGTCGTCGCTGCCCTGACCATCGCCCTGACAACCGCCCTGGCCGTGGCCGGGTGTGGTGACGGAGGAGGAGAGAGCGTGAACGCGTCGATGTCGCAGGCGGACGCCGAGAAGGAACTGCAGTCGCGACCCTCGTACGAACAGGGCTCGAAGGACTACCTGGCCATGCTCGCCGAGATGCGCGGGGTCTTCGACGAGTTGGCTCCCGACCTGAAATGGACGCAGAAGGAGCCGGCCGAGGTCAGCTCCGGCATCTGTGCCCCGCCCTTCCAGAAGATCGAGGCAGCCGAATCGGGCACCTTCGAGGCCGGTTACGCGCAGGGAAGCACCCCGGACGCGGCCTGGCCGGAGGCCAAGCAGAAGCTCATCGACATCGCCGCCCAGTACGGCTTCACCGTGGTCAACGAGCTGAGAGACGCCCCCCAGGACCGGGCCATCACGATCAGCAACGGTCAGGACGCCACCGTGGAGTTCGGCGACTACGGCAACACCACGCTGGCCGTGAACGGATCGTGTCTGCTGCACGAGACCGCGAAACCGGGGAACAGCAGTGGTGGCTGACGACGGCCGGATCCCGGATCCACTGAACCCGTACCGGACCCCTCCACCGCAACCACCCGCGTCCTCCGGTGGCCCGCGTCCCTCGTGGGAAGCGATCAGCATCGTGACGGCCATCGTGCTGGTGACGGTGGTGGTCGTCGTGGGGCTGGTCGGCGGATTCGTCCTGCTCATGGGTTTCTGGTGATGAACCGGGTCGGGTGAGACCCGATGCCCTGTCGATGCCCTGTCGATGCCGGTAGCGATTCAGTGGTGCGCGCGATACCAGGCGATGGTCTGTTCCAGTGCCTCCTCGTGGCTCGTCACCGAGAACGAGGAGAAGGTGTGGACGAAGGCCGAGTGGTCGACGATCCACGGCCGGGTGCGCTGGTGGTCGAGTTCCGAGTACCCGCGAAGTCTCCGGTCGAACAGAGACATCGCGCGTGGGGTCAGTGCCGGTAGGCGGATGAACCGGCGTGGCGTACCGGCGATCTCGCCCGCCAGCGCGGCGAAGGCGGAGACCGCCAGGGTCGGGGCGGCGGGGGTGTGCCAGGCCCGGCCGTCGGCCCGTTCGTCGTCGCCCAGCACGATCAGCGCCCGCGCCGTGTCGGAGGAGAAGGCGAAGGTGTGGGGGAGTTCGCGGGGTGCGAACCACAGGGGGTTGCGGCCCCGCACCAGACGCTCGATGATCATCTCGTCCGGCAGCGAGGTCCGGGAATCGGGGCCGTAGTAGTCGCTACTGCGCCCGAGCGTGACCCGCGCCCGGCCCTGGGCGTGCGCGGCGAGCAGCGTGCGTCCCAGGCGGGACCGCAGCTTCTCCTTGGGGCCGACCGGCCGCTCGGGGGTCTGCTCGTCGAACGGCCCGTCGACCGGGCCGTAGCAGTACAGGTTGTCGGCGAACACCAGCTTGGCGCCGGTCTCCTCGGCGGCCGCGATCGCGTTGTCGACCATGGCCGGGAACAGGTCGACCCAGTCGGGATAGGGCACGTTGGTGGCCAGATGGATGACGGACGCATCCCGGCACGCGGCGATCGCGGCCGAGCGGTCCAGGAGATCGGCCCGGTGGTTCTCCACGCCGTCCGGAAGGCCGGCCCCGCTGCGGGTGACACCGCGCACCGGCCGGCCCTGCTCGACGAGCTGACGGGCGATCTCGGCGCCCAGTCCGCTGCCCGCCCCCAGCACCACCGTCGTCTCGGACATGGCTCCTCCTCGGCCGTGAACACATCTAACAAAAGTTAGACCCTGTTACGAAAGTACACTGTCATCACGAGCAAGGGGAAGGGTCCATCGATGACGGGGTCACCGGGCAACCGGCGCGAGCGCTACCGCCGTGAGGGAACGGACGAGATCAAGCGGCTGGCCATGCTGCAACTCGCCGAGTCCGGGTCGGCGGGCATCTCGCTGAGTGCCATCGCCCGGCAGATGGGGATGACCGGGCCGGCGCTGTACCGCTACTTCGCCAACCGCGACGCCCTGCTCACCGCCCTGATCCGGGACGGCTACGCCGACCTGGCGCAGGCCATCGAGCAGGCGGCCACCAGCGGCGCCGCCCTGCCACCGGACCGGCGGCTACGGCAGATGGCCGAGGCCTTCCGGGCCTGGGCGCTCGCCGATCCGCATCGCTACCTGCTGCTGTTCGGCACGCCGGTGCCCGGCTACCAGGCGCCGATGGACACGTTCGAGACGGCCTTCGGCACTCTGACGGTGCTCTCCACGGTCGCTGCCGAACTGCTGGGGTCCACCGAGGGCGGGGCCCCGCTCCGCCTGGCGACCGTGCTCTGGACGCGCATGCACGGCGTGGTCAGCCTGGAGGTCGCCGGTCAGTTCGCGCACCTCGACCTGGACCCGGGGGAGTTCTTCTCCGAGGAGGTGGAAAGTGCTGTCGCGCAGGCCGGTCGGTGAACGGTTGCGCTCACGTCACAGGCTGTAGATGAGCCCCTTCGCTCCCGCACCTGAGCGTCGGCGTCTGAGATCGCTCATCTGTTCAGTCGTCGCCGGTGACCAGCCGGTGTAAACGCACGGCGGTGATGCCCTCGGCCAGGGCCGGGCTCTTCAGCACGTAGGCCTGCTGGGGCACGATCCGGTAGCCCAGCTCGGCCACGGCGTGGTCGGCCTCGGCCCGGTCGCGGGTGTAGAAGTGGGCGCGTGCTCTCCTGTTCCAGAGTCGGTACAGCGCAACCGCATCGGGCGGAGCAGACTTCGGGCTGCTCGCCCGGAAGACCCACAGTGAGTCCAGCCGCACCTCGTCGATGTACCTCGCCCGCCCGAGCAGCTGCGTGGCCTCGGCCCGGTCGACCGTGTAGATCTGGTCGCCGGTCCGGCGGTGGCGCAGCCGGTAGAGCGGTGTGGTGCGGATACCGACGTGGAGCACTGGCCGGCTGAACACGAACATGCTTGCGGACGAGTCGGTCTCGTCGCGGTAGCCCTGGTCCAGCCGGGCCCGTTTCTCCGCCGGGTCGGTCGTGTAGAAGTGTGTCTGCATCGGAGCCTCGGAAGGGTCGGTCAGCGCCGGCGGCGCAGCGGCGGGAGCGGGACGGTGACGGCATGCGGGGAGTCCGGGGCGGAACGGGGGACGTACGGGGCCGGGTACTCGGCCTGGAGTTCGTAGCGCTCCCGCTGGGCGGTGCGGGCCAGCGATTCGCTCGTCGTGGAGAAGTGCGCCCGCAGGCGGGGATTCCACAGGCGAAGGAGCTGGTCGGAGTCCGGGGGAGCGAGCGCGGGGTCGGTCACCGAGTAGACCCAGGCGGGATGTTCGTCCGACTCGTCGGTGTATCCGGCGGGGACCAACTCGGCGGCGCTGGTCGTGTAGAAGATGTCGCCCGTGGCCAGGCTGTGCAGTCGGCGCAGGCGCACGGTGCGGTTGCCCGCGAAGTACACCGACTGCGAGAACGCCCAGATCGGTCCGGTCGCTCCTTCGGGTGGTGCCGCCTCGCCGGGTCGCGCGCTACCGGCGAGCGCGGCTCCCGCGAGCCCGAGCTGGATCACCCCTCGTCGGGACAACGGCGATCTGAGCGCATCGGGCACAGGCATGCTTCCCCCACATCACTGGATCCAGGGACGAGGCTCTCACCTACTTGCCAGTCCATCGAATGCCACGCCCTGGCCCCCACCGCCTCTTCGCCTGATCACGAACCGGAGGGGGAGGGGGCGCCGCTGATGGGGTGATTCTCGCGCCGGGGCTGCTACTCGACGATCATGGCCGTACCGATCTGCCGGAATCCCAGGCGCCGGTAGATGCGCGCCACGTCTTCGTCGGCGGCGGAGAGGAAGACCGTCCCGATCCCGCGTTCGGTGGCATCGGCCACCAGTGCTGAGGTGACGGCCGCGCCGTGTCCTTCGCGGCGTCGCGAGGGCAGGGTGCCGACCCCGACGATCTCGGTGACGCCGTCGAGGGGGTTGTGCTGGCCCGCGGCGACGGCGGTGCCGGTCTCCTCGTCCACTGCTGTGAAAACTGTTGCTTGTTTTCGGATTCGCATCCGGGAGTGCTCTACCGTGCCGTCGGCCTCGGCCTTCGCGCTCTCTTCGAGGAGCTCGGGCAGGCCGGCCGTGCCACCGGCGAAGGCCAGTCGCTGGGCGGCGATCGCGGAGGGCAGTACCGTGCTGTCGGCGTCCAGTACCCGTGCGACTGGAAGTGGCGATGTCCCGGTCCCGGTCCCGGCCCCGGCCTCGGCGAGCACCAGGAGTGGGCACTGAGTGATGTGCAGGCCCGCGGCCTCGACGACGGACCTCAGACCGGGGGCGTTCTCCGCCACCCACTCGAAAGTCTCGGCCAGGCCGAGTTCACGCTGGCGGGCCTGCACGGCGCGGACATGTTCCACCGTCACGGTTTCCCGGCTGCCGACCGTGGGGCGGGCGTAGAAGGGGAAACCACCGGCCGCCTGGCGCACGAACAAGGTGAGCGGACCGAAATCCTCGGTGCGGGCGCTCATTCGCGGCACAGCGTCGTAGTACCGCTCCAGCTCCTGGAGCTGCTGCCGGACATTCATCGATGTGGTCATCCTGTTCTGCGGTTTCTGCGATTCTTCGGGTCGCAGTCTGGCATCTTCGGCCGTGAGGTCCCCTGCCTCCCCGGAACGGTCCGCATGGATCACGAACGGGCCCGGAAAAACGTTCGTGGCCACCGCGCCAGGGCAGGTGAGCTCGCCGGTTAACGAGATTGTGCGCATCCGGGTCGTCTGCGCGTAACTCGGGCCGGGTTATCTGTCGGTTGATCGAAAGTCGCCCGTCAGATCCGCCTGACCGAGGAGTTGCCCGTGATCACCGCTGGTGTCGGACTGTCCGTGCTCATCGTGCTGGTCGTCGGCATAGCCGTGGCCCGCAAGGTCGACGGCGACAGCGCCAACTATCTCGTGGCCGGGCGCCAGCTCGGGGTGCCCCTGGTCGCGGTCGCCCTGACCACGGCCGCCGTCGACAGCAACGCGACGGTCGGGAACACGGACCTCAGTGCGACGTACGGGTTCTGGGCCGGGGCCTCGCTCGCGCTGGGTCTTGCGGTCTGCCTGCTGCTGGCCGGGTTGTTCCTGGCCCGGCCGATGAACCAGATGGGGCTCTTCACCCTCGGCGACTTCTTCGCGCGGCGCTACAACCGGCCCGTCGAGGTGGTGTCGTCGGTGCTCATGGTTTTCGCCTTCACCATCCTGCTCGCGGGCAACCTGGTGGCGATGGGCTTTCTCATGGAGACCTTCACCAGCATGTCGTACGACGCCGGCGTGGTGCTGGCCGTGTGCCTGGTGCTGGCCTACACGATCGGTGGTGGGCTGTTCTCCGACGCCTACACGGCCGTGATCCAGGCCGTCATCACCGGGATCGCCACCGTCGTGCTCTTCGTCTGGGTCGCGAACGAGTACGGCATCGCGATTCCCGACGGGCTCGGGCCCTTCGATCTCGGTCAGCTCACCGACACCGGCCAGGGAGCGGCCGTGAACTGGGCCACCCTGATCTCCCTGGGCATCGGCGACCTCGTGGCCATCGACTTCATGCAGCGTATCTTCGCGGCGAAAAGCCCGGCCGCGGCGCAGAAGGCGTGCTTCATCGGGGCCGGCGCGACGGCCGTCGTCGGTGTGCTGTGGTCGCTCATCGCCCTGACCTCGGTCTCGGCGCTCGGCCTGACCAGCGAGAACGGCCCGATCATCTACCAGTTGCTCGACCATCACGCCCCCGTGATCCTGGCGATCCTGTCGCTGTCGGGCATCGTCGCGGCGTCGTTCTCCACGGCCTCGGGCGCCATCCTGGCCACGTCGGCCGTGGCCGTGCGGAACATCGCCGGAGTGCGCCGCGAGGTCGCTCCCGGCCACCACGACCCGCTGCTGCGCTGGACCCGCGTGGCCATGCTC
Organism: Kineosporia sp. NBRC 101731; assembly: GCF_030269305.1. Lineage (NCBI taxonomy): Bacteria > Bacillati > Actinomycetota > Actinomycetes > Kineosporiales > Kineosporiaceae > Kineosporia > Kineosporia sp. NBRC 101731. Next base: position 85,536 of record NZ_BSTC01000005.1, read on the forward strand.
CCCGTCGTCGCCGTGGCCGTCGTCCTCGCGATCCGGGTGAGTCAGACCGGCATCCTGCTGACCCTGGCCTTCGACCTGATGCTCGCCTGTCTGGCCGGGCCCTTCCTGCTGGGCCTGTTCTGGAAGCGCTCCACCTCGACCGCGGCGCTGGTCGCCGCCGGTGTCGGCCTCGCCGTGCGGCTGGTACTGCTGGCCCTGGTGCCAACTCTCTACGGCGTCCCCAATGACCTCTTCTATATCGACAACACCATGGTGGACGCTGGTCTCGACGGCTGGGCGACCTTGGTCGCCGCTTCGGTGAGCCTGGTGGCGTTCGTGGTGACCTCGCTGCTCACGAGCTCGCAGCCCGACGAGGAGATCGACCTGCGCACCCTGCCCGCAGGGGAGATGTCCGTGTCGGGTGGCTGACCCCCGGGTGCCCGGTCTCAGGCGTGGGCCTCGCCGGCCTGCCAGAGGGCGCTGACCGGAACGGCTCGCATCTTCTCCCCGAAGGGCAGTGTCGCGGTGCCGGTGTAGAGCACGACACCGGTGACGAAATCGTCGCCGAGTCGCTCGGCCAACCGGCGTAGACCGCGGAAGTCGTCGGTTCTCACGGTCGAGGCCGCCTTCACCTCGATGCCGACGACCTGACCGGAACGACTCTCCAGCACCGCATCGACCTCGTACTTGCTGTGGTCGCGGTAGTGGAAGAGGTTGACTGCCCGGTCGGACCAGGTGAGTTGCCGCGAGAGTTCCGACAGTACGAAGGATTCCAGGAGAGATCCGAACGGGGAGTCCGGACGCAGCAATGATCTCGCATCGGCGGCGATCTCGTTGGCGGCGATCCCGGAGTCGACAAAAATCAGCTTGGGCGTGCTCGTCGCGCGGGTACCGAGGTTACGTGACCAGCCCGGGACCCGCTTGATCAGGAAGATCTCCTCGAGCGCCTGGAGATAGCGGGCAATGGTCGGCCTGGTGATCCCCAGCTCGGACGCCAGAGAGCCCGGCACGATGAGGGTCGCTGATCGGGCGGCCAGGAGACGGACCATCTGCCGGAGAGCACCCTTGTGCTGGATCTCCGAGAGCTGACGGATATCGCGGTCGATGAGTGATTGGACGTAGGCGTCGAGGAAGCGTTCCCGGCGTCGGTTGTTCTCCCGGGCGGTGGCCTCCGGGAGGCCACCGCGCACGATCCTCGCGGCGTAGTCGGCCCGGGTGATGCTCGACTCGTGATGCAGATCAGGGCCGAGCTCGAAGATCGCGTCGACGAAGCCGTCCGGCTCACCGTTCAGCTCTCCCTGCGACAGCGGCCACAGCTCGACCGTCTCCATCCGGCCCGGAAGGGCGTCCGGGGCGTCGAGCATGCCGAACAGCTGCGAGGAGCCTGTGAGGAGGTACCGGCCAGGTCGAGGATCCTCGTCCACGGAGGCCTTGATGGCCAGCAACAGACTCGGAACGCGCTGGATCTCATCGATGACCAGAAGCTCGGAGAAGTCGACGAACCCGACCGGATCGGTGATGGCTGCCGCTCGTTCCTGCTCCCGGTCCAGGTCACGGCGCACCGCATCACGGTCTGCGGCGACGACCCGTACCAGCGTGCTCTTGCCGGCCTGGCGGGCTCCACCGACCAGCACGACGCGCGTGTCCGCCAGGGCCGCCGCGACCTGCCGGGCGGCGTGACGGGGAATCCAATCAGGGTTGGGCACGTTCGGATGCTACCCCCAGATGTTCAATCTGCGACGTCGGCTCGTTCAATCCGCGACGGTAGCTTGTTCGTTCTGCGCATTGTCCGCTGATCGCCGGGGAGAGCTTTCCCTAGGTCAGAGGCGCTGCTCCTGGAGTGATCGACATCGGTGGCGACGTGGTTCACGAGCTCCATCGGCGGGGCTGACACGAACAGGGCGTTGCGGGCCCGCAGGCCCAGGCGGGTGCGAGGGCCGTCAGACGGCCGGCTGGCGGGGGTCGTCGCTGCGCAGAACCGGATTCTCCGCGAGCGGGTGGGTCAAGCGCCGGTCAAACTTCGAGGTGTCCGCCGAGCGATATTCTGGTGCGCGGTTACCCGTTGGTCGGGGACGATGGAGGACGAGGTCATCGGCGCCTCAAGATCGGCGAAAGTTTTCTTTGAGAAAATTCGTCCGCTGGCCGAAAACCGATCCGCCGTCAATTCATTCGACCTGTGAATGTGGTGGGATACGAATATGTCCACGAGCCGCAGTGTGATGGCGCCCGAGGTCATACTGCGCGGCGCCGCAGTGCACTTCCAGCGTCATTCCACCCTTGACATGGATCTGCTGGCCCGGGAGCTGGCGATCAGCCGGGCTACGCTCTACCGCGCCGTGGGCAGCCGGGACCGACTGCTGGGCATGGTGTTCGGGACGATCAGCCGGTGGATCTTCCAGCTGGCCCGCGACGAGGTCCGGCCGGTCTGCGGGCCGGACGGCGTGCTGGCTGTCACCCGCGCCTACGTGAAACTGCTCGACCAGGCGGTGCAGCTGCGCACGTTCATGCAGGAAGATCCGCAGATTGCCGCGAGGGTGCTCTTCACCCCGGCGGGTGACGTGATGCGTCGGTCGGTGCAGGAGCAGACGGCGACCTTCCGCGAGGCCGGCATCGGCGGTGACGACCTGGAAGATCGGGCTTTCCTCTACGTACGCCTCGTGGAATCGGTGCTCTTCTCGGAACTGCTGGGCACCGGCCAGGTTTCCCTGGCCGGTGCCGAAGGTGCCCTGCGTGCCCTGCTCAGGGAGTAAAGCTGCTGCAGGTGTTCGAGTACTCAGACACGGCCAGGTCGGACGTCGGCCCGGGACAGACGAACTGGCGGTACCGCTCGTCGTTGTCGAGGAACAGTTTCAGCCACGAGATGCTGTACTTGGCGATCGTGGTGTTGGAGCTGTTCGGCGCGAAGTGCGAGGCGCTGCGCAGTTCCAGGTACGCCTTGCCCGGGGTGCTCGGCAGGCTCCGGTAGAACGGTTGTGCGTGCGAGGCCACCGGTGCCACCGTGTCGGCCTGGGCCCCGACCACCAGCGTCGGAACCCGGTTGCCGGAGAACGACTTCGTGGTTTCCCAGGGAGTCAGCGGGATGGCCGCCTGCAGGGCCGGCCGGCTCTTGGACGCCTCCAGGGTGCCACCGCCGCCCATCGAGTGCCCGATGACCGCCTGGCGCGAGGCGTCGATGCGGGAGCTCACCCGGCTGTCCTTGGTGACCTGGTCGAGCGCGGCCAGGAGCTGCCGGCCCCGGCTGTCGGGCTGGTCGGACGTGGTCAGCGTGTCGATGTTGAACACGACGAAACCTTGCGTGGCCAGGCGCTGGGCCAGCCACGCCATGCTCGACTTGTACGCGGTGAAGCCGGGTGCGATGGCCACGACACCGAACGTGCCCTGGCTGGTGTCGGTCGGGTAGTAGATGTCACCACCGCCGAAACCCGTTGCAGCAAGGCGAGAGACGGATACCTGGCTGGTGGCGAACGATCCGCGGGCAGCCTCGATGCTCGAATTCGTGGGCGCCGGGCCTCGCTGGTACGACTCCTGTGCGCTGGCGTTCTGCGCGAACAGCAGGCCGGCGGCCACGAGTGAAGCAGAAACCATCGCTACCAAAGGCTTACGGCGCCTGGAACCACGTGTTCCGATTGTTGGGAGGGACACTTCGAACTCCTTACCGAGACGGGTCGGGGTGCGAATCGATCGTGTCCGGCCCACGGTGCTGCGCACAACTGTCTCGGCCCAACGTGAGACGGACGTCCGGACAAACTGATTGACCTGACTTGCTTTTAGGCCGGGCTTAGGCCGTCCAGGTCGAGTACGGTGAGAGTGCGGCGCGGAGCTGGTGTGCCGTCGCCGCGCGGGAAACCGAACCGGGTCGCGATGCCGTCGCCGTAGGTGGCCGCGAACTCGTGTGGCAACACCACTCCCGCCAGGACCGTGGGCCGCAAATAGTTGCGCCGGTCGTCGGCGATCTGATCGAGAACCCGCTCCGCGTCACCGCGCGGGGGCAGGCGCAGCAGCGTGAGATCGGCGCGTTCCAGGGGTTTGGCGTAGTTGTCGAGGTACTGCCGGCGGGTGTCGAGCGACGTCCAGCCCTCGCGGCGTGGATTGGCCCGGGCAGCGGCGGTCGCCGCCGGGTCGGGGTCTTCGGGCAGGGAGAGCTCGTCGAGCACCCCGACCGCGAACAGGTGAGGGCTGTAGCCACGCTCGTCGGCGATGCTCTCCGCCGCCCGCCGGGCCGTCGCGAGTGCCACCCCGTAGGCCTGCCGCAGCGACGCCGATCGCACGTAGAGCGTGTGGGCCGGCTCCTGCGCCCAGCTCAGTGCCTGGCCGACCAGGTCTTCGGGGGCGGCCGCACTGAAGGCCGCCCAGGTGTGGGAGCGCCACTCGGGGCCGACGGCGCCGCTCCACCAGGAATCCGGTTCGGTCATGGGGACTTTCTATCCGGTCCGATTCCCGGGGTCTAACCGTGCCCGGGAGGCGAGAATCGCCCGGGCGGGCATCATGAGGAGATGTTCCTCTTCTTCTCGAACCGTCTCGGATGTTTCGGCTCACTCATGGTCAGCCTGGTGGTGACGGTGATCCTCGTCGCCGTCCTCACGCGCGGTTTCTGAGGGTGCTTCAGGGCCCAGAACGATGACGCGGAGGGCCAGCCGGTCAGGCTGGTGCCAACTGATGGCCAGAGGAGAGCATCCATGACCTCATGCTCATGATCCTCACCGGTCACCCCACTGGTCGCATGTCCAGGTTCGGGAGGTTTCACTGTGCTGTCCGGCCCGGCCGGGCGATAGCCTGAACCGGCACAGAAACGACAAAGGCGCCGGGCAGAGCCGCCTGGGCGTGGATCGGGAGGGGAACCGTGGCCGAGTCGGAGTCAACCGTGGAGTCGCAGGGAGAGAGCGAGAGCCTGACCACGCCTCATCCTGATCATCTGGTGCCGAACTCGGCCCGGATGTACGACTACTGGCTCGGGGGCAAGGACAACTACGCCGCTGACCGTCAGCTGGCCGAGCTGTTCCTTCAGAAGATTCCCTCGATGCGCGAGATGGCCAGGGCCAACCGCGACTTCGTCACCCGGGCCACGCACTACCTGGCCGCCCACGGGGTGCGGCAGTTCATCGACATCGGCACCGGCATCCCGACCAGCCCCAACCTGCACGAGACCGCGCAGAGCATTGCGCCGGACGCTCACGTGGTCTACGCCGACAACGACCCGGTGGTGCTCGCCCACGCCCGGGCTCTGATGATCAGCAACGAGGTCGGGCAGGTCGCCTACATCGACGCCGACGTGCGGAAGCCGGAGCAGCTCCTGGGCAGTACGGAACTGCGGGAACAGCTCGACCTCGACCGCCCGGTCGCGCTCATGCTGGTCGCGGTGCTCATGCTCATCGATGACGCCGAAGACATCCACGCCACCGTGGCCCAGCTGCGCGACGCTCTGCCGTCGGGCAGCTACCTCGCGATCACCCACCCCACGGCCGACTTCGACCCGCCGGTGGTGCAAGAAGTCACCGACTCCGCCCGTGCCACCGGCATGACCTTCGTACCGCGCTCACGCGACGAGGTGGCCAGCTTCTTCGGCGACTGGGACGTGGTGGAGCCGGGCATCGTGCCGGTGCGGGCCTGGCCCGACGAGAACGTGGACGGCGCGAAATCGGCCTGGTACTGGGCGGCCATCGCCCGCAAGCCCTGAACAGGTATCCCGTGTTCGTGATCATGTAATCCCTAGCCTCCGGCCGGGAGGGATCTCACCTCGCCGGGGAAGTGGTGACACCACCCGGCCGAAGGCTGGGGATCGCATGATCACGAACGGGGGATGAGGCCAGGTCAGCCCTGGGTTGCCCTCGGCTGGGCAGCACCGGTCGATGTGCTGCTGGTCGATGGCTGGATGGTGGCGGGTGTCGTGCCCAGCAGGGTCTGGCGCAGTTTGTACCTCACCAGGGCCGGGCTCAGTTGCTCCTCGAAGTACGGGGTGAGGGTGCGGGCGTAGGTGGCGGTGAGGTGATGGTCGTCGCGGTACATGAGCATGTCGCCCATCACCGCGGGGCACCGTTCGGCCGCGCAGATCTTGTCGTTGAGGTCGATCACCGGGGTGTCGGTCTCGGCGGAGGCGGCCTTCACCATGCCGGAGTTACGCAGGGCGAACGGCCTCGATCGGGAACAGGCCATCAGGTCTTCCAGGTGCGTGCTGACGCACTCCGGCATGTCGTGCAGCATGCGCGGGGTCTCGGCGATCGTGACCGTCGGGATGCCGGCGTTCTGCATCTCGTGCAGCCGCACGTTCAGGCCCCGGATCATCTCCTGCCGGTTTGCCTCGCCGGTGAGCCCGACCCCGTTCCTGACCGTGGCGTAGTACTCGAGCTGGGTGGTGACGAGCAGATCGGGATGCTCTTTCAGTGCCTCCTGCTTCACCGAGTCGTTCCAGGTCACACAGTTGGAGTACTCCACCTTCGGTGCCTGGTAGCGACGGGTGTCGGAGAACGCGCAGCCGGCCTTCGTGATCGAAGTCAGCTGCCAGTGATGCTCCTTGGCGATCTGGATCAGCGTCGGCAGCCACTGGCCCATCTTCGAGTCACCCACCGCCATCACCCGGGGGCCGACGCCTCCGGTGCGATAGTCGAAGACACACAGATTGATGGTGTCGTCGGCGTAGTTCGAGGGACAGTCCCGGTCGTAGATCTCGCCGTTGTCCACCGCGGCCTTCTCCGGGCGGGGGGTGAGAGCCGTCGCGGTCTGCTGTAGTTGTGTGGGGGCCGCGGCGCCCAGCGCATTGACCGGGTCATCAACGGATTTGGCCTGGGTCAGGGCCTGACCGGTGCCGGCCCCGATCACCACGAGCGCCAGCCCGGTGGCGATGCCGATGCGGGTGCGGGAGAGCAGTTTCGCCTGACGGGTGGGCTGCTCGACGAGGTAGTAGGTGACGGTGGCCAGGACCACGCTGATACCGACGATCGCCCAGCCCTCCTGTGGGGTCAGTGTTCCGTCGCGCTCGGCGAACACGACCAGCGGCCAGTGCCAGAGGTAGAGCGAGTAGGAGATGTCGCCGATCCAGGTCAGCGGCCTCAGTGCCAGCACGGTCTTCACACTGTTCGGTGCGTCGCCGAAGCCCAGCACCAGAACGGTGCCGATGATGACCATGGCGGTGAGCGGACCGGGCCACATGGTGGTCGGCTTCACCACGAACAGGGACACGAAGATCAGGGCGAGCCCGGCCCAGCTGAGAAGACCGGTCCACCGTGGGCGCTCCGGCCCGTTCCGCCAGGCCGGGCGGCTCGCCATGACCACTGCGCACAGGGCACCGGCCGCGAGCTCCCAGACCCGGGTCTGCGTGGTGAAGTACGTCTGGGCGCTGTAGGTGGCCAGCGCGAGGGTGAACGAGCCGACGGTGATCAGGCCGATCACCGCGATCGCGACCTTGCGCGTGCGAGCCAGCAGCACCAGGCTCATGAGCAGCGGCCAGAAGACGTAGAACTGCTCCTCGATGGACAGCGACCAGTAGTGCTGCAACGGGCTCGCCGCCGCGCCCTCGGCCAGATAGTCCACCGAACTGGCGGCCAGCCGCCAGTTCACGATGTAGGTGCTGGCCGCGACGGCGTCGGAGCCGATGCTCTCCCAGCGGGCGGGCGGTAGGTACCAGCGTGACACCACACAGGTCACCAGCAGCACCAGGGCGCTGGCGGGCAGCAGACGGCGCAGGCGCCGGGCCCAGAACGTCGGCAGCGAGATCCGGCCGGTGCGGTCGTGTTCACGCACGAGGAGGCCGGTGATGAGAAAGCCGGAAAGAACGAAGAACACATCGACGCCGATGAAACCACCGCTCGGCCCGAGGCCGGTGTGGTAGAGCAGCACCGTCAGGACAGCCACGGCTCGCAGACCCTGGATGTCGTTGCGATGGGACGGCCTAGGAGCCGTCGGGACGCGTCCGGCGGGTGGCGGCGCGTCGACGGGAGCTTGCTTCACAACCCCATAAAAGCTCAAGAGACGAAAATGGTTGTCCGGTTTTGGGATTTTTTACACCAGGTTCTTTCGTCGTGCACGTTCATGATCGATCTGCTCCGGTTCTTGGGACGGCCCGTGCATAATCGCACGCGCCCGGAAGCTCCCGGCCTGGTTTGGATGTCCGGGCACCGGGCGATCGAATAAGAACGCTACCCGTGCATCCGGTCGCCGCGCAGCGTTAACCCGTTGTTCATGGCCACACAGAAAACGGACAGGCCGGGGCCGCAAAAGCCCCGTCCTGCCCGTCGGTTGGTCACATGCGTCACTGGTTGATCGTGGTGATCCCGAAATCACTGCTGGCCGTGCGGAAGTCCTGGTATAAGACCCGGGTCTGCGGGCCCCAGCCCTGCTGTCCCGTGTTGTTGCAGTCCCACAGCTGCACCTTCGCGCCGTTCGTGTTGATGGCACCCAGATGCGCGTCCAGGCAACGGTTGTTGTATATCGAGCGGATCGGTCCGGCTACTGAGCCGTTGAACTTCCACTGTTGCTGGGCGGAGCCGTTGCACTGCCACAGCTGGACGATGGTGCCGTTCCCGTTGATCGTGCCCAGGTCGGCGTCCAGGCAGTACGCCTGATTCGTAGCACTACGGATGGAACCATCGTTGTTGAACACGAAATTCTGCTGCATGCTGTTGTTGCAGTCCCAGAGCTGAATCCTGGTGCCATTGCGATTCAGGTTGTTCGCGTCGGCATCCAGGCACTTCCCGTTGTACGAGACCTTGATCGGGTAGGAGGAACCGCTGCCCGAGATCGTTCCCTTCGCCGTCACCTTGTCACCGTTCAGGGTGAACACCGGTCCGCCGCTGTCGCCCGGGCGGGAGGCAATGCCGCCGACCGAATACGCCAGCACCAGATCGGTATAGGTCTCGCCGCCGAAGGAGTAGCTGTACGAGAAGTTGAGCGAGTTCTGGATGTTGCACTGCGCGCCGCTCGTCATACCCGACTGGCAGATCCACTCGTTCGGGAAGGTGTCGCCCCAGCCGCTGACGGCCTTCGTGAACTGGGCCCGGTCCTCATAGCGCTTGGTGCCGCCGCCGTCCCAGATCCGCCCCGAGGCGCCGGCGGTGATCAGCATGATGTCGTGTGCCAGGTTCTTGCGCTCGCCGGCGCCGACCGTGCGGGTGGCGTCGCCGTTCTTGAAGACGCCACCGGTCCAGCCGCAGTGCCCTGCCGTCAGGAGGTACTGGGTGCTGCCCTGCCGCACCGCGAAACCGCTCGAACACCAGCCGCCCCCGGGCGTGGTGATTCGGCCGCCACCGTAATAGGGGGCGTAGTCGTCTTGGCGCCAGCTGGGTTTCGGGGCCGGAGCCACCTCCATGCGGATCTTCACGGACGAGGAGTCGAGCGCCCGGGTCCGGAAACGGTTCACCGTGGCGGTGGAGATCGGGGAGGATGTCTGAGCGACCAGCCCGCTGCCGTCGGCCGGCACCCGGACCCCGTAGACCGGGCCGTCCGTCGCGGTGATGTAGACCATGGCCTGCTTCTCGGCCTTCCTCAGCTCGGTGCGGGAATACCGGGCCGGATGCAGAGAGGCGGTTTTCTCGCCGCGCACCAGCGCTTGGATGCCGGCCGGCGCGGTGCCCTTCCAATACACGCTGACGCCTTTCGATGTCAGCGAAATGCCGGTGTAGCCCGCGTGCGGCCCGGACTCGATGCGGTCGCGCAGGCGCTGGGCCGCCGCCACGAGTGGAGCCTGCTGCTGCATACGCGACTTCTGGGCGGCGGGCACGTGTGCGAACGGTTGTTCCTCGGTGTGGGTCGGCTTGGGATCGTCCGGAGCGGCCTGAGCCGCGATCGGTGTGGCGACGAGACATCCGGCGATGAGCGCGGGAACGCCCAGAATTTGCCAGCGATGGAACATTTCGGCCCCCAGGAAGACGGGTGGCTCACAGGGAGTGTGAGGTGCCCAGGAGAGCCGCACCCGGCCGGGCCGGATGCAGAAGATGATCAAACTCCATCGTTCGGACGAGCGGTCCCCCCACCTTCCCCGTTCCGCCGGTGAAATCCGCACGTGTGGGGGAATGATGAGCGGGGCGTGGTGTTGCCGCCTGTGGACATCCAACGGTGGAAGGAAACGTTCGAGCATGGAGTACACCCGTCTTGGCCTCTCCGGGCTCAAGGTCAGCCGGATCGCGCTGGGCTGCATGAGTTTCGGAACGCCCGAACCCGGTGCCGGCTGGCCGCTCGCGCAGGACGCCGCTGAGCCCCTCTTCCGGCGGGCTCTCGATCTGGGCATCACGTTCTGGGACACGGCGAACGTCTACCACCACGGCACGTCGGAGGAGTTCACCGGCCGGGCCCTGAAGAAGTACGCCCGGCGCGACGACATCGTGCTGGCCACCAAGGTGTTCTTCCCGGTGCACGAGGGGCCGGGCGGATCGGGTCTGTCGCGCAAGGCGATCATGGAGCAGATCGACGCCTCGCTGACCCGGCTGGGTACCGACTACGTGGACCTCTACCAGATTCACCGCTTTGACCCGCAGACCCCGGTCGAGGAGACGATGGAGGCCCTGCACGACGTGGTGAAGGCCGGCAAGGTGCGCTATCTCGGCGCCTCGTCGATGTGGGCCTGGCAGTTCTCGAAGTTGCAGTACACGGCCGATCTTCACGGCTGGACCCGGTTCGTGTCGATGCAGAACCAGTACAGCCTGGTGCAGCGGGAGGAAGAGCGGGAGATGTTCGGCCTGCTCGCCGATCAGGGGGTGGGCAGCATCCCGTGGAGTCCTCTGGCCAAGGGCTGGCTGGCCCGGCCGTGGAACACCACGACCTCCCGTACCGGTACCGACGACCTGACCCGGCGTTACAACGAGGAGGCTTCGCACAGGCCGATCGTCGAGGCGGTCGAGCAGGTGGCGGCCGCGCGCGGTGTGCCGATGGCCCAGGTGGCCCTGGCCTGGCACTTCACCAACCCGTCGGTGGCCGCACCGATCGTGGGCCCGTCCACGGCGAAACACCTGGAGGACGCGGCGGCCTCGGTGGACATCCAGCTGACGGACGACGAGGTCAAGATCCTCGAGCAGCCCTACACCCCGCGCCTGCCCAGCGGTTTCAGCTGACCCCTCCGCCCTCTGTTCGTGATCATGCAAAATCTTCCCGGCGTTCTAGAACTGTTCGGCTGAGAGTTCTAGAACGCCGGGGAGTGGGGGCACCTCCCGGCCGAAGGCTGGGGGATTTGCATGATCACGGAGGTTTTTGGGGGGTGTCAGGCGGGGGAGGGGTGGGCTTTCAGCCAGGCCTCGATCACCTCGTAAGCCCTCTCCCGCACCGGTGGCAGGGACAGGAGAACGTCGTGGCGTGCGTCCGCAATCGGCACCACGGTGGTCTCACCACCGAGACAGCCCGCCCAGCGGGCGATCTGGCGCACGTCGAGCACTCCGTCGCTGCGGTCGCTGGCCTCGGTGTACTCGGGCCCGAAGTTCGACGTGTCGGAGCGCAGCACCAGCGAGGGCACGCCGATGTCGAGGCCGCGGTGCAGCTGGGCGTGGCCCCGCCGGATCGCGTTGAGCCAGCCCGCGGTCACCGGGAAGCCCTCGAGCGGTTTGAGGGCGATGTCGAAGTCCCATTCGCCGCTGACACTGGTGTGAAGCGTGCTGCCGTAGATGCTCGGCGGCAGGCTGAACACGCGGAAGGGGCTGGTGCGGGCCAAGATCCGGAGCATCCAGGTGCCCGGTCCGCGCAGGGCCGCCCGGCCCTGGAGATCGAACCACGGGCTGTTCAGGATGACGCCGACCACGGGGGTGTTCACGCCGGTGCGCCGCTTGCGGTCGAGGTACAAGGGGACGATGAGCCCTCCCGTCGAGTGGGCGAGGAGGGTGACGGGAGTGCCCGGGTGATCCTGTTCGATCAAGGCCAGCGCCTGATCGAGCTCCGCGTCGTACTGCTGCAGGTCGGCGGCGTAGTGCGGGGTCTGGCCCGGCGTGCGCGCCCGCCCGCACTTGCGCAGGTCCAGCGCGTAGACGGCGAGGCCGCGGGCCGCGAACCAGTCGGCCATCTGCGTCTGGAAGAAGTAGTCCGAGAACCCGTGCACGTAGAGCACCGCCCCGCGCACCTCCTCGTCCGCCCGGGGGGTGCGGCGGACCACGACGGCCCGGACCTCGCCCTCACCGTCCGGATCGGTGCCCAGCATCAGCGTGTGCTGCTCGTAGCCGTCGCCGAGGAGATCTCCGGTCCAGGAACTCATCTGCTGATCATCTCTATCCGTACGCTGGGACCTGATGGAACTGCTGAGGCAAAAAGTAGACACTGCGGCTCGGGCCGTGCGCCGGGCGGGCTGGCTCCGGGTCGTCTACGAGGCCGCCCTCGCCCTGTTCTGCGCCTTCACCGAGGTCGTGCTGTGCGCCGCCTACGCGCCCACCCAGCAGAGTCTGGTCGTGATCGGGCTCTTCGGCCTGGCCGGGATGTGCGCGGCGCTGGTGATCGTGCCGCTGCGTCGGCTGCGCCCGATGACCGCGCTGGGCCTGGGGGCGGCGCTCGGTCTGGTGCACTTCGGCACCGGCTTCATGCTGATCGTGCTCGCGGCCGGGGCCGGGTACCGCGCGCGGCGTGCGCCGGCGATCCTGCTCGGCTTCGGGTTCGTGCTGGTCATGAGCATGATCGGTGCGGTCGCCCAGACCGACAGCGGGCTGCTGTTCGGTCTCCTCGTCGGGGTGATGCTCTTCTGCCTGAGCGCCGTCGCGCCCGCCGCCGTCGCCGCGATGATCGCCCAGCGCCGTCTGCTCGTCATGACCATGCACCAACGCAACCTCGAGCTGCACCAGGAACGGCTGCTGGTCGCCGGCCAGGCCCAGGCCCGTGAGCGCAACCGGATCGCGGCCGAACTGCACGACTCCCTGGGCCATCGCCTGACGCTGATGTCGCTGTACACGGGTGGGCTGTCGCAGTCCCTCGTTCCCGCCGGGGCGAGCTCAACGACGTCCACCATGACCGCTACCCCACAGGTGACCGAGGCGCTCAGCCTGCTGCGCGACACCTCCGCGCAGGCGATGGGGGAGCTGCGGCAGATTCTGCGGATCCTGCACCAGGACGGTTCGGTCGAGGCGGGGCGGTCACTGGACGAGGTGGAGGCCACCGTCGCCTCGGCGCGGGCGACCGGCACCCCGATCGAGCTGGTGCGCAGTGGCGAACCCCGGCCGCTGAACCTGCTGGCCGAGCACGCCGCGTTCCGGGTGGTGCAGGAAGGGCTGACGAATGCGCTGAAGTATGCCGGGGGAGCCTCGGTGAAGGTCGAGGTGCGGTTCGAGGACGACGCGTTGTTCGTCGAGGTGCGCAACCGTCCCGGGCGCTTCTGGGAGGGTCCGAGTACCGGCCAGGGTTTGCTGGGGCTCGCCGAACGCGTGCGGCTGGCGGGTGGCGTGTTGTCCCACGGGCCGGTGGACGCCGGTGGCTTCCGTCTGGGGGCCCTGCTGCCCTACGAGTCGGAGGTCCCGGAGACGATGCTCGACCCGGGCGACTTCCCGCAGGAGATCCGGCGCAGCGGCCGCCGGCAGCGCAACGGGCTGATCGCGGTGGTGGGTGCGCTGGGCGTGGCCCTCGTCGCCGCGGTCGGGGCCTACGTGACCGCCGGATCGCCGGAGCCGTTGCCGGAGAACGTGTTCAACTCGTTCCGGGCGGGTGATGACGAGGTCCGCACGCGCGAGCTGCTCCCCACCGCCCCCCTCGGCTCGCGCACCACCGACCAGGGCGCGTCCTGCGAGACCTATCTGGCCGACCTCTCCGTGCAGCCGGAGAGCGGCGGCGAGGTGCGCTACGAGGTCTGCTTCCGGGGCGGGGTGGTGGACAGCAAACGCGTGCTCCAACCGCGGGGGAGCGGGTGATCGACCTTGCACCAGGCAGGACAAGGGAGGTCTCGGCGCCGTCGTACGTACGGATCTGGTGGCTGATCGGACTTGCGCGAGCGTCCGGAATTCTTGCTTTTCCGGTCTGGTGACCGGTGATCTGTCACACAGCGTGCCCGGTCAGGGCGGGCGTATCGGCGTTGCGGCGCTGCCCGCGGTAACGACCGGGGGAAATGCCGTGGATGCGCTTGAAGGCGTGGCTGAACGACGACTCGGTGGAGTAGCCCAGGGAGTGTGAGAGGGCGGCGATGGTGACGTCGTCCTCCGTGAGCGCGCGTTCGGCCAGGCGCATGCGCCAGTGCGTGAGGTAGGTCAGCGGGGGCATGCCGGCGGCCTCGCGGAAGCGCTCGGCGAACGTGGTGCGCGACATGGCGACGGTGCGGGCGAGGTCTTCGAGGGTCCAGTTGCGCTGCGGGTCGGCCTGCATCCGGTGCACGGCCGGGGCCAGGCTGGGCGTGGCCAGTACCCGCAGCCAGCTGGGCGGGCAGGCGGTCGGGTCGGCCAGGTAGCCGCGCAGCACCTCGACGAACAGCAGGCTCGCGTACTGCTGGGCGGCGAACTCGGAACCGCCCTGCTCATTCTCCATCTCGCCGAGGAGACGGTCGAGCAGCCAGCGCAGCGCCGGGGCCTGGCCGTCACTCGCCCGGATATGGGTGAGGGGTTCCAGTGCGGCCAGCAACAGTTCCTCGCCGCTGCGGTCGAGCGCGATGTGACCGCCGACCAGGGCCACGTCGGGTCGCTCGCCCAGCTGCACGGTCTGGCTGTTCCGGTCGTGGCGCCGGAACAGCGCCTCCCCGTCGGTGGGGCTCAGGCCGGGATCGCTGGACATGATCTGCCGCAGGTCACCGTGCACCACGGCGATGTCTCCCTCGGCCAGCCGGATCTGCCGGTCGGCACCGGGGACGGTCAGCCAGAACTCACCCCGGACCGGGGCGACGAGCATCAGCGGGGCGTGGGCCTGCAGCGTCAGCGACCAGGGCCCCTGGGCCTTGAGGGCCCGGGCGAGCACGCACCGGGCGTCGATCAGGGACAGGGCGGCTGACAGAGGGTCACTGGACACCTCCGTACTTTCGCGCAAGTTCCCCGAACTCTCAAGCACAGTCAGGGCGGCTCCTGACCGAGACGATGGAAGCGTCCCCCGGCACGTTCGACACCGCGAGAAAGCACGAGGCACATGCCCACCATCACCACCCCCGACGGCGTTGACATCTACTACGTCGAGCACGGCACCGGGCAGCCGATCATCTTCAGCCACGGCTGGCCGCTGAACTCCGACGCCTGGGCCCAGGAGCTCAAGGTCTTCGCCGACGCCGGCTACCGCGCCATCGCCCACGACCGTCGTGGTCACGGCCGCTCCAGCGCGACCACCACCGGCAACGACATCGATACCTACGCGCGTGACCTCGCGGCCCTGGTCGAGGCCCTCGACCTGCGGGACGTGGTCGTCGTCGGCCACTCCACCGGTGGTGGCGAGGTGGTGCGCTACGCCGCGCAGTACGCCGCCGGCCGGGTCGCGAAGGTCGTCACCATCGGCGCCGTCCCGCCGCAGATGGTCGCGAACGACGCCAACCCCGACGGTGTGCCGATCGAGGTCTTCGACGGTATCCGCGAGAGCGTGCTGAAGGACCGCTCGCAGTTCTGGAAGGACCTGTCCGAGTCGTTCTTCGGGGCCAACCACGGCCGTGACGTCTCCCAGGGCGCGAAGGACGACTTCTGGCGGATGGGCATGACGGCCGACCTGGTCTCTGCCTACGACTGCGTGAAAGCCTTCTCCGAGACCAACTTCGTCGAGGACCTGAAGGCCCTCGAGGTGCCGATCTTCATCGGCCACGGCGACGACGACCAGATCGTGCCGCTGGCCAACGCGGCCGAGAAGTCGATCAAGCTGGTCAAGGACGGCACGCTGAAGATCTACGCGGGCGCCCCGCACGGTGTGCACGGCGACTTCCAGCAGCAGTGGCAGAAGGACGTCCTGGCCTGGCTGGCCTGATTTCTTTCCTGATGTGGCCGGTGCGGTTAGCACCGGCCACATCGTCATTTCCAGACGAAGACGCGCAGCGGGAGCCGTCGCCCCGGGCGATCGTGAACCCTCGCCGGGCTGGTGTACACAACGCAGACCAGCCGCTCCGCCCTGGGGCTACAGCCGACCGGACCCGGCGGGTCACGAACGGGTGGCAGTCCGGGGCGCACTCACCCGAAATCCCGTGATCGTGGGCGTTCGGTACGGTCACGGTGGACCGAACGCACACGATCTGCAGCATGGCCCTGGCCGCAGTTCACTGACGGCGCAGTAACTTCGTCCACGGTGCGTGGACCGGGCCGTGCGCTCAGTCGGTTCGGGAGGCCCGAACGCCGTCCAGAGCCATGGTCAGGACGCGCTCGCGTTGTTCGTCGTCGGCGAAGGAGGATCCGCTGACCGCATCTGACGGGCAGCGGGACCGCAGCGGACGTGCGTCCCTCATCGACCGTCGTGCGGGCTCACGCGTAAGCGCCGAAGGACTCGTAGCCCCCGGGCTCCTCGACCGGGGGCTCGGGTGCGGGCTCGGGCTCTTCCGGCGCCGGCCCGGAGACCTCTTCCAGGTCGTCGATCAGGCGGATGATGTCGGCCACGAGCACCTGCTGGCCGCGTACCAGCTCGGCTGCGGTGTCGACGTTCTCGCGTACCTTGCCGACCGCGCCACCGACCTTGCCGAAGGCGGACTCGCCGCGCCGGGAGGCCTCGTAGCCGTGGTTGATATCCAGCCGGACGTCGTCCACCAGGCGGATGACCTCCATGGCGGCCTGGCTGGAGCGCTCGGCCAGGCGCCGGACCTCCTCCACGATCACCGCCAGGCTCTCCTTGGCGACCTGGTCGCGGCCCAGCTCGATCGACATGGTGAAGGCCGCCGCGTTGGACTGCCGTGCGAGATCGGCGAGGAACTGGGAGACCTCGCTGACGTGGTTGGCGGTGCGCTGGATCATGGAGAGCGAGGTCAGGGTGGCGGGCGCCGAGTTGGTGCCGGTCATGGCCTCGTCGTGGGCCTGGCTGAGCATCACGTCGGAGCGGGTACAGCGGGCCGCCACCAGGGCGGTGATCTCGGAGAGCTTCTGCGCGGTCTCGGACATCGCCCGGCTCTTCACCTGCAGGCGGTACTGAAGGCTGACGAAACTGCTGACGTCGTAGGAGTAGTGGACTACACGCAGAGGCTTTCCGTCGAGGTCGAGGATCGGGTTGTAGCTGGCCTGGATCCATACGTCGCGACCGTACTTGCCCTTGCGCTGGAACCGCCCGGAGATCAGCTCGCCCTTGCGCAGGCGCATCCAGAAGTCGCGGTACTCCTCCGAGGTGACGTACTCGCGGGAGCAGAACATGCTGTGCGGCTGCCCGAGCACCTCCTCGGCCGCGTAACCCATGGTGCGCAGGTAGTTCTCGTTGGCTGAAAGAGTCTTTCCGGAGAGGTCGAACTCGGCCACGGACTGGGCCCGGTCGATGGCCTCCAGCTTTCCGCCCAGGTCCACGCTGCGGGTCTTCTCCTGGGTGACGTCGACGGCGAACTTGACGATCTTGGTCGGGATCCCGTCGGCGTCCAGCACCGGGCTGTAGGTGGCGCGGATCCACACCTCGGCACCGGACTTGGTGACGCGGCGGTACTCGCCCCCGTCGTGCTGGCCGCGCCCCAGGCGTTCCCAGAACTGCTGGTACTCGGGGGCCTGGGCCTCGTCCGGGCGCACGAGCAGGCTGTGGTGGCGGCCGATGAGTTCCTCCGCCTGGTACCCGAGCAGATCGAGGAAGTTCTGGTTCGCGCCGATGATCTTCCCGGACGTGTCGAACTCGATCATCATCTGGGACCGGTTGATGGCCGCCATCTTCCCGGCGTAGTCGGCGCTGCGCCGCTTCTCCTCGGTGACGTCGAGCGCGTACTTGATCACTTTCCAGGGCCGGCCGTCCGGGTCGAGCACCGGGTTGTAGGTAGCACGCAGCCACACGTCGTCGCCGTAGCGCGAGCGGCGCCGGAACTCCCCGGTGACGAACTCGCCCCGCCGCAGCCGGCGCCAGAACTCCTCGTACTGCACCGGATCCTCGTCCTCGGCCAGGAAGATCCGGTGCTGCCGGCCGATCACGTCGCCCAGCTCGTAACCCATGATCATGAGGAAGTTGTCGTTGGCCGTGAGGACCGTCCCGTCCAGGCCGAACTCGATCACGGCCTGGGACAGGTCGATCGCGGCGACCTTGCCCTCGAACTCGGCCGTGCGGTTCTTCTCCGCCGTGATGTCGAGGGCGTACTTGACCACCTTCCAGGGCCGGCCGTCCGGATCGAGCACCGGGTTGTAGGTGGCCTGCAGCCAGATGTCGCGCCCGTCGCGCCCGACCCGGTGGAACTCGCCGGAGACGAACTCACCGGCGCGCAGCCCGGCCCAGAACTCCTGGTAGGCGGCCGACGCGGCGTACTCCGGGTCGACGAAGATCTGGTGGTTGAACCCGACCACCTCGGCGCGGTCGTAGTCCACGATCGCCAGGAAGTTGTCGTTCACGGCCGTGACCGTGCCGTCGAGCGCGAACTCGATCACCGCCTGGGACCGGTTGATCGCGGCGACCCGGCCCTCCAGATCGGTCTGCCGGCGCATCTCACCGTCGATGACCCGGGCGATCAGCACGACCCGGACGATGCGGCCGTCGGTGCCGGGGATCGGTACGTAGTGTCCGCGCAGCCAGACCGGTTCGCCCTGCCGATCGCGGCGCCGGAACACCCCGCCCGCGGACTGGCCGGCGCAGACCCGGTCCCACAGGTCGTGCAGGGCCGCGCTGTCCGCCTCCTCCGGTGAGCACAGCCGGGTGTGCGGCAGGCCGGTGAACTCGTCCGCCGCGTACCCGAAGCGTTCCAGGGCCCAGCGGTCGGCGGTGATGATCTCGCCCGAGGTGGTGAACTCGATCTGCATCGTGCCCTCGGTGAGGGCCTGGAGCTCGGCCTGCCACTCCGCCATCGCCGCGACCGTCTCGCTGAGGTCGCGCAGCATCAGCAGGGTGCGTGCCCCGGTCCGGGCGCGGTGCGACAGCCGGACGGCGCGCACGTGGTCCGGTGTCAGGGTCAGCGCCAGCGGGCGGTCCTGCGAGGCCCAGCCGGGACGGGGCTGCGCGTCGGGCAGGTTCTCCAGGGAGCGGCCCAGCAGTTCCTCGACGGTCGATCCGGTCAGCGTCTGAGGTTCGATGCCCAGGGCCTGTGCGGTCTGCCACGTCAGCGAGACGACACGCTGGGTGTCGGTGTCCACCACCAGCACCAGATACCCGGACAGCACGGTCTCGACACACGCAGCTGACAGCGCGGCCTCGTCCACCTCGAGAACCTCGGATTCACCCACGGAAGGTTGTCTCGACCCCTGGCCCCTCCTGGTTGAGCCGGGCCGGGCGGTCAGATGATCGCCGGCCCCTTGACCTCAAGCAGAGTTCAGGTCCTAGCGTGGGGCGGACGAGTACCTGGAGGCCCGTACATGACGTCTGCACGCCCCGATCCGAACGTTACGCCCGCCGCATCGCTCAACGAGCGCTTCCGGGCCGGCTTCCGGCGGCACGCCGCCGGTGTGAGCCTGGTGACCTGTGCCACGCCGGCCGGGCCGGTCGGCCTGACCGCGTCGAGCCTGGCCTCGGTCAGCGCCGTGCCGCCCATGCTGTCGTTCTCCGTGGCCCACAAGAGCTCCGCGGGCGCCGACCTGGTGGCCAGCGACCGGATCGGGGTGACGATCCTGGGGGAGGACGACGCGCTGGTGGCCGCGGCCTTCGCCCGGCACGGGGCCGAGCGGTTCACACCGGAGCAGGGCTGGGAGGACGGCGAGGACGGCCTGCCGGTGCTGAAGACCGCCCCGGTGACCATGTGGGGCCACCCGGTGCACGTGCTGCCCGCGGGGGAGTCATGGCTGGTCCTGGTCGAGGTGACCCGCGTGGAGTTCGGGCCGGCGGGCGGGCCGCTGATCTATCACGACCGGGCCTTCCGGTCGCTGCAACAGCTGCCCATCGTGCTCGAGCGCCCAGCCTCCGCTTGACCTCAACCGAGGTTGAGGTCCTAGCGTCCTGCGAACGAACCGGAACGTACCCGAAGACCGGAGACCACCATGCTTCTCGCCCCCACGCACGATGTCTCGGCCCACTGTGACCTGCCCTGCGGCGTCTACGACCCGGCCCAGGCCCGGCTCGAGGCCGAGTCGGTGAAGGCCGCCATCACCAAGGCCCTGGCCAGCGACGACGACGTGTTCAAGGCCCGTGCCCTGGCCGTCAAGGAAGAACGCTCCGACCTGGTCAAGCACCACCTCTGGGTGCTGTGGACCGACTACTTCAAGCCCCCGCACTTCGCGGCCTACCCGCAGCTGCACGAGCTGTTCAACGAGGCCACCAAGCTGGCCGGGGCCGGCGGAACGAAGGGTTCCTGGGACCCGGCGGTCGCCGACGAGCTGCTCGCGAAGATCGACGAGATCGCCGGGATCTTCTGGGAGACCAAGAAGGTCGCCGCCTGACCGCTCAGGAGGCCCGGAGCTGATCCGGGTCGACACCCAGTACCCGCAGCAGCCGCACGCTGCGGTTGGCGGGCTCGCTGATCAGGCGTTCCAGCAGCTCGGAGGTGTCGCGCGGCCAGTCCTGGCCCAGCAGCCGGCGCGGCGGCACCATGTCGTCACCCAGGCTGCTGTTGGCCATGGCCGTGCGCACCCGATCGTGATCCAGGCCGGCGGCCACCAGGGCCCGGGCGCCCTCGAACGTCTCCGTCGAGTTCCGCAGTAGCTGCGGATAGGCCTGTGCCACGGTGTAGGTCGTCAGGAGCGCGAGCAGCACGTCGTCGGTGCGGGCCTTCCCGCCGTCCCGGCGCTCGGCGATGTCGCCGGCCTCCAGCCGGACCCACAGCACCGCCTGTCCGGAGAAATTCTGCGGCAGCACCTTCACCAGCTGTGACAGCCAGAACTTACCCAGATCCCGCGGTACGTAACGACGGTGACCGGCCAGGGCGTCGCGGGTGGGCCGCAGTTCGGGCGGCATCGGGTCGTCCCGCCCGGGCACCTCGTCCCGGCGCAGGCCGGCCTCCAGCTGGTCGATGTCGACAGCCAGCTCGGTGAGCACCTGGACCGCGCGGCACTCGCGGTCGGCGAGCAGGGCCAGCAGCAGGTCGACCGGGGTGGCCCCGGTGGTTTCGCCGGCTCCGGTGTTCACGGACGCCTGCTCACGGCAGCGCTCCAGCGCGGCCCGCGCCGCGTCACTGACGTACACCGGCTTCCCGGCCAGATACTCCAGCTCCGGCATCTCGTGGCGGCCGGCCTCGGGCTGTGTGTCGTCGTCCGACCAGGCAGCCCGGCGCACGTGCCACAGCGTGAGGTCGTACGGCGCGAGAAACTCCTTGATCCGCTCGCGCGAGGCCAGACCGGCCAGCAGATGGTTGGTGCCGACCCCGTTCATGCCCCCGCCCTGGGCGTGGCCGTGGGACAGGGCCCGCCGCAGTTCCTTGTCGGCCGGGTAGTCCGTCGCCTGTGTCGTCATACGGACGATCCTCGACGAGAGGGGCCGTCCCGGGCGTCGGCCAGTGGTCGCATCCGGGCCGGTACGACGAAAGTGGTACGGCGCAAAGGGGCGCACCCCCGCTCGGGTCAGGGCCGACCGGGGGTGCGCGTTCGGGGGGTTAGGAAAGACTCCCGCAGGAGGAGGAACTGGTCGACCAGCCGGAGTTGCCACCCTCGTCGGTGACCGTAAAACCGCTCCCGCAGTCGTAGACCGGCTGGGCGGCGCCGACGTTCGTAGCGGTCACGTCTTTGAACGTGGCTGAACCGGGGGCCTGGAGCTGAAGGACGAAGGAGCCCGTGCCGTCGACGGTCACGTCGGAGAAGCTCACCCCGGTCACGCTGCCCTCGACGACATGGATCGCGGCGTAGGAGCTGTCGAGGATCGTGGTGTCGCTGACCTTGATCCGGGCACCGCTGATGCCCTCGTTCAGGCCGTCGAACCAGAGGGCCCCGACCCCGAACTTCCAGTTGCTGTCCAGGTTCCCGGCCCGGATCAGGGTGTTGCCGCTGAGGTCGAACGTGCCCTGTACCGCGGTCTTTCCCTGCACACCGGGATACCGGTTGCCCACGTGGATGCCGCCGCCGTTCACCACCGTGTCGGACACCACGTTCTTCGTGACGGTGATGTCCTGACCGCCGTAGATCGCGATGTTGTTCGCCAGAATCGGTGCCACCACGGTGTTCTGGGTGAAGGAGTTTCCGGCGTTGTCGTCGTCCTGCGCCCACATCGCCAGGCCGTCGTCACCGGTGTTGCGCACGAACGTGTTCTGCACCCTCGAGTTGGTCACGCCCTGGTGGAAGTTCACGCCGTCGGCCGTGGTGTCGAGGATCCGGCTGTTGCGCAGCGTGAAGTTGTCCATCGGGCCGTCCATCCAGGCGCCGACCTTGGTGTGCTGCATCCAGACGTTGTCCACGACGGAGTCGCTCATCGCGCCGCCGATCGCCTGCCGGGGCGCGCTGTCGTCGCGGTCGGTGGTCTCGCCGATGATCGCGAGGTTCTTCACCGTGACGTTCCGGCTGGGGCCGCCGTCGACGACGTACCTGCCGTAGAAGCCGACATTGTCGCCCGTCAGCACGCTGTGCCAGGGGCCGGCTCCGGCCACGGTGACCCCGTCCACGATCAGGTGGTCGGTGACCTTGAACGTGCCTTCGGGCACCCACACCGACTTCCCCTGGGAAGCCCCGTCGTACAGCGCCTTCTGGATCGCGGCGGTGGCGTCGGTGCGGCCGGTGGCGTCGGCGCCGTAGTCCCTGGCCACGTCGAGAGCGCCCGCCGGGGCCTCGCCCGCCTCGTCCACCATCTCGAAGTCGGCCAGATCAACCGTGAAGGTGGGGGATTCGCTGATCGAGGTGACGCTCACACGCACCTTCGAGCCGGCGGTGAGGGTCTTGCCGAAGAGGGTGCGGGCCTCGTCGTAGAAGTGGTGCGGGTTCTCGCCCGGGGTGTTCGTGAACGGATAGGCGCCGTAGAACCAGCCGTACCGCGAGGTCAGGCCGAGATCCGTGAGCCGGTCGCCGTCGGTCTCCACCGCCACGCTCGTGTCGCGGCCGGTGCCCGCCGCGTTGTCGGGCAGGCTGTAGCGCAGCACCATCGAGTTGGCGTCGGCGGGCAGGGTGAACTCGACGTACTCGCCCACCGCGTCGAGCGTCACCGCGCGGCGGCCGGAGGCCTCGGAGGGCAGCGTGCCGTAGGTGCGGCCGGGGCCGATCATCGTGCCGTCGGTCGCGGCGTCCTCCGCCTCGACCTCCTGGAACGGTACCTGCGCACCCCGTCCTTCGACCCCCACCGGTGAGATCGCGGAATGGGAGGACGTCGTGGTCGCCGCGGTCTCGTCGGTGCCGTTCCCGGTCTCCTCGGCGGCGGTCGCGCTCATCGCGGCGATGCCGGCCGTGAGCAGGCCCGCGGCGGCCACGGCCGCCGTGGACCGGCGATGGATGCTCTTCATGAAGGTAATTCCTTGCGTCAGGGTGCTCGGAACTGTACAGATGAATGAAAGTTATTGGCAAGAAAGCATTTTTATGGGCAAGGGATTCGCACTGCCTTGATTTTCGGTTAGCGCGGAGGGTTTTTCTTGAGGGTTATTTAGCTACTGGGCGAAAGTTGCTTTATGGGTGGGTGGGAGTGGCGCACCCGCTGTGCCGGGAACGCGATGTGCCTGGGGTCGCGGTATGACCGACGGGCGCATCGCCTCGGTGGGAGGGGTGGTGGTGACCCGTGGGGGAGTCGAGGTGTTCCTGGAGCCGCGGCCGGAGGGGGACGCGCGGCTGGGGGCCTGGGTCGACCGCACCGGACATCTGCATCAGGAACTCGATGCGCGGGGCCGGTACGACGAGACCCGGGCGGGCCGGCGTCACGCCTGGAAGGGCGGTACCGGGTCCGGGGGAACGGGTCGTCCATCTCGACGACACCGGATTCTGGGCTTTCGGGGAGTTCGCCGACGCGGAACTGCATCACGCCGGTTACGTCATGAGTCCCGGGGAGTAACGACCGGTGAAATAATCGCCCGGGTGTTCGGCGCAGACCACGGTGTTTTCGTGAACCGGCACACCTGTGCTTATCGTGATCCGGACATGATGAATTCTTTGACGGCCGAGCGCCATGACCAGGTGCTGGGCACCGGTCTGAACGTCGTGGTTTTCAGGATGGCCGAAAGTCCCGCCTGCCGGCAGTTCCAGCCTGAGCTCGACGACCTCGTCAGACGCCGGCCGGAGATCGCGGTGTGGACGGTCGAGGCGATGAAGGAACGCGCGCTCTCCACCCGTCATCATCTGAAGGCCCTGCCCAGCATCGTCATCTATCGCGACGGGCTGCCCTGCCGGCGGTTCGCCGGGGCGATGGCGGCCGACGCGCTGTCGGACGCGATCGACGAGGTGGCCGTCGCCGACATGGGCGAGGAGCATCAGGACTGGATGCTCTGGATGGCCGAGACCGGTGAGGCCGGTTCGCCGTACATCGATGGCCAGGCCTCGGCAGATCCGGGCGAGGTGGGTACTCCCGGTGGCCTCGACCACTCGGCGTCCCGGCGCCCGGATTCCCGCGGGCAGGCCGTGGAGCTGGACCCGGTGGTGCCTTCCCGGCCGGGAGTCCCCATGACGGAAGGCGTGGGCGAACCGCTCGCGCCGATGATGCCGGCCGCCTCGATGAGGCCGGCCAGGCCGATGAGGTCGGCGATGGCGGCCACGCTGGCCACACCGATGGGGGCTGTCGTACCCGCCGGGGCCGGGTTCGCACCCCGGCGAACGGATGACCCCGTTTCGGGTAGAAATCTGGAATCCCTCATGAATTCGGCCACGATCGCCTGGTACGCCGGGGATGCGGCTACAGCTATTCGCGACTTCACTACTCTTCTCGAGATGGATCCGACATCGGAACAGGTCCTGAGCTCGCGAGGGCAGGTGCTGGCCGACAACGGAGGAGGCGTCACTGCCGTGAAAGACCTCGACCGGGCAATCGCCGGATCGATCGACGAATTCTCCGCGGCCTATGCGCGATCGGCCCGGGCCCTGGCCCTGGCCCAGAGCGGGCGGCACGACGAGGCCGACATCGACATGGCCGAGGCGCTCGCGGTCACCCCGAACAGTGCGTGGGCGCATTTCCGCAAGGCCCGCATCCTGTTGCTGCGCGGTGATCTCGCCGGCATGGACTCCGCGTTGCGCCGGGCCATGGAGACGGCCGAGCCGCCCCTGACCGAGCACCAGCGGGCGATGGCGCAGGCGTTGCTGCAGCTGACCTGACCTGACCTGACCTGACCTGCGCAGACTAGGGTTTCCGGGCGGACGCGGCCAGGCTGGCCACCGTGGTCACGACCAGCGTCCCGATGATGACCGTCAGGGACAGCCAGATCGGGATCTCGCCGCCGAAGGGAGCCCAGTCCGCCCAGTGGTACTCGTGCATCGCGTGCAGCACGAGCTTCACACCGATGAAGGCCAGGATGAACGACAGGCCCAGCGACAGGTAGATGAGTCTCTGCAGCAGCCCTCCGATGAGGAAGTAGAGCTGCCGCAGGCCCATCAGGGCGAAGACATTGGCGGTGAAGACCAGGTACGGCTCCTGGGTGAGGCCGTAGATGGCGGGGATCGAGTCGAGGGCGAAGAGCAGGTCGGTGCTGCCCAGGGCGATGATGACGAAGAGCATGGGCGTGATCAGCCGTTTCCCGTCCCGCACCACGGTCAGGGCCCGGCCCTCGAAGTCGTCGGTGGAGGGGAAGCGGCGGTTGACGAAGCGCATCAGGGCGTTCTCGGTGACCTCGTCCTCCTCGTCACCGTGATTGCGGTAGTCGGCCACCAGCTTGGCGGCGGTGTAGACGAGGAACGCGCCGAAGATGAAGAAGACCCACGAGAACCGGCTGATCGCGGCCGCGCCCACGGCGATGAAGACCGCCCGGAACACCAGGGCCAGGATGATGCCGATGGTCAGGGCGTACTGCTGGAGATGGCGGGGCACGCCGAGTTTCCCCATGATGATGAGGAAGATGAACAGGTTGTCGACCGACAGGCTGTACTCGGTCAGCCAGCCCGCGAAGAACTCACCCGCGTAAGCGCTTCCGGCGGTGGCCCAGACACCCAGGCCGAAGATCACCGCCAGCGCCACGAACACCGTGACGGCGATGCCGGCCTCGCGCATCGACGGTTCGTGCACGTTGCGCCCGATGACGAACACGTCGAGGCCCAGCACGGCGATCAGCACGATCGCGGTGATGACCCAGGTGTACAGGTGAACGTCCACGATCGGGTCAATCGGCAGCCGGACGGGTCGCCTTCACCCCGACCCGCGGGTACGACTTCCGTCGTACGGCGGTGTAGACGGATGGGCGACGCGTCCGCGGGTGCTGCCGCAGCAGGATCAGGACATGACGACGACGGCCCGCGCACCCTTCCCCGGCAGCGACGAGTTCAACCAGATCTGGACCCGTGCCTTCATCCACGCCGACGAGAGTGTCGGCACCCACCACCTGCTGCGCGGCATGATGCACAGGCAACCCGTGCGCGACGCGCTGGACGCCTACGACATCACCGAGCAGGTGCTGCGCGGACTCGTCCAGCAGGAGGCGGACGAAACCGGTGACGTCGGGCGGATGCTGGCCGTCACGGTGGAGCCGACGCAGTTCTCCTCCGCTGCCGCGGCCGCCCTCGACCGTGCCCAGGACAGCGCCTCGGTGACGGGCCGGGCCGACCGCAGCCCGGTCGACGTGCTGCTGGCGATGCTCGGGGACTCGCAGTGCCGGGCCACGGGCATCCTCGCCGAGTGCGGCGCCGACATCGCCGAACTGCGCGATGCCCTGCGCGAGGGACGGGTGCCGGCCCGCCACGAGCGACTGCCCGCCTCCCTGCACCGGACCCGCGACGCCCTGATCGGCCGGGTCCGCTACGAGCCCCAGGGCCGGGGCGTGGTGCGCTGGCTGCGGAAGGTCGTGCTGAGCCTGGCCGACCAGAACCTGGCCGCGAACCCGGTGTTATGGGTCCGGCTGGAGGCCGCCGAGCTGGCCCGGGAGAAGGGCCGCCGGCTGAGTTCCGACGACGTGCTGCTGGCGCTGCTCACCACCCACCAGGTGGCCCTGGCGTACCCGCACCTGGTGGGGGGCGGTCAACACCGCTACGGCGGCGGTCAGGCGCTGGCCGCCGCCGGGCTCGACCACGACCACGTGCGCGACACGATGGCCGTCACCGACCTGGGCCGCGACGCCCTGCCCCCGCCGGCCAGCTTCGGCGACTGGCCGCAGGACACCCGCCAGGTGCTCGAGCGGCTGGTCTGTGTGGAGGGAAACCGCAGCGCCCGGCTGCTGAGCGCCCTCGGCGTCGGCCTAGTTCCGGACCACACCCAGCCGATGTGCGATTAGGGCTGCCTGCACCCGGTTCTCACACCCCAGCTTGGTCAGCACCCGGCTCACGTGGGTCTTCACCGTGGCTTCGCTGATCCACAGCTGCGTGCTGATCGCGGCGTTCGAGAGGCCCTGCGCCACGAGCACCAGCACCTCGCGCTCGCGGGCGCTGAGCTCCCGCAGACCCTTCTCGGCGAACTCGGGCAGCTCGATCCCGGGCGCGGGTGAGGCCTGGGTCGACGCTCGGGGCGACGCGGCGGGCGTGGGTGCGTTCAGGCCGTCGAGCAGCTGACGGGTGACCGCGGGGGAGAGGAACGCGTCCCCGTTCGCCGCCGCCCGCACGGCCCGGGCCAGGTCCTCGGCCGCCGCGTCTTTCAGCAGGAACCCGGCCGCCCCACCGGCCAGCGCCCGGGTCACGTAGTCGCTCTCGCCGAACGTGGTCAGGATGATGACCACCGCCTCCGGCCAGCTCTCGCGCAGCCGGATCAGGGCGGTCAGGCCGTCGGTGCCGGGCATCTGCACATCCATGAGCACCACGTCGGGCCGGTGCTCGAGGGCCTTCTCGACGGCCTCGGCGCCGTCGCCGGCCTCCCAGGCGACATCGATGCCCTCCACCATCGACAGCACGAACCGGATCCCGCCGCGCACCAGGGCGTCGTCGTCCGCGATCAAGACCCGTACCGGTGCGTCCGTCATCAGGTTCCCTCCGTGCGTACCCGTTGCTTGCTCACCAGAACGTCATCCTCATAACAGAATTCGTAGTTGATCTCGTAGTCTTCGTAGTCCGGTTGCTCGGAGATGTCGCCCGCGTAGGTCTCGCAGCGCTCCCCGTTCTCGGTCACCCGGGCCGACACCTTCTGGTCGTCGGTCAGCAGATGACGCAACCGGTCCTGGTCGTCACCCACCCGGATCGACCGGTACACACCGATGTCCACCGGCATCGGCGCGGGAATCGTCACTACCGCCCCGATGCACGAGCCCAGCGACAGCACCAGCGCCGCGATCACCGCGACCAGGCCGATCCGCTGCCGCCGGCTGCTGCGCCGGATGTCCTGCGGGAAGTCACCGGTCTCGGCTGTTCTGACCGGCGTCGGTACATCGGCCCCGTACGGGAGCATCGCCCCCAGACGGAAACCACCGGCGTCCACCGGCCCGTGGGACAGCACGCCACCCGCCAGCCGAACGCGTTCGGCGAGCCCCAGCAAACCCTGCCCGCTGCTCGGCCCGACGTGTGGGCGCCCGTCGAGATTGCGGACCTCGACGAACAGCGCGTCGTCCTCGTACCGCACCTCCACCCGAACTGCCGCCCCACTGGCGTGTTTCAGGGCGTTCGTGAGCCCTTCCTGCACCACCCGGAACGCCGCGTGCTCGGCCAGCAGCGTGAGCGGGCGGGGTTCGCCCACGCGCACCAGCTCGATCGGGGTACCGGTCTGCCGCGCGGCCGTGACCGTCTGCTCGACCTCACCCAGCGTGCGGGCGCTGCCGGTGACCGACTCGTCCTGGTGCAGCACCTTGAGAATCTGCCGCAGCTCACCCATCGCCTGGGCCGAGGTGTCCCGTAGGAGCCCGACGGCTTGGGTGCTTGAGGACGTCGGCCCGCTCGCCGGCGTGGGTGTCGCGCTCTGGGTTTCGCTCTGGGCCAGCCCACCCGCGTACAGCGAGATCAGCGTGAGGCGGTGGCCGAGGGAGTCGTGCAGCTCGGCGGCGATCCGGTTGCGCTCGCGGGCCTGGGCCTGCCCGGCCACGAGCAGTCTTTCCTGATGCAGTTCGAGGTTGCGCTGATGCATGGTCATCACCAGCAGACGGCGCTGGGCGATCATCGCGGCGATCGCGCCCGGCAGCACGGCGAACGAGGCGAACGTGGTGACCGCGATGAGTACCGCTCCGCCCCGCCCGAGTTCCTGGTTCTCGGGCTGGAGCAGGATCCCGGCCAGGCTGGCAGCCAGTGCGATCAGGTAGCCCCCGACGATGGCCAGGGGTTTCTTGGCCCGGTAGCCGGTGGAGGCGCTCAGCACGGCGACGAGCAACGTGATGCCTCCGGCCGGGATGCTCGCGAGTGAGCCCAGCACCAACGCGGTGACGGGGCGCGTGAGCCGCAGCGGAACCAGGATCAGGGAGGACAGTCCGGCACCGATCGCCGCCAGCACCTGGGCGGCGGTCGGCGTTTCGCCGGGGCTCCAGATGATGACGGCACTGAAGTTGACGGCGCTGCAGAGCAACACCAGGCCGCACTCATACACGACCCGGCCGGCGCTCGCCCCGCGAACCGCCTTCCACCAGGTCGCCAGGGTCCGGGTCACGGCTCTCAGGGCTGCCATCGCACCACGAGCCTAGGGCATGGGGGTAGCTCACCGGGTGCCCCAAAGTGCTCCGTGGGAGTCACTTTCCGTGATGAATGCGGTTGATTGCGTAACGGTCGACCTGGGGAGTGGGGCTCCCGACCGTGATCACGGCAGAGGTGTCGTTGCTGGGTGGAGGAGACGGCGCAGCCAGTTCAGGCGGGTCGCTACCGTCTCCTGCGAGATCCGGGCCTGCGGGGCCAGCACTGCGTATCCGTGGATTCCGCCGGGCCAGACGTGCAGTTCGGCCTTCCCGCCGGCGGCCCAGATGGCTCCGGCATAGGCAATATCCTCGTCGCGGAACGTCTCCGCGGAGCCGACGTCGATGAAGGTCGGGGGCAGGCCGGACAGGTCCGTGGCCCGGGCCGGGGCCGCGTAGGCAGAGACGTCCGGGTCGCCGTGGGCCGGGCCGAGAAGGGCCTCCCAGCCCGTCTCGTTGCTGATGCGGTCCCAGTTGCCGGTGCCGTTCATCTGCTGCGCGGAGACCGAGTCGTTGCGGTCGTCGAGCATCGGGCACAGCAGCATCTGGCCGAGCAGGGCGGGGCCGCCCCGGTCGCGGGCCATCAGCGTCACCGCGGCGGCCAGGCCGCCGCCCGCGCTGCCCCCGGCACAGATGATGCGGGCCGGGTTGATGCCCAGTTCACCGGCGTGCCCGGTGGTCCAGACCAGCCCGGCATAACAGTCCTCGGCCGGTGCCGGATGCGGGTTCTCGGGGGCCAGCCGGTACTCGACGGAAACCACGGCCAGGTTGAACTCCCGGGCCGCGATCAGCGCCTCGCCCATCCCGCCACGGTTGTCGCCGAGGATCATGCCGCCACCGTGGATCCAGTAGAGCGCCCCGGTTGGTGCTGTCGTGGCGGTGGGGCGCAGGATCAGCAGCGAGATCTCCGGCGCCCCGTCCGGACCGGGCACCGAGCGGTCTTCGACGCTGAAAAACCCCTCACACCGTAGGTCTTCGTCGGTCATGGGGCTCAGCTGGGATCTCTGCGACCGGAGGAAGGGGATCAGGTCGGGGGTGACCGAGGCCGGCTGGGTGGCGGCCAGCGGCTGCCAGGCCACATTGACCTCCGGGTCGAACTCCGGGGCGGGGCCGATGATGGGCATCCGTGCCTCCTGATACGCGCGAAACTGCTGTCGGCTCGTCAGTATTGCAATATCAAGTCGCGTATCAGGGCGACTCGGTGAGCATCGCGTGAATCGACCAGGTCAGGGCGTAGCCCACGCAGACCACGGCGTGCAGCACCCAGAGCCAGAGCAGCAGGCCGGTCGTGACCCCGACGATGGTCAGGCCGCCGAAGGGGCGGCCGAGATCGACGGGCAGGGCCAGGAACAGCGTGAAGCCCTGGAGGAAGCCGGAGATGAAGGCCGCGGTCACCACGGCGGAGATCCAGGCCGCCCGCCAGCTCGGTCGTCCGGGGGCCACCACGCGGAACATCCAGGCCAGCGGTGCCCAGAGGATCACCCAGACCAGGTTGAGCCCGAGGTACGAGGCCACGGCGACACCGACCAGGCCGTTCTCGGTCTCCAGGTTCTCCACGGTCGGCGTGATCACCAGCAGGGCCAGCAGCATGAGCGGGGCCAGGCCGAGCAGGGGCAGCGTGAGAATCCGGGCCCGGATCGAGGGCGGGGGAGCGGAGCGGTGCCCGGCCGGCATCAGCCGGGCCAGCGCCTTGCCCAGTCCCCGCCCGTAGGCCGAGGCCATGAACACGGCGAGCAGCACGGACGGCACCGACAGCGACAGGCCGGCGTTGAACAGCCCTATCACCCAGCGGTCGGCGCCCTGCTCGGCCGGGATCGCCGAGGCCAGGTCGGCACCGTGCTCGGCGATCAGCTCACGGCCGAACAGCAGCCCGGCCGAGGCGATGGCGACGAGCAGGGTGGGCACCGCGGCCAGCGCCCCGTAGAGCGCGGCACCCGATGACAGCAGGGCCATGTCGGTGCCGGTCAGAAGCACGCGGGTACCCGCCACCGCCCGGGTCACTGCAGATCGAACTCGTGACCACCGGGTAAGCACCGGCCCAGCATCACGTAAGCAGCAAGCATCGGCACGCCAAGCCCCCCACCCCCTTGTTCGTGATCATGCAAAACCTCCCCGCAGTTCTAGAACTGTGATCGCGAGAGTTCTAGAACTCTGGGGAGTTTTGCATGATCACGGAAGGTTGGGTGGTTGTGCGGCTGCCCCTCTTCGGGGACGCGAGGGTTGGGCGGGGCTGTCAGTGGCTGGTGGGGGCGATGGGGGCTGGACTTTCTGTTGGAGGGGTTTGGTCTGGCATCGTCAGTTCGTGGGGAAATCGACGGGATACGACGGAGCTGTGTTGTTGCTCGACCTCGAGAGCTGTCTGGGGGCCCAGCCAAAACTGCAGACGGTGCGCACGAAGGTGCCGGCTCTGATGGCGGCCGCGCAGCCGGTGGAGAGAGTGGTGGCGGCCTGCGCCTCCTCGCGCATCGAGCTGGACCGGCGGGCCGAGCTGATCCGCCTCGGCGTCGATCTGCATCTGGTGGGTGACGAGCGGGACGCCGCCGACATTGCGCTCCTGCAGGTTGCCGAGGCCTGGGCAGGCAAGGGATGCAGACGGTTCGTGGTCGCGTCGTCGGACGGGCGCTTCGCCCGGCTCGCGCAGTTCGGGAGGCTGGAAGTCCTGGTCTGGGAGAGCAAGAGCCCACCGCTGAGCAAGGTGCTGAAGGCGGCCGGGCAGGTTCGCCGGGTGCCGGTGCCCGGCACCCGGATCCCGGTGCAGTCGTCGCCCGCGAAGCCGGCACACCAGCCTCTGCTCACGATCGTGCCGGACGGATCGCGCGACCCGGTGGGCGAACGACCGGGCGTACCCGGGCGGATGCTGGGTGACTGGAGCTCGAAGGCCGCCGTCACCTTCGCCGCCGGGGTGCTGTTCGGCGCCGGTTCGGCTTTCGGCTCGGCCATGGTGAACAGGGCCGTCAATAGAGGGATTTAGGCAAGATTTGAGGCGAGGTGGTGCGCGCCCGGTCCCCGAGGGGGCCACCCCCACGGGGGCCCGAACCGAGCGCGCACCTGCACCGCGGCCGCGACGGAGGGATGTCTGCTGGACGCGATGCCTTCCAGCCGCAGCGAACTCCAGAGGTAGGGAGCCGCACCGCGGCGGTTCTGGCCGCACTCTCAGTGGACCGCGTGCCGGGCCCGTAGCCAATCGCCCCGAAGCGGACACCCCGTTTGTCTCCATGATCCACGCGCTGTGCCACCTCGTCCTCAATTCTTGTTGTTGCAGGTCAAGGCCATGTTCGGAGCCCGGCCGAAAATAATTCCCGGCGAGGGGCAACCTTTCGGCCCCGCCGACTGACTAAGGGGACGTCAGAAGCGCGGGGCGCCGGTGAGTACGGCGGTTCCCAGGACCTGTTCAGGGCAGGTTCTCAGGAACACGATTCAGGCCTGTTCAGGGCAGTCCTGATGACTCACCGGCCCCGCGCGGACACTCCTTCGATGCCTCGGACGCATCACCCGTCTGCCCAGGAAAGGGAGCCATGCAGTCGCATCGCACGAATCACGGGAAGACCGGTAGCGGTCTCACCCGTGGCCGCATGTCGCGCATGTTCAGTGGCAAGCGCCGTCTCTGGACCGGTCTGGTTGCCGGTATCGCCCTGGCCGCGGCCGCGGGCACCGTCGCATCGGCTGCCAACAGCAGCTCGTCCTCGACGAGTTCCGTTAGCGTTGCCGCAGTTTCGACGCCGACCGGCCCGACCTCGCTGAGCAAGACCTGGCCGACGCCGACGGGTACCACCAACCTCACCGCGACCAAGGCGATCAGCGGCACCTACGACGGTGGCATGAAGCGCTTCCAGGGCTGGGGCGGTACCCAGGACGAGGGTCAGGACCCGCTGTTCACGGTCGCCAACGGCGGCACCATCAAGAACGTGATCATCGGCGCGAAGGCCGGCGACGGCATCCACTGCCTGGGCACCTGCACCATCCAGAACGTCTGGTGGGAGGACGTGGGCGAGGACGCCGCCACCCAGAAGGGCAAGGTCTCCGGTCAGGTCATGACGATCGACGGTGGTGGCGCGAAGAAGGCCAGCGACAAGATCTTCCAGCAGAACGGCCCCGGCAAGACGGTCATCCAGAACTT
Source organism: Kineosporia sp. NBRC 101731 (assembly GCF_030269305.1). Taxonomy (NCBI): domain Bacteria; kingdom Bacillati; phylum Actinomycetota; class Actinomycetes; order Kineosporiales; family Kineosporiaceae; genus Kineosporia; species Kineosporia sp. NBRC 101731. The sequence goes on from NZ_BSTC01000005.1 coordinate 119,096, forward strand.
CGTGGCGCAGGACTTCGGCAAGCTGTACCGCTCGTGCGGTAACTGCTCGACGCAGTACCAGCGCTCGGTGGCGTTCTACAACGTCATGATCGTGGAGCCGGGCAAGTCGCTCGCCGGCATCAACACGAACTACAAGGACACGGCGACCTTCAAGTGGGTGCGTCTCTACGACGCCAACAAGAAGATCTCGATCTGTGACCGCTTCACGGGTAACAGCAGCGGCAAGGAGCCGACCAAGACCGGTTCCGGCGCCGACGGCACCTACTGCAAGTACACGTCCTCGGACATCACCTACAAGTAGGCGATAGTCGCTGCCTGACGGCAGCTTTTCGAGAAGATCCGGTCCGGTCCCGTTGCAGGGGCCGGGCCGGATCTCGTGCGTTCATGGTGGACGCGGTCCCTCACCCTTCGGGTGCGCCGAAGTCACCCCCGCGCTCCGGTGAAAGCGGAAGCAGAGCTTCCGGTATCGGTGCCAGGCTGGCCGTATGGACGCAGAGAACCCGGACTGGAACCACCTCCTGCGCGAGCAGTGGGAATTCCACTGGAATCAGCAGCTACGGCCCCGGCTGGAGGGCCTGACCGACGACGAGTACTTCTGGTCGCCGGTGCCGGACGCCTGGAACGTGCGGCCCCGCGGCACCTCGTCCGCACCGGTGCAGGGTGGCTCCGGCCATTTCACCATCGACTTCGCCCATCCCGAGCCCGATCCGGCCCCGTTCACCACCATTGCCTGGCGACTGGGGCACGTCATCGTCGGCGTGCTGGCGGCCCGCAACGCCGCGCACTTCGGAGCGCCCGCCGCGGACTATTTCACCTGGGACTACGCCGGTGACGCGGCCACCGCCCGGACCCAGCTCCAGGAGCAGCTCGACGTCTGGTCGGAGGGCCTGCGAGAGGTCGGCACGAAGGGTCTGCTGGTGCCGGTGGGCGAGGCGGAGCCATACCCGCAGGCCCCGATGGCCGAACTGGTGCTGCACATCCACCGCGAGCTGATCCATCACCTGTCCGAGGTCGCGCTGCTGCGTGACCTGTACCGACACATGTACCGGCACACCGTCAAGGGCTGAGGCAGGGCATTCGGACGGGCGGGGAGCCGGACGAGGTATCAGGATGGGCGCTGAACGGACGCGCGCCGGCTGCACGCGTCGAGCAGCCCGTGACCCCGTCCGGACACCGACCCAGGGAGCCGTGCCGTCGTGACGACCACGTCCGCCGTCGAACTCTCGCCCCATGACCGTACCCGCATCCTGATCCGATCGATCGGGCTGTGTGTGCTGCTCGCCGCCCCCGCGGTGGTGATCCGCCTGTCCGGTCTCCACGTCGAGCCGGTGGTCGCGATGATCGTCTACGGAGGAGCGGTCTTCGCGGCCTCGTTCGTCCTGGCCTGGGCGGCGGAGGCGGCTCAGGTCGACATCTCCGGGGGCCTGGCGATCGCCATCCTGGCGCTGATCGCGGTGCTGCCCGAGTACGCCGTCGACCTGTACTACGCGTACACGGCCGGCAGCGATCCGGAGTATGTGCAGTACGCCGCCGCCAACATGACCGGTTCCAACCGGCTGCTGCTCGGCCTGGGCTGGCCGGTGGTGGTGCTGGTCGGGCTCTGGGGCCTCAAGCGCGTGCACCAGCGGCGCGGCCACGTGCTGCCGCTGGACGCCGGCAACCGGCTGGAGATCGGATTCCTGCTGCTGGCCGGGATCTTCGCCTTCATCATGCCGCTGACCGGGCAGATCCACGTCTGGATGGGCGGCGTGCTGTTCATCTGGTTCGGTTACTACGCCTACCGGCTCAGCCGCGGCGCCGTCGAGGAGCCGAAGCTGCGTGGCGCGTCGGCCGCGATCGGCACGCTGCCGCAGACCGCGCGCCGCCGCACCCTGATCGGGCTCTTCGTGTTCGCCGCCGCCGTGGTGCTGATCGCCGCCGAGCCGTTCGCCCACAGTCTGGTCGAGGGCGGGAAAGACCTTGGGGTAGACGAGTTCCTGCTGGTGCAGTGGGTGGCCCCGCTCGCCTCGGAGGCCCCGGAATTCATCATCGCCATCATGTTCGCGGCCCGCGGCAATGCCACGGCCGCGATCGGCACCCTGATCTCGGCGAAGGTCAATCAGTGGACGCTGCTGGTGGGTTCGCTGCCGATGGCCTACTGGGCGGGCGGCGGCTCCCCGGCGCTGCCGCTGGACGGCCGCCAGGTGGAAGAGGTGCTGCTGACCGCCACGCAGACCATGCTCGGCATCGCGCTGATCCTCGGCCTGCACTTCCACCGCTGGTCGGCCTGGATCCTGCTCGCGCTCTTCCTGGTGCAGTTCCCGGTCACCGGTACCCACGGGCGGATCGTGCTCAGCATCGTCTACGCGGTGGTCGCGCTCATGGCCCTGGCGTGGAACTACCGGCACCTGGTGCCCACCCTGCGCGCACCGTTCGCCCGGGAGCTGATCCCTGAGTCGGAGTACGCCGGGCACCAGCCCTGATCATTTGCCGTAGCCGGCGGCCTGGAGATTGAACAGCTCCGCGTAGCGCCCGCCGCCGGCCAGGAGCTCGGCGTGCGAACCTGTCTCGACGACCAGGCCCTCGTGCATCACGAAGATGCGGTCGGCATGTACGACGTTGGCCAGGCGATGCGTGATGAGGATCGTGGTGCGCACGCCCTGACGTGCCCGCAGGTCCTGGAACAGGGCATCTTCCGCACGCGGGTCGAGCGCCGACGACGGCTCGTCCATGATCAGCAGATCTGCGTCGCGGTAGAACCCTCGGGCCGCGGTGATGCGCTGCCATTGACCTCCCGAAAGGTCTTGCCCCTCTTTGAAAGTACGGTCGAGCAGTGTCTGGTAGCCGTGCGGTAGTTCGATGATCATTTCGTGGGCCACCGCACGGTGCGCCGCCAGCTCGATCTTCGCCTGATCGGCGGTGGTGGCCAGATCGCCCATCGCGATGTTGGTAGCGGCCGAGTACGGCCACTGGTGATGGTCCTGCAGCACCACACAGATCCGGCCGGTCAGGGCAGCGCGATCCCATTCCTCGTAGGGCCGGTCGTTCCACAGCAGCGCACCGTCGGTGGGCTGACGCAGCCCGGCGATCATGGCTGCCAGGGTGGACTTACCCGAGCCGTTCTCCCCGACGAGTGCGATGGTCTGCCCGGCGGTGATGATGAGTGAGACGTTGTCCACGGCGGGGGCGGGGCGCTCGGGATACTGGAGGTTGATGCCCCGCAGTTCCAGGTGGTGCAGCGCGGCCGGACGGGCCAGGCCTTCGTCGACCTCGGGAGTGAAGTCGCGGGTGCGCTCCAGGAAGGCGATGTGCTCGCGAACGTACTGACCACTCTCGAAGACGTTCTCGAGCTGGAACGTGACGGAGGACAGACCGGCCTGGGCGGCTTGGACCGCGACCACGCAGGTGACCGCGGCCGAGAGGGGGATGCGGTCTGAGGCCAGGAGCAGACCCAGCAACGCCCACACACCGGTCAGGCCGATCCCGCCGAGCACAGCCCCGACCGCGGTGGTCGCCGTGACCCGGCGGGCCAGGCGGAGTTCTTCGGTCGTCTGCGCCTTCATGACCATGTCGTACTGCCCGAGAAGGAAACCCCGCAGGCCGTAAGACCGTAGCTCCGGGGCGGAAGCCCGCTCGGCCATCTGACGCTGGAGAACCCACAGACGGCGGCGGCGGACGGAACTCGCCAGATAGCTGGCGTACTGCAGGTGGCCCGTGCGCAGCGCGGCGTAGCTCCTCGGCAGGGTCGCGACGACAAGTGCCAGCAGTAACAACGGGTTGAGAACCAGCAGGGCCACCGCCACCGCGAGCAGGTTCACCAGGCCGGCAAGAGCGTCGGCGGTGGAACGGACCAGGTCGTTCATGTGGTCACCGCCGCGGCTGGCCCGTTCCATGTCGTCGGAGAAGGTGTCGGCGTCGAACGCCTCCAGCCGTACCGCTGTGGTGGCTTCGAAGAACCTGCGCTCCGCTGCCTGCCTCACCCGCGGACTCAGCCCGGTCTGGGCGTGCCCCACCACGATCGCGAGGGAGCCACGGATCGCAGCCACCCCGGCCAGCACGAGCAGGGCGGGAAACGCTGCCCGGACCCGGTCGGGGGTGGGGCCGTTGCCGAACAGCTCCACCAGGACCCGCTGGGTGGACAGGAGCCCGAACGTCGACATGACTCCGCCGCCCAGGGTCGCCAGCCCCACGAGAAGCGTGCGGAGACGGTCGGCGCGCCAGGCCACCGACACGGCGTGCACAGCCAGGTACGGGAGCTCGGCGAAGACCCCGGCCACCGGCGTCTGCACGCGGAGTTTCACGCCGTGTTCCCACCAGGCTGATCGCAGCTCGGGAAGTACTGACAAGTCAATGTTTTCGTTGTTGTTCTCGGCTGTCCGGGGCACCGTGCTCGCGTCCACCGGCCCACTCTCGCGGGGTACCTGGAGGTAGTCGATGCCGGGTGCAGCGGGAGGTCCGTGGCTCCCCACCCCCCCCCGGAGGTGGGGTGCGGGTGCGGGAACCTCGCGGCGGTGTCAGGGTCGGACCATGACCGACCCAGTGAACAAGGCCGCCGCAACTGCCTCGAACCTCGTCGAGGGGCAGGGCGTGAACGCGGGCGAGCAGGACCAGGCCGCGTCGGCCCACGACGACGTCCGGCGCGGCGGCGACCCGCAGAACGCCCCGGACCCCCGTGAGGGCTTCGCCGGATACCCGTCGCAGAAGTCCGACGAGGAACTGACGGGCGGCTCGATCTCGAACGACCCGCAGGCGGAGCAGAAGGACGGCACCTCCGGCCAGGACGAGGGCCTGATGAACTAGAACAACTCCTTCCGTGATCATGCAGAACCTCCCCGGAGTTCTAGAACTCTCAGCTTCACAGTTCTAGAACGCTGGGGAGGTTCTGCATGATCACGGAAGGTTTTTTGGGGGGGGTCAGGGGGTTCGCTCGCCGGGCTTGACCAGGCCGATCTCGTAGGTCAGCACCACCGCGTGCACCCGGTCGCGTAGTTCCAGCTTCATCAGGATGCGGCCGAAGTGGGTCTTCACCGTCGCCTCGGCCACGTGGAGGTCCCGGGCGATCTCGGTGTTCGACAGGCCCAGCCCGACCAGCCGCAGCACCTCGCGCTCGCGGTCGGTGAGCACGTCGAGGCGGCCCTGGGGGTCCACGGCGTCGTGGGCGGGGTCGAGGCGGCCGGCGAAGCGGTCGAGCAGCACCCGGGTCACCCGCGGGGCCACCACCGACTCACCCGCCGCGACCACCCGGATGGCGCTGAGGAGTTCTTCCGGGGGAACGGTTTTGAGCAGGAATCCGCTGGCGCCGGCCTGGAGGGCGGCGAACGCGTCCTCGTCGGTGTCGAACGTGGTCAGCACCAGAACCTTCGGCCCGTCGGGGTCGGCGCAGATCGCGTGGGTGGCCTCGACACCGTCCATCACGGGCATCCGGATGTCCATGACCACCACATCGGCCGGCACGGACTTCAGTAGCCGCAGGGCCAGGGCGCCGTCGGAAGCCTCACCGACCACGTTGATATCGGGCTGCGCCTCCAGCAGCATCACGAAACCCGCACGGATCAGAGGCTGGTCGTCCACCACTGCCACCTTGATCATCAGCTCAGTAATCCTCTCACCGGCATCCGCGCCGTGACCCGCCAGCCCACGCCCGCGTGCGGACCGGCCTCGAAACTACCGCCGTGCGAGGCGATCCGCTCCTGCATGCCGGCCAGACCCGTGCCCGACCGCCCGGTGTCCACCCGTGGTGTACCGACACGTCCGCCGTTGTCGGTCAGCTCGACCACTGCACCGTCGTCGCCGAACGTCACCGACACCCGCACCCGCGTACCCGGGCCGGCGTGCCGCAATACGTTGGTAAGCCCCTCCTGCACGATCCGTACGATCGTGAGCTGCTCTCCCTCGGTCAGTTCGACCATCGGGGACGTCATGGCCAGGTCGACCTCCAGGCCTGCCTGACGGGCCTGGTCGGTGAGCGGTCCGAGCCGTTCCAGGCTCACCCGGCGCCGGTCGTCGTCCTGCTCCTTCCCGCTGCCCCGCAGCACGTCGACGATGCGGTGCATGTCGTCGAGGGCCTCGCGGCCGACTGCGGCAATGGTGCGGAGCGAGGCCTCGGCCTTGTCCGGGCTACTGCGCAGGGCGTACCCGGCCCCGTCGGCCTGCACGATCATCACGGCCAGGCTGTGGGCCACCACATCGTGTAGCTCGCGGGCGATGGCGGCCCGCTCGTCGGCCAAGGCGATCTCGTTCAGGTGCTCGCGCTCTCGCTCGGCGGTCAAGGCCCGCTCCTGCAGCGAACTCACCAGCAGGCGGCGGGTGCGCAGTACGTAAGGGGTGAGCCAGACGGCCGTGAACAGACCGAGCACGGCGATCGAGTAGGCGATCTCCGGGCCGTCGGGCCGGACCGTGGTCAACGGCCAGGCCGAACGAACGGTCAGCGCCGCCAGCCCCAGGAGCCAGAGGAGCCCGGCGAGGTAGGCGTGCCGCAGCCGGGGCGCGTGATAGACCACCGTCACCATGGCCACGGCGACCGCCACGTCGTGCGCGAGCGGCATCTCGGGACTGAACAGCACCTCGAGCACCCCGAGCAGACTGACCACCGCGAACACCCCGACCGGCCGGTGGCGCCGCCAGACCAGGGCCACGGCCATGGCCACACCGGTCAGGACCCCGGGCAGCCACTCCCGGCTGTCATTGCTCGCGGCGGTGGCCACGATCATGGCAATGGTCAGATCGACCACCGTGCCGGGCCAGTGCCCGAGGTCGTCGCGGAACCGGCGGATGCTCTCCCTGACATCGCCAGGCATGCCCTCAGCCTCCCGCGCCCAGAGCCGCGATCGGGCTCACCCGGGCTGCCCGGCGCGACGGTAGCAGGCCGGCCAGCGGGGTGACGAGGAGGAGCAGCAGGACCATCGCGACCAGTTGGAGTACCGGCAGTTCCAGCGGGGCGTTCAGATTCAGGGCCAGCAGCGACAGCCAGGCGTAGGGGATGCCCAGAGCCAGCCCCAGCACGGTACCGAGCATGCCGTACAGGCAGGACTCGGTGCCGATCAGTCCACGCAGACCCGGCCGGGTCAGGCCCAGAGCCCGCAGCAGGCCGAACTCGCGGATGCGTTCCATGACCGTCAGCGACATCGTGGTGCCGACCCCGATCAGGGCGATCAGGACGGTCAGCCCGACCAGTCCCAGTGCCGCCGCGAACAGCTTGGCCACGGCTGAGCGGACCGAGTCGCCCTCCGTCCGCAGCGACGACAGACCGGTGCTCACCTTCGGCCCGAGCAGACTGCGGATCCGGGGCTCGGCTGATGCGGGGGCATCGATCACCACGCCGGTGTTCCGGGTCGGCGCACCCAGCGCGGTCAGTTCCGACGAGGTGACGACCAGATCCGCCTCCAGCGGCCCGTTCCCGCTCAGGACCGCCTTGACGGTGAGGGATTCGCCCTTCCCGAGCCGGATCTGGTCGCCGACCGTGACACCCATCTCGTAGGAGACTCGGTCGGAGATCACGGCCCGACCGGTCAGACTGCCGTCGAGGGTGCCGTGCGGGGGTTTCACGGCCTGCATCGCGGGCAGCGAGGCCAGGTCGAGATCCGTTGCGGTGTAATCGCCGACCGGGAAGATGCGATAAGGGCTGAGGACGCTCAGGGAGGATTGCATCCGCAGCTTCTGTATCGTCGCGTCGGGCACCCGCCCGTCGACCACGAAGTCCGCCGGGGAGTCCATCGCCAGGCCGCTGTCCACCACGGCCTGGGCCGAGGCCGCGGTCACCACCGTGCCCGTGACCAGCGTGACGCCGAGCGCCACCACCACGGTCACTACCGCCGCGCGGCGCGAGGCGCGGCGCAGACTCTCGATCGCCAGTTCGCCGGTGGTGCCCAGTAGTCTCAGCGCCGGGGCCAGGCACCACAGCAGGGCGTGCACCAGCAGCGGGCCGAGCGCGATCATCGCCAGGAACACCAGGGTTCCCGAGGCCACGATCTGCAACAGGTTGGCGTCCAGGGAGGTGTACTCCTGCCCGGCCACGGGCAGCGCCGTGATCACCTGGTGGACCAGACCTACCGCGCCGGCTGTGAACAGCAGACCGAGAAGCAGCCGCAGCAAACCGATTCCGGAGCGGGCCGGGGTGGTGTCGGAGCTACGCAGCGCCTGCAGGGGGGAGACGTCCGCCGCTGACAGCGCGGGGGCCACGACGGCGCCCGCGGTGAGCAGGCCCGCGCCCAGCACGGTGACGACAGCGGCCGTGAGCGGGAACCCCGAAGGAGCGAGCGAACGCCCCCAAGCTCCCGACAGCGCCACCGCCAGCTGGACCGCGCCGAAAGCCGCCGCCACACCGAGAACCCCGGCAACCAGACCGGTCAGCGCACCCTCGATGGTCAGTGCCACGCCGATCTGACCCTGCTGCCCGCCGATTGTGCGCAGCAGGGCGAGCTGCTTCAGGCGCTGCGCGAACACGATCCGGAAGGTCGAGGTGGCCACGAGCATCGCCGCGATCACGGCGATCAGCACGAACACTGAGATCGCCGTGAAGACCTGGTCGAACTGCCGCACCGCTTCCTTCGCCTCGGCCGTGCGGACCTCGTCACCGGTGCGGATCCTGGCGTCGCCGAGGATCTCGGCGACGGACCGCGTGGTGCCCGGCGCGGCCGCGAGGTCGATCCGGGAGAAGTCCTGCTCACCTAGCTGCGAGACGATGGTGTCCGGCGCGAAGGCCATTCCGGTGACGTCCGAATCCACCAGCCCGGTCACGGTCACCCGCAGAATTGTCTTCTCGGTCCCCGACTCGCCGCCGAGGAGAATCAGCTGGATCTGCGCACCCGGCTCGATCGACCAGGCCTTGGCCGTGGCCTCACCCAAGGCGATCTGGCGTGGACCATCGGGGTATTGGCCCCGCGTCAGTTTCTGCGTCGCCAGCGGGCCCGACCCGGGATCGGCCTCCACCTCCAGACGGCGCCCGGCCACCCCGGCAACTTCGAACGAAGCCGACAGCCGGGCGCTTGCGGCGACCACACCGTCCGTCGCTCTGGCCTTCTCGAGCTGTGCGCGGCTGAAGGTGGCGGGTGTACCGGCCTCGGCGACCAGGGAGGTGCCGGGGGCCGTGGCACTGAACGAGTTGAGGAAGGTCTGAGTGGTCACCTGATAGGCGAGCACGGTGGAGAAGACGATGAAAGAGGCCAGTAGGATTGATAACCCGGTCATCAGACCGCGGCCGGGCCGAAGCCGCACGCCTTCCAGCTGGGTGCTCAGCACGGTGAGGTTCACGCCACGACCTGCCCATCGCTCAGTTCGATCACGCGGTCCGCGTGCTCGGCCGCCCGGGGGTCGTGCGTCACCATCACCACGGTCGGCCCGAGATCGGCGGTGATACCCCGCAGCAGGGCGAGAACCTCTTTACTGGAACGTGAATCCAGGTTCCCGGTCGGCTCGTCGGCGAAAACTACCTGAGGCTCTGAGATCAGGGCCCGGGCAATGGACACCCGCTGCTGCTGGCCGCCGGACAGTTCCGACGGCAGATGCCGCAACCGCTCCGAAAGTCCCAGCGAGCCGACCAGGTGGTCGAGCAGGCGGGGATCGGGGGTGCGGCCGGCCAGTCTCAGCGGCAGCGTGATGTTCTTCGCCGCGCTCAGCTGGGGCAGCAGGTTGAAAGACTGGAACACGAATCCGATGCGGTCGCGCCGCAGACGGGTCAGGGCCCGGTCGGAGAGCCGGGTGATGTCGGTGTCCCCGACCAGCACCCGTCCGTCCGTGACCGCGTCGAGCCCGGCCAGGCAGTGCATCAGCGTGGACTTGCCCGAGCCGGAAGGCCCCATGATCGCCGTGAACTCACTGGCTCTGAAGGTCACCGACACCCCGTTCAGGGCCCGGACCGCGGTCTGCCCGTGGCCGTAGGCCTTCACCAGGTCGATGCCTTGGAGGGCGGCGGTCACCGGGTGGCCGTGAGGTTGAACGTGGGAATGGTGAGCTTGTGGCTCTTGCAGTGCGAATTGGCGGTGTTGATCAGCTTGTCCCAGTCGTCCTTGCCCCAGGGGTCGGCCGGATCGTTGTAGAACGCGAGCTTTTCGGTATCGTTTCCGGCCACCGCGTAGGCCAAGCTCATGTACCCCGAGATCGGGGTCTGGAGGTAGCCGTCGCTGATGGTGTTCCAGGTCTTGCGCTCCTGGGCGTAACTGGACTCCAGCGCGGTCTTGCCCTTCGGCAGGTGCTGCACGGTGTCGACCAGTTGCTGGGCGGTGCGGCAGTCGGCCGCGGTGGCCTGACTCGGTCCGCGGTACTTCTGCCAGACCGCGGTACCACCGAAGTAGATGCCGGCCAGTAGGCCGAGGGTCAAGAAACTCAGGACGATGTCACGGGGGCGGATTCCGCGGGTGTCGGTGTTCATGGGATCCATCGTGCTGAAGGGGCCGAGGCCGGGTCGTCGGACCTGGATCTGAATCGGGGAGGACGCATGTACGACCCCAGTCGTACACGGTGCGGCCGGGCTCCTGCATGATCGCGGCATGGAGATGTTCGATGTGGTGGCCGTCGGTGCACTGAACCTCGACTACATCGCGCCGGCGCCGCCGCTGTCCGGGGTGGCCTGGGGCGCCGAGACGGCGGTGGACGCCCGTACCGTGCTCGACGTGCTCGACCTGCTCGATCCCATGACCGTCACTGTCGCGGCGGGTGGGTCGTCGTTCAACGTGGCGTACGCCCTGGCCCATCTCCGCACCGGTCTGTCGATCGGTTACCTGGGGGTGGCCGGAACCCCGGTGGGACAGGCGGTTTCCGGTCTCGATGAGCTAAGAGCCGTGGGGGTGGACGTGAGTGCGGTCGGGCGGTCCCGCCGGCTGCCGGGCCTGTGCCTGGCCCTCACCCACGAAGGTGACCGCACGCTGCTCACGCACATCGGTGCGAATGTCGAGACCGCCGCGTACCTCGACGAGCGGTTCGGCGAACTGGCTGCCTACCTGGCCCGGGCCCGGGTGGTGCACGTGACGTCGTTCCTCGACCGGGTGACGCCCGGGGTGCTGCTGCGCCTGCTGGCCACTGTGAGGCAGTTGCGGCCGGAGGTGGTGATCGCCCTCGACCCGGGCCACGTGTGGTGCGCCGAACCCACGCCCGACATCCTGGGCATCATCGGGCAGTCCGACCTACTGTTCGTGAACGAGGCCGAGTTGCGCCTGCTGGCGGGACATCTCGACATTGAGGACGCGACCCTCGCGGCGGGCGTGCGGGGTCACCTTCGCCCGGGGCGGGCGGTCGTGGTGGTGAAGTCGCCGTCCGGGATCGCCCTGCACGGGGCCGACGGCGTGCGGACAGTGCCGCAAAAGACGGTGGCACCGGGCGAGATCGTCGATTCGACCGGTGCTGGTGATGTCCTCGCGGCGGGACTGCTGGCCATGCTGGTAGCCGGCAGTCCCCACCCGCGGGACATGGAATCCGGTGCCGCGCTCGGTCTGACGCTGGTCAGGCACAAGCTGCGGCACCTCGGTGCTGCGGGCCACGGGGAGTTCGCCGCGCTGGCGCGGCCCTTCGTGACCCGGTGAGAACCCTGGGGGACCGACCCGCCGGAAGGCGGGTGGACGTCTTCAAGAAGGCTTGTGGGATCAGCCCTTACGCGGCGTGCGGTTCTCCGAGGAGATCATCCAGGCCTGCTTCTCCAGGTCGTGGATGATGCTGTGCAGGAGGTCGGCGGTGGTCGGGTCCTCGCGGTCGACGTCGTCGTGCACGGCGCGCGCGGTGGCGGCGACCTCGCGCAGCATCACGGTGATCTTGTCGACGGCCTCGGCGGTGTCGACCTCGTCGGAGCCGAAGTCGGTGAGGCTGGTCTGGGCGCTGACGGCCTTGGGGCCGGCGTCGGGGATCACGTCGAGGGCGCGCATACGCTCGGCGATCGTGTCGCTGTGCTCACGGCCCAGGTCGACGATCTCGTCGAGCTGCAGGTGCAGGTCGCGGAAGTTCTTACCGACGATGTTCCAGTGGGCCTGCTTGCCGTAGAGGTGCAGGGCCACCAGGTCGACCAGGACGCGCTGCAGGTTCGCGCCGAGGATCGCGGAGGCGTGGAAGCCGTTCAGGCCGGTGTTCTGCGACGCGAGGGTCGTCATGGTGAAGCTCCTTGTCTCGGGGTGCAATGACCACCCTGAACCCTTCTTTTGATTCTGTCAAAAGAAGTAGGTGAGCCTAACCTATGCTCATCGTCGCAGGTCAGAGCCATTTTGCGGGCCCTTGGGACTTAGGCTCGGCTAACAGTTCCTGGTCAGGACGGGTCTTCGTCCTCTGGTGCGAGGTGCTCGATCGAGGGCGGCTCCTCCATCTGTGGGTCCCACCCGGGGAGCCCGTGCCGCTGCGCCGCGCGATGGACGGCGGGCAGCACCTCGTCCGGCCGGCCGAACGGGAGGGTCGGTACGAGTACTTCGAGATGTCGGGGGAGCCCTCTTCCGGCTCGGTGACGTCGGCTCTGATCAGGCCTGATGACAGTGCGTCGTCCGGGTGGCGAGTAGGTGTCAAGTGCACTGGCGGAAAGGGGCTTTCCATGGTCAAGTTCTGGTCCGGTGCAGTGCCGCACCTGCGTCGTGATCTGGCCTTGCGAAAGCCGCAGAAAAGAGACTTCCGTTGCCTGAAGCCACACCCGCCACCCTCCAGGTCTGGCCGGGTAAGCCCTACCCGCTGGGTGCCTCCTATGACGGGTACGGCACGAACTTCGCCCTCTTCAGTGAGGTCGCGGAGCGGGTCGAGCTGTGCCTGTTCACCGAGGACGGCACCGAGACCCGGATCGACCTGCCGGAGATCGACGCCTTCGTCTGGCACGCGTTCGTGCCCGGGATCGAGCCGGGGCAGCGCTACGGATACCGTGTGCACGGTCCGTACGACCCGCCGGCCGGGCACCGGTGCAACCCGAACAAGCTGCTGCTCGACCCCTACTCGAAGGCCATCGACGGCCAGTTCGAATGGGGCCAGAGCCTTTTCAGCTACAACTTCGGTGACCCGGACAGCTTCAACGACGAGGACTCGGCCCCGGCCATGCCGCGATCGGTGGTCATCAACCCGTTCTTCGACTGGGGCACCGACCGGCCGCCGCAGCACGAGTACGCCGACTCCGTCATCTACGAGGCGCACGTCAAGGGCCTGACCCAGACCCACCCGGACATCCCGGAGCAGATGCGCGGCACCTACTCGGCCATGGCGCACCCGGCGATCATCGAACACCTCAAGGGTCTGGGTATCACCGCCGTCGAACTGATGCCGGTGCACCACTTCGCGAACGACTCCACCCTGATGGACAAGGGCCTGTCGAACTACTGGGGCTACAACACCATCGGGTTCCTGGCTCCCGACCCGAAGTACAGCTCGCTGCCGTCCGCTGGCAGTCAGGTGCAGGAGTTCAAGGCGATGGTGCGGGCGCTGCACGAGGCGAACATCGAGGTGATCCTCGACGTGGTCTACAACCACACCGCCGAGGGCAACCACATGGGCCCGACCCTCTCGATGCGCGGGATCGACAACGCCGCCTACTACCGCACGGTGGACGACGACCACCGCTACTACATGGACTACACGGGCACCGGGAACTCGCTGAACGTGCGGCACCCCCACGCCCTGCAGCTGCTGATGGACTCGCTGCGCTACTGGGTCACCGAGATGCACGTCGACGGTTTCCGTTTCGACCTGGCCTCGACCCTGGCGCGCGAGTTCTACGACGTCGACCGGCTGTCGAGCTTCTTCGAACTCGTGCAGCAGGACCCGACGGTCAACCAGGTGAAACTGATTGCCGAGCCGTGGGACGTCGGTCCCGGCGGCTATCAGGTGGGTAACTTCCCGCCTCAGTGGACCGAGTGGAACGGCAAGTACCGCGACACCGTTCGTGACTTCTGGCGTGGAGAGCCCGCCACGCTCGGCGAGTTCGCCGCCCGGATCACCGGTTCTGCTGACCTGTACGAGCACTCGGCCCGGCGCCCCGTGGCCTCCATCAACTTCGTCACCGCGCACGACGGCTTCACGTTGCGAGACCTGGTGTCGTACAACGAGAAGCACAACGAGGCGAACGGCGAGGACAACAACGACGGTGAGAGTCACAACCGGTCGTGGAACTGCGGCGTGGAGGGCCCGACCGACGACGCGACGGTCAACGCGATGCGCTCACGTCAGCAGCGCAACTTCATCGCCACCCTGATCCTGTCGCAGGGCGTGCCGATGCTCTGCCACGGTGATGAGCTGGGCCGCACGCAGAACGGCAACAACAACGGTTTCTGCCAGGACAGCGAACTGACCTGGGTGGACTGGGAGTATGCCGACCAGGAACTGCAGGAGTTCACCCGGGCGGCCTCGGCCCTGCGGGCGAAGCACCCGATCTTCCGCCGCCGTCGCTTCTTCGACGGCCTGCCCGTGCGCCGTCGCGGGGCCGAGGGGGTTCCGGACATCAGCTGGTTCCGTCCCGACGGCTCCGAGATGACCGATGAGGACTGGGACTCCGGCTTCGGCAAGTCCGTAGCCATGTTCCTCAACGGCCGTGGCATCACCGGCACTGACGCCCGGGGTCAGCGCGTCACCGACGACTCGTTCCTGCTGATCTTCAATGCCCACCACGAAGACCTGCAGTTCACCCTGCCGCCGTCGGAGTACGGCGAGTCGTGGCGAGTCGTGCTCGACAGCCAGCTCGCGGCCACCCCGGAGGAGCAGGTGAACGAGGCCAAGGCCGGTGGCACGCTGCTGGTGGAGGCCCGGTCGCTGGTCGTGCTGGCCTGCGAGTAAACAACCCGATCGTGATCAGGCGAAGTGTCCCCGAGAGTTCTAGAACTCCGGGGACACTTCGCCTGATCACGAGGTGTTGGCGGCCGGCTGCCAGGTGACGTCCAGCCACAGCTGATCGCCGCTGATCAGACGGCTGATCTGTACCGGCCCATCGGTGTCGGTCTCCTCGGGGAGCGTATCGAGGGCGCCGTCCACCACTACGCTCAGCGTGACCTGGTCGTCCCGGGCGACCACGGTCAGCCGGGCCCGGGAGCGGGCCCCGGCCAGCACCGGGATCACCGGTTCGGTCAGGGCGCGGCGAGCCGGCAGCGGAAGCTCCGGCAGGGTGCCCCGCACCGAGGCCTGCACCGATGTGCCCTGCCGCTCGGCCACGTCGATGCAGGCGGAGATCTCGTGGCTGAGCGGGTCGGCGACCTCGTCGCTCTCGGCGAACAGCCGGCGCATGCGGGCGGCCTCGACCGAGCAACGGCGCCGCACCTGGGGGTCGGCCGGGTCGAGCAGGCCCTCGGCGATGCCCTCGAGCAGGGGTGTGGTGGTGGCGGAGAGGTCGATGTACCGGTTCTGCCGGTCGCCGTGCACCTGCTCGGCCACCCGCTCGGACAGACGGATGCGTTCTTCCTCGGCCGCGGTCTCCCGGGCCACGGCGGCGGACTGCTCCAGCGACACGGCGGCCACCGCCACGGCGCCCTGCCAGCTGGCCACGAGGAGACTGGTGACGCCCATCTCGACCAGCGTCGACTTGTCGCCCTGACCGGCGGCCAGCACCTGCACCAGAGAGATCGCCTGCTGCAGGGCCAGCGCGCCGAAGAACCAGCCGAGCGGCAGGTCCATCAGCAGCAGCACGGCGAACCAGCCGAACACCTTCCACGACCAGTGCGGCGGCAGGATCATCTGCTCGGGCCTCACCGCCGCCGTGGCCAGGACCGTCGCGACCAGGGCGACGATCACCAGGGGCCAGCGGAGCCGTCCCCACGGCCGCTCGCGCCAGACCATCCCGGCGGCCAGGGCCAGCAGCACGACGAGCACGGTGAGGGACCCGTACTCCAGCACCGGTGAGCTGTAGGCGTCAGGCGTGGCCACGGCGATGGGCAGGAACCAGACACAGAGCACGGCCGTGGTCACGCCCAGCGTGGCGATGTGCAGCCCGCGGATGAATTCGTCGGCGATGACCGTGCGAGCGGAATCAGACACCGGCCCACTCCAGACGTACGACGGTGCCCGACCCCGGCACCGAGCTGACCGTGCCGACGCCGCCCGCCCGGGTCATCCGGGCGGTGATCGACTCGGAGATGCCGCGGCGCGTGAGCGGTATCCGGTCCGGTGCGAAGCCGACGCCCTGGTCGCGGATCTCGACCACCAGACCGGAACCCTCGCGGCTGATCGAGAGCGTTGCGTCGGGCACCCCGGCGTGCCGGGCCACGTTGGTCAGGGCCTCGCGCACGCTGTCGCGGATGGCCAGAGCGGGCAGCGACGGCACCATCAGTTCGCTCAGGGGCGGGTGGTGCACGGTCACCTGCCCGGCGGCCGTGGTCTCGGCGAGCATCGTGGCCAGGTCGAGCACGGGTTCCGGCGTCACCGTCCGTACCTCCGGGTCGAGCAGAGCCAGGTCGCGGCGGGCCTGCTGCTGCAGCCAGTCGCTACGGCCGGGCACCGTGCCGAGCCCGACCATCAGCAGCGTCGCGGCCGCGGTGTCGTGCAGCGTGGCCAGGTGCTCGCGCTCGTCGGCGCGCCGGGCCCGGCTGAACTCGGCGGCGGCCCGCTCCCGGTCACCGGCGGCCAGGTACTCGTCGGCCCGTCGCCCGCCCCGGCGCACCATGACGAACAGGCCGCGGGAGAGCAGGGCGTCGGCGAGCAGCCAGATCGCCGGTGCGGGCCAGGTACCGCCGTTGTCGCCGATCGCGGTCTGCACGCCCACCCAGTAGGCCGCGACCAGCAGCACCGCCGCCAGCGCCCCGACCCGCGGCGAGGTGTGCCATTGGTAGGTGACGATGGTCATGGCCACCAGGGCGTTCATCCAGCCGGTGCCGTCGGGCACGCTGTCGGGCGGGATCAGCCAGTACTGGCCGGCCAGCACTGCGCAGGTGATGGTCAGGTCGGCGGTCAGCCACCGGACGCCGACCCGGTCGCCGCCCTGCATCCGCAGCATCCGGATGCAGAAGACGAGGGTCCAGGCGACCAGGACGGTGGTCGCGGCCGCTGCGACGCCCAGGCGGGTGCCGGACAGCAGGAACAGGCCGAAACATCCGCAGCCGACGGCCACGACCATGCGGCTGAAGGCTGCCCAGCGCAGGCTGATGCGCAGCATGGAACGCTCGACGGGGTGCGGCACGCGGAAAAGTATTACAGAACGGTCACCCGGGGTCACTGGCGCCGGTTCTGCCGGCCCGATTAGGTGAGTGAACACTGACGAAAATGTCCGTTCACCGACTGTACGTGTCGGAGCGGGTGCCCGGCCGGGGCGGCTCCCCGTAGCTTCCGGAGCACCCATGGTTGACCAGCACCCATGGGACTGATGTTTACGGAGACTCCGATGAGAAACCTGCCCATGCTCGGGCTGACGCACGGGAATCGCAGCGCGGTCACCTGCAACCTCAAGTGTGACAACGCCTGCTCGCGCCCGGCCCCGAACAGCAGTTGCGAGCCGACGTTCCAGCGGGTGGCGTCCTCGGCGCTGAGCCGCCGCGCCCTGCTGGCCGGGGGCGGTGCGCTGGCCGCGGCCGTGGCGATGCCGGTCGTGCATGCGCAGGAGGCCGAGGCGGCCTCCCTGAAGTCCGGCGGTTCGCTGACGTTCACCCCGATCACCTCGGTCGAGTCGACGAAAGACGCGTTCACGGTGCCGAAGGGGTTCCGCTGGGACCCGATCATCCGGTGGGGCGACCCGCTGTTCAAGAATTCCCCGGCGTTCGACCCGACCAAGCCCGACGCCAAGGCCCAGGCCCTGCAGTTCGGCTACAACAATGACTATCTCGACATCATCGAGACGAACAAGCGCGGTACCGAGGCGCTTCTGGTGTGCAACCACGAATACACCAACCGGGCCATCATGTTCCCGCCGACCACGTCGGCCGCCGAAGAGGCCGAGGTGCTGCGCACGCTGAAGGCCGCCCACGGTTTCGCCGTGGTCGAGCTCGAGCGCGCCCGCCGCGGCGGCCGCTGGTCGTACGTGCGCGGTGGCCACCACAACCGCCGCATCACCGCCGACACCCCCTTCCGCTTCGACGGCCCGGCGGCCGGCTCGGACCTGCTGAAGACCAAGGCCGACCCGGACGGGGTCAAGGCGCTGGGCACCTTCGGCAACTGCTCGGGCGGCACGACCCCCTGGGGCACCGTGCTCTCCGGGGAGGAGAACTTCAACGGTTACTTCGTGGCCGACCCGGCCGCCCGGGGCAGCAAGCGCTACGGTCTGACGGCCGCGGCCAGCACCTACGGCTGGGAGAAGATCGACCCGCGTTTCGACGCCACCGGCGCCGACTACGCCAACGAGCCGCACCGTTTCGGTTACATCGTCGAGATCGACCCGACCGACCCGACGTCCACCCCGGTCAAGCACACCGCGATGGGCCGGATGAAGCACGAGGGTGCGAACGTGCGGGTGGACGACGACGGCACCGTCGTCGCGTACATGGGTGACGACGAGAAGTTCGACTACCTGTACAAGTTCGTCGCGAGGAACAAGTTCCGCAAGGGCGACTCCCGGGCCGCGCGCAAGCACAACCTCCAGCTGCTCAGCGAGGGTGACCTCTACGTCGCCAAGTTCACCGGCGAGGCGCAGCCCGACAATGCGAACCTGGGCTCGGGCGAGTGGATCCCGCTGACGAAGAACGGTAAGTCGGCGGTCACCGGCTTCACCCTCGACGAGGTGCTGGTCTTCACCCGGGAGGCTGCCGACGCGGTCAAGGCGACGCCGATGGACCGCTGCGAGGACGTGCAGCCCGACCTCAAGACCGGCAAGGTCTACGTGGTCTGCACGAACAACGACGCCCGCGGCACCACCGGTAAGCCGGCCACCGACGCCGCCAACCCGCGCGCGGTGAACAAGAACGGCCACATCATCGAGATCACCGAGCGCCGCAACCAGGCCGACGCCACGAAGTTCACCTGGGACCTGTTCCTGGTCTGTGGCGACACCGACCAGGCGGGAACCTATTTCGGTGGCTGGGAGGGGCCGGTGGCCCCGATCTCCTGCCCCGACAACATCGCCTTCGACTCGGCCGGCAACCTCTGGATCTCCACCGACGGCCAGCCCAGCTCGATCAAGAAGAACGACGGGCTGTTCAAGGTGCCGCTGCACGGCAAGGAGCGCGGCCACCTGGTGCAGTTCCTCGCGGTGCCGGTGCAGGCCGAGACCTGTGGTCCGGTCGTCCACGACCGGGACGGCTCGGTCTTCGTCGCCGTGCAGCACCCGGGCGAGGACGGCACCTGGGCGGCGCAGAACTCGTACTTCCCCGACTACGTCGCGGCCGGGGCCAAGCCGGCCAAGGGTGCCTGGCGCGGCCCGCGCCCGGCGGTCGTGCAGGTGACCCGGTCCTGAGGCGGTTCCACGGCTCCCCTCCCGGATCCGGGACGGGAGCCGTGGGCTGTTGGGCGGACGCGAATCCGGTGCGGTTCGGTTCTTCCTGAGATTTTTGGTGTTCAAGGGAATTCGCCGGGGTCTTTTCGGGATGTGCGGTCCCGGGGCGGGTGCGAAGCTGCCGCCCATGCCGATGAGTTCGAGCGAGGGCAAGGACTGGATCCGCGAGCGTATTGCCGTGCTCGCCGTCGAGAGACCCGTCACGGTGCTCGACATCGGTCCGGGGGTGGGCACCTACGCCAAGTTGCTGGCCGGGCTGCCGGTGGGACGGGTCACCGGGATCGAGATCTACGAGCCGTACGTGCATACGTACCGGCTGCGGGAGTACTACGACGAGATCATTCTGGGGGACGCGCGCACGCTGGCCTTCCCGGAGGCCGACGTGGTGATCCTGGGTGACGTGGCCGAGCACATGACCGAGGACGAGGCGCTGGGCCTGTGGGCGAAGGCCCGTGCCGCCGCCGCACGGGCCGTCTATCTCTCGATCCCGGTCGTGCACTATCCGCAGGACGAGATCGAGGGCAATCCGCACGAGGTGCATGTGGTGGACGACTGGAACCACGAGCGGGTGCTGAAGGCCTTCGAAGGGATCGGCGAGTCCTGGACCGGCACCGAGGTCGGCGTGTACGAATGTCTGACTGCATGAGCCGGGTCCTGCAGATCCCGGGCGATCATCCGTACGTCCGCAGTGCCTGTCCGCCCGCCTACCGGGCCGCGGTCTCGCCGTCGGCGGTGCCGAACCCGGCGTTGTCGGTCGCCTGGCTGCGCGAGCACCGGTCCGAGTTGGACATCGTCCATCTGCACTTCGGTTTCGAGCACCTGGACGCCGACGGACTGCGCCGCTGGGTGGATGAACTGCGGGCGTTACGGCTGCCTCTGGTCTACACCGTGCACGACCTGCGGAACCCGCACCAGGACGGACCGGAGCCGCACGACGCGAATCTCGACGTCCTGATCCCCGCGGCCGGGTCGGTGCTGACCCTCACGAAGGGAGCGGCGCGCGAGATCCGGCGCCGCTGGGGGCGTCGCGCCGATGTGGTGCCGCACCCGGCCGTCTTCGATCCGGCACTGCTGGCGTCCGGACCCGCCGACCGGTCCGGTCCGCCGACCGTCGGTATTCACCTGAAAGACCTGCGGCGCAACGTGGTCGAGCCCGACCGGGTGGTGCGGGCCGCGCTGGCCGGGGCCCGCGAGGTGGGTGGCCGCCTGCGGATCGACCTACACCCCGGGGCCCTGCGCCGTCCGGAGCTGCGCCGGACGCGCGAACTGGGCCGCCGGGGCGAGATCGATCTGCGGGTGCACGGCCGGTTCGACGACGCCGAGCTCGCCACCTACCTCTCGCAGCTGGACGCCTACGTCCTGCCGAACCGCTTCGGTACGCACTCCGGGTGGCTGGAGGCCTGCCGCGACGTCGGCACCCGGGTAGTCGCGCCCTCGTGCGGGTACTACACCGAGCAATGGGACGATGTGGTCGGCTATTTCAACGACGAACGGGCCGGGTTCGACGAGGAGTCGCTGAGCGACGCCGTGCGGGAGGCCCTGACCCGGGCCCCGGTGGCCCCGGTCGACGCGGGTTTCCGCCAGCGGCAGCTCGCTCTCGTGCGGTCGGTGCACACCGACGCATACACCCGCGTCCGCCCGGCGGCCCTGCGGGAACACACGTGGGGGACGGGCCGGGTGGCGGTGTGAGGGAGTCGTGGACGGGCCGATCCGTCACGCATCTGGTCGTCGGGCCGCCCGATCACGGGGTGACGATTTTCGCGCGCCGGCTGGCCCGTCACACGGACGGACGCCTGGTGGAGGTCCCGGATCCGGGTACCGCCGGCGTAGCGGCGGACCGACGGGGGGACGCGGGGGTGCACCTGCACTACACCGAGGCGCTCTTCGGCCCGACCACGGGAGAAGCGGCCGAGGCCTTCGTGCGCCTGCGCAGCGGGCTCGGCGGGCGGGTCACGGTCACCCTGCACGATCTGCCGGACCCGGCCGACGAACCGGGCCGCTACCGTCGCCGCGCTCTCGGGTACGGCCGGGTCGCGCTGGCGGCCGACGCGGTCTGCGTCAGTAGCGAACACGAACGGGCTCTGCTGGAGACGCTGCTCGACCGGTTCGCGGACGCCGCGCGCCCGGCCGGGCTACGGGTGATTCCGTTGCCGGTCCGCGCTCCTGTCCGTCCGGACCGGTGGCCGCCGGTGGCCCCACAGGTGGGGGTCTTCGGCTTCGTCTACCCGGGCAAAGGACACGACGACGTGCTGGAGGCGATGGCCGGCCTACCGGAGTCCGTGGGACTGATCGCGATCGGGCGGGTCGCGGACGGGCACGAAGAACTGGCCAGGCGCCTCACCGCGCGGGCGGCCGCCCTCGGGCGCCGTCTGGAGATCACCGGTTTCGTGCCGGACGACCAGGTGGACGAGCGTCTCGCCCGGGTCGCCGTGCCGATCGTCCCGGCCCGGACCATCTCCGCCTCGGGATCGCTCAATACCTGGCTCTCGGCCGGGAGACGTCCCCTGGTCGCCGACGGACCCTACGCCCGCGAACTCGACCGGGCCTGCCCCGGGGCCGTGACGCTCTACCGGCCGGACGGGCTCGCCGGGATGATCCGGGCCGTGCTGGCCGACCCCCGGCTCGGCCGGCTGTTGCAGCCGCTGCCCGGGGAACGTCTCGAGAGCGGTGTCGCGGCGGCCTACGGTGCCTTCTTCCGGGAGGCGGCCGAACCGTCGGCGGCCGTGGCGTGATCGACGAACCTCTGCGACTGCCGCACGGCGGGTTCGTGGTGCCGGGCAACCGCTGGGACCTGGTGCGCGAGCGGGACATCCCGATGCCCGAGATCACCGTGGTCGTGCCCTGGTACCGCCATCGGGAACAACTCGACCTGGTGCTGGAAGGCCTGGCGCAGCAGGATTATCCGCGCACCCGCTTCGAGGTCGTGATCGCCGACGACGGTTCGCCGCAGCCCCTGCCGGGCGACCTGCGGCCGGAGGCCGACCTGCGGATCAGGGTGGTGCGGCAGGACGACCGGGGATTCCGGGCCGCCGCGGCCCGCAACCTGGCCGTGCGCCACAGCGAGGGCAGCGTGCTGGTCTTCCTCGACCAGGACACCGTTCCCTTGCCGGGTTACCTGCGGGCCCTCGGCCGGTGGCCCGCACTCCTGCCCGACGCGCTCGCGGTGGGCCGTCGTGAGCACGTGGACCTGGAGGGCTGGACCCCGCAGCGCCTCCGCGAGGGGTGGGGCCCACCGGCCCTGTTCCCCTCCCCGACCTGGCTGAGTGACGCCTACCGGGACTCCGGGGACCTGCTACGCGCCGACCGGCTGTCCTACCGGTTCGTCATCAGCGCCGTGATGTGCTGCGGGCGAGACCTTTTCCGGGAGACCGGTGGCTTCGACGAGTCGTTCACCGAGTACGGCGGCGAGGACTGGGAGTTCGCCCACCGGGCCTGGAACGCGGGGGCCGTGCTGGTGCACGAGCCGGGGGCCGTGGCCTGGCACGACGGGCCGGACTGGGCCGGGCGGGAGAGCGAGGCCGGTCGCCGGGCCGCCAAGTCCGCCGAGAACGAGGCGCTGGCCCGGCGGATCCCGGCGCCGGGTCGTCCCCCGGAAGACGCCACGGACGGTGGCCCGGCGGACGTTGTGGTGCTCGGGCCCGGGGCGTCCCCGGACCTGGTGGCCGGCTGTCATGTCCTCCTCGACGGCCCTTCTCCGGAACCGGCCGGGGAACTGCTCGACCCGATCGTGGCCCGGCTGCGGGAGCAGGGGGCGGGAGAGATCGCCGGTCCCGGCCTGCGGGTCGTTTCCACCCGGGCGCTGACCCGGACCCGGCGCTGGGAGAAGCACTTCCCCGGGCGTGACCTGATGTCCGACCTGTTCGGGGCTCTTCCGCCGGGATCGTGACGGTCCGATCAACGGTCTGGGGAGCTGGCAGGATCAGGGGCTCACCTGGACGGGGGTGGCGATCGGTTTCCTGTCGGGGCACTTCATGCGAATCCTGGTGCGCCGGGCGGATGAACGCTCGCCCCGGTCGTGACCGCGGTGGTCAGGAGCGGCCCGGCCAGCAGGTCGTGGGTCACCTCACCCCGCACGTGTTCCTCGATCACCGCCAGGGCGGCCTTGGCCCCGGAGAGCCCGGCGGCATGCCGGGCCGAGATCCGGTCCCAGAACGGGTGGGGCTCGGACCGGGGCCGGGAGTAGGAGAAGCCGGGCCGGAAGAGCTCGTACCGCAGGCCGTCGCGCCAGTGCTGGAAGGTGGTCTCCCCACCGCCGAGGTCGAGCAGACTCAGGCTGTCGGTGCCTTCGGACAGGATGTCGAGCGACGGCTTCTCCAGGGGCCGGTCCTGGTGGCAGAAGGCCCACTGCCCGAGCATTCCCACTCTCAGCACGGTGGCCTCGGCCCCGAACATCTGCTCGTCGACGGCCTGTTGCCAGGTGACCGGGCGGGCCGTGCCGGGATCCACGCCGTACCGGGTGAGGATGTCGGTGGGGGAGAGGCCGCGGGTGAAGGTGATGACGAAGCCGACCTCGCTGAGGCTCCAGGGGGCACGGCGGGCGGCGGCCATGTTCGCAGTGTAATTGCGGGTGGACTGGCGGTGCCGGGCAAGTGCGGGATCCTTTTCGGATGTCTCAGCCTGATCCGGAACCCCAGCCCGATCCGGAGCTCGATCCGGCGGTGTACCCGCCGATCGACCCGCGTGAGCCTGCCCCCGACGATCCGGGCGAGCTCCTGCCGGACACCCCGGAGACCCTGCCCCCGGCCCCGGCCGAACCCGGCCCCGGCGACCCGGGCGACCCCGACCCGGTCCCCGAACCCTCGTAGGGGACCGACGGAGGGCAGAGCGTCCCTCCTCCTCGTTCGTGGTGGTGCGAGAGATAGGGGTGGAGCGTCACTTTTCCCATTCGTGATCATGCAAAGTGTCCCCAGACCGAACATTCGGTCTGGGGACACTTTGCATGATCACGAACGAAGGAGGGGACGATGCCCGGCCGCGGTGTCCTCGGCCGCCGGTCGATGCTCCTGGGTCAGGTGTTAGGGTCCCCTTACTTTCCCTCGACAGGAGTGCTGGTGACGCCCGCTATCGACGCGCCGCCGGGCGAGCAGCCCGCCACTCGTCGGCAGCCCCCTGCCCGCGTGCGCACATTCACGGGTCTGATGGGTTTGCTGGGGCTTCTCGTGCTCCTGATCGTGTCGATCACCCTCAGCCTGGTCGTCGGGTCCGGCCATGTGCCGCTGAGCGATGTCTGGAACGGCGTGTTCAGCCCCGACCGCTCGGTCGAGGGGCAGCTGATCATGCGGGAGCTGCGGATTCCGCGCACCGTGGCCGGGCTGCTGGCCGGGGCGGCGCTGGGGCTGGCCGGGGCCGTGATCCAGGGCGTCACCCGGAACCCGCTGGCCGACCCGGGCCTGCTCGGTATCAACGCCGGGGCCTCGGCCGCGGTGGTGTTCGCCATCGGCTGGCTCGGGATCACCGCGGCCGACGGCTACATCTGGTTCGGCTTCCTCGGGGCCGCGGTGGCCGCGACCCTGGTCTACGGGGTCGGGTCGCTCGGCCGGGAGGGTGCCACCCCGGTCAAGCTCGCGCTGGCCGGGCAGGCGACGAGCGCCGCCCTGATCGCCCTGACCACGGCGATGCTGCTCAAAGACACCGAGACCTACGACCGCTACCGGTTCTGGCAGGTCGGCTCGCTGACCGGTCGGGACGCCGAGGTGATCGCGCAGGCAGCGCCGTTCGTCGGGGTCGGGGTGCTGCTCGCGCTGGCGCTCGGCCCCCAGCTCAACGCCCTGGCCCTGGGCGACGACGTGGCGCGAGGGCTGGGCCAGAAGGTCGGCCTGATCCGGGTGGTCAGCGCGGTGGCCGTGGTACTGCTGACCGGCGCGGCCACCGTCATCGCCGGGCCGATCGCGTTCGTCGGCCTGGTCGTCCCGCACGCCGCCCGGATGCTGGCCGGTGCCGACTACCGCTGGCTGCTCGTGCACTGCCTGTTGCTGGCTCCTTCGCTGCTGCTGGTCTCCGACGTGATCGGCCGGCTGATCGCCCGGCCGGGAGAGCTCCAGGTCGGCATCGTCACGGCCGCGGTCGGGGCCGTCCCGTTCGTCCTCCTGGTCCGGCGGCGGAAGATGGCCGAACTGTGAGCCTCACGACCGATGACGAGGTCCGCGCCGTGCGCCGGGCCCGGCACACGGGCCGTGGCCGGGAGGTCGTCGTCACCACGGTCCTGCTCGGGGCCATCCTGGCGGCCTTCGCGCTGAGCCTGTCGATCGGCGACTTCGCGGTGCCGATCCCCGACGTGCTGGGCGCGCTGGCCGGCCGGGGCAATGCCGGTACGCACTTCATCATCATCGAACTGCGGCTGCCCCGGGCGCTGACCGCGGTCTGCGTCGGCCTGGCACTCGGCCTGGCCGGTGCCGTCTTCCAGGCCCTGCTGCGTAATCCGCTGGCCAGCCCGGACATGATCGGCGTGACCCAGGGGGCCAGCGTCGGCGCGGTCCTGGCCTCGATCACCTTCGGGATCAGCGGGACTGCGCTCTCCTTCGCGGCGCTGGCCGGTGCCGTGATCACCTCGACCCTGATCTATGCCCTGGCCTGGCAGCGCGGCGTCGCAGGGTACCGGCTCATCCTGGTCGGCATCGGCGTGGCGGGTGCCCTCACCTCGATCGTCTCCTACCTGTTGACGAGCTCCGAGGTGACGGTGTCGCAAGACGCCCTGGTCTGGCTGGCCGGATCGCTGAACGGGTCTTCGCTGGAACAGTTCTGGCCGCTCCTGGGGGCTCTGGTGGTGCTTCTGCCACTGACGGCTCTGGCGTCGCTGGCGTTGCCCGTGCTGCAACTGGGCGACGACACCGCGGCCGGTCTCGGCGTGCCGGTCGAGCGCAGCCGCCGGCTTTTGCTGGCCTGCGCGGTCGGCCTGACCGGGGTGGCCGTCGCGGCGGCCGGGCCGGTGGCGTTCGTGGCGTTCGTGGCCGGGCCGGTGGCCCGTCGCCTGCTGCCCGCCAAGGGCGCGGCGCTGCTGCCGGCGGCCCTGATCGGTGCGCTCCTGATGCTGGTGGCGGACTTCGCCGCGCAGCACCTGCTCTGGTCCTCGCAGTTCCCGGTGGGGGTGGTCACCAGCCTGATCGGTGCCCCGTACCTGCTCTGGCTGCTGTCCCGGGCCAACCGGATCGGCAAGGGTGGATGAACACGTGACGACCGAACACACGCTCATCGCACGGGACCTACATCTCGGGTACGAGGGCCACGAGGTGGTGACCGGTCTCAATCTCGAGGTCCCGCCCGGCCAGGTGACGATGATCGTCGGCCCGAACGCCTGCGGAAAGTCCACCACCCTGCGCTCGATGGCCCGCCTGCTCGCCCCCACCTCGGGTGCGATCCTGCTGGACGGCAAAGACATTCAGCAGACTCCGACCAAGGAGGTGGCCGGCCTGCTCGGCATCCTGCCGCAGACCCCGGTGGCTCCCGACGGAATCATCGTCAGCGACCTGGTCGGCCGCGGCCGCTACCCGCACCAGGGCTGGCTGCGCCGGTGGACGGCACAGGACGACGAGGCGGTCGCCGAGGCGATGCGGGCGACCAGTGTGCTGGACCTGGCCTCCCGGCCGGTCGATTCGCTCTCCGGCGGGCAGCGTCAGCGGGTCTGGATCGCCATGGCCCTGGCCCAGCGCACCGATCTGCTGCTGCTCGACGAGCCCACCACCTACCTCGACGTGGCCCACCAGCTCGAGGTTCTCGACCTGCTGATCGACCTGAACGCCACCCGCGGCACCACCGTCGTGGTGGTGCTGCACGATCTGAATCTGGCCTGCCGGTACGCGGACCATCTGGTCGCGATGCGGGACGGCAAGGTCATGGCGCAGGGGAACCCGACCGAGGTGGTCAGCGCCGAGCTGATCAATGAGATCTTCGGGATGCGGTGTTCTGTTGTGCCGGACCCGATCTCGGGAACCCCGATGATCGTTCCGATCGGCCGGCACCGGGCCGGTGTCGCCGTTACCGAAGCGTGAAGACGCTGCATACTTAGGTAATGCTAAGCTAACCAACATGAGTTTCCTACTGCCCCGGCGGCGTTCAGCACGCATCGCCGTCATCGCCATCGCTGCCGCGGCAATGGCAACTGCCCTGACCGCCTGCGGTGACTCCGATTCCGACGCTTCCGCGGCGTCCTCGGAAACCTCTGCCACGAGCGTCTTCCCGGCCACCATCGCGACCAAGTTCGGCGACGTGAAGATCGACGCCAAGCCCGAGCGGGTCGTCGCGCTCGGCTGGTCCGACGCCGAGACCGCGCTCGCCCTGGGCGTTCAGCCCGTCGGTGCCAGCGACTGGCTGGGCTTCGGCGGCGAGGGCGTCGGCCCGTGGGCGCAGGGGAAGTACACCAAGGCTCCCGAGCTCATCGCCACGATGGAGCCGGAGTTCGAGAAGATCGCGGCCCTGGCGCCCGACCTGATCCTCGACGTGCGCTCCAGCGGCGACCAGAAGCGTTACGACACCCTCAGTAAGATCGCCCCGACCGTGGGCGTCCCCGAGGGCGGCGACAACTACCTCACCACGTGGGAGCAGCAGACCACGATGATCTCCGAGGCGCTCGGTGTGCCGGACGAGGGCAAGAAGCTGATCTCCGACACCAACGCCGAGTTCGCCCGGTACGCCGACGAGAACCCCGACTTCAAGGGCAAGACCATCACGGTCGGCTCGAAGACCAGCGAGGGTTACGGCGCCTACCTGACGGGTGACGCCCGGGTCGACTTCGTCGAGAAGCTCGGCTTCGAGAACAACCCGACCGTGCAGAAGCAGGCCGGTGACAGCTTCTTCATCAGTGTCTCGGGCGAGAACCTGAAGCAGCTCGACGCCGACGCGGTGCTGATGATGCCGATCTTCATCGATGCCAAGGAGATCACCGACGACGCGCTGTTCAAGGCGGTCCCGGCGGTGAAGGCCGGTCACGACGTCGTCATCGACGACACGAACATCAGCAACGCGTTCTCGGCCGGTACCCCGGCAGCGACGTCTTACGCCCTGGAAAAGGTTGTGCCGCTGCTGAAAACGGCCCTCGGTTCCTGATCCCGCACGACGCGCACGGTCATGACCGGCAGAAAGCCCCGGCCCACCACGGGCCGGGGCTTTCTCGTGCGTTCTACAGACCGTCGGCGATCGCGGCCGTGACCTTCAGCCAGGCCGTGCGGCTGGCGGGAGAGAGTGCGTCGTACGTGATCGGACCGCCGGAGACCAGGGCGGGGTCGTGGGGCACGTCCAGCACCGTCCGGGTCAGGCTGTTGAAGTGGTCGTGCAGCCGGTCGTGCAGGGCCGGTTCCGGCTTCTTGCCGGGGGCGCTCAGCACCGTGACGGCGTTGTGCACGAGCTCTTCCTTGCCCGCGGCGCGCAAGCCGTCGGCGAGCCAGGCGGCGGAGGCGGCGGTGTCTTCGCGGATGGTCGAGACGATCACCAGCTGGTCGGCCGAGTTCACGGCAGCCTGCCAGTTCGACGCACGCATGTTGTTGCCGGTGTCGACCACGAGCACCCGGTAGAACCGGGCGAGGGCCTTGTGCAGCTGGTCGAACGCGGCGTCGTCGATGCTCGCGGCCGAGGCGGCGTCTTCGTCACTGGCCAGCACGTCGAACTGGGCGCTGCCCTGCGACCGCACGTAGTTGTCGAGATCGCCGACGCGGGAAGACCTCACGTCGGTGAACCGGTCCAGGTCGCGGAGCAGGTCGACGGCCGTGTTGGTGTGCCGGGCCGGGTTCGCGCGCCAGCCCAGCGTGCCCCGGGTCTCGTTGTTGTCCCAGGCCAGCGTGTAACCGCCGCGGTGCATGCCGAACGTCGAGGCGATCAGCAGCGAGGCGGTGGTCTTGTGGGCCCCGCCCTTGGGGTTGACCACGACGACCGTCTTCGGGCCGCGCAGGCTGCGCTGCACCGAGTTCACGGCCTCGCGGTACTCCAGCTCCCGGCCGTTCGGGGTGGGGGAGATCAGGCCGCCGCTGACGCGTCGCACCAGCGCCTGCCAACCGTACGTGGCCGGGCCGTTGGGAGCGGGCGGACGCGTGGCGAGCAGGTCGGGGAGGGTCGGTTTAGGCTGCGGCACACCAAGTTCCTTGGCAGTCTGGTTGGTGGCGGACGGGATCGGCACGGCACCGGTGGGCGGGGTGTTCGGGGTCACGGGAGTGGACGGCGCAGCCATGACGGTGGCTTCGGCGGGGTCCACGGGGCGTACGGACGAGGTGGCCGGCACCGGGGTCGCCGGCGGTGGGGCGGGAGCGGCCGTGATCTTCGGGGGAGCCATGACGGTCGGGGAGGTGGTGGTCACGGCCTGCGTCACGGCGACGGTGTCGGTCTCGTCCTGATCGGAGGAGCCACCCAGGGCCTCGCTGCCGGCCGTGCGGGCGCCGAGGGCGTCGCGCAGCGGGCCGTGCTTGGAGCGACCGAGTTTCGGACGCCGGGCGGAACCGGGCAGGGGGCCGGGGGCGACCTGTTCCCAGGAGCGGGCGGTGCTGTTGGCCGGCTGCTCGTCGAGCGGCAGCACGCGGCCGTCGGGGTGTACGACCAGCTGTGAGCGGCCCTCGGGGTCAACGGTCTCGACCCGCAGCGGCCGGCCGAGGCCCGCCGTCTGCACACTGAGGTGCTCGAGCACGGCGGCCCGGGCGCGGGCGACGTCGCCTCCGCCGCTGAGCACGGTGCGCGGGGAACCGTTGATCGTGACTTCGGCCGTGCCGTCCTCGGAGATGTTGGCGCTGACCTTGGGCCAGTCCGGCACGGCGCCGTACGGGTCGGTGTTGCTCACGCGGCTGCCTTTCTAGGTGCGGGGTGAAGGCGCGCTCAAGGGCGCCGGCCGACCTTCTGATGATCAACCAGACTGAAACGATCGGGCATCACGGAAGATACGGCACAAGTCAACTGATAGTCACGAAAGCGCTAAAACGTGACACAAATGTTTGGCATTCGAAGAGGTTAACAAGTCAATGAATGGGCGGAGTGTGCAGGATCGCGAACGGTTTGTCGGCCGTGATTCGGGAGTGATCAGGCGCACGTGCGATCGACGGGGCATTTCCGGGCGTGCTTACTCTTGGCCGGTGAGCAATGTGGAGGACCGGCCCGACGCGGTGGTCTGTGAGAACACGCCGGCCCCGGGCATCGAGGTGCTCGGGCCCCGGGACGTCCCCCTGGGCGGCCCGCGCGCCATGTCGGTGCGCCGCACGCTGCCGCAGCGACAGCGCTCGCTGATCGGCCCCTGGTGCTTCCTCGACCACTACGGCCCGGACGACGTCGAGGTCACCGGGGGGATGCGGGTGGCGCGGCACCCGCACACCGGGCTCGCCACGGTGAGCTGGCTGTTCACCGGCGAGATCGACCACGTCGACTCGGCCGGGTTCGCCGCCCGGGTGCGGCCCGGGGAGGTGAACCTGATGGTGGCCGGGCACGGCATCTCGCACCAGGAGATCTCCACCCCGGCCACGCACACGCTGCACGGCGCCCAGCTCTGGTATGCGCTGCCCGACGCCACCCGCGACATGGCCCCGACGTTCCATCACTACGCACCCGAGCCGATGGTCGACAACGAGACCGAGATCCGGGTGTTCCTGGGATCGCTCGCGGGCAGCGTCTCGCCGGTGCCGACCTACACCGGGCCCGTGCTCGGCGCCGAGATCCGGCTGCCCGCCGGGGTGCATCTGGATCTTGACCTGCAACCCGGCTTCGAGCACGGGGTACTGACCGACGGGGGATCGGTGGCCGTCGACGGAACGGACATGGCACCCGACCATCTGGCCTACCTCCCACCGGGGCGGAACCGCGTCCGGCTGCTGGCGGGTGCAGTGCCGGTGCGTCTGCTGCTCATCGGTGGTGAACCCCTGGGGGAGCAGATCGTGATGTGGTGGAACTTCGTCGGGCGCGACCACGACGAGATCTCAGCCTACCGGGCCGCCTGGCAGGCTGAGATCGGCGCCGAGCCAGGGCTTTCCGGGAGCGCTGAGGCCGGCGACGCGGCGCGGGGACGCTTCGGTGACTTCCCGGCCGGGCAGCCCGCGCCCCTTCCCGCACCCGTCCTGCCTCCCCTGAGACTCCGACCGCGTGGTTGAACACTGCGTGACCGGGGCGGGTACGCGTCCTCAATCAGGGGTGTCCGGAACTGGATTCCGGTGACCGGCAGTGGATGTGCGACGACGGTCAGTCAGGCTCAAAGGCCTTTCCGCACCAAGGGAATCGAGGGGGGCGGGGAGGCATCGGAGTGAGAGCCCAGGCGACTGTGGATTGCGTGTGCAAGACTCCGTTGCTCAAGGAAAAGAAAAATCCGTTTCGTGACGATGCAGGACAGGACACCGACTCACGTGGCAGAGCTTCAACTCGAGGTCCAGGGCGAGCACCACGACATCCAGATCTCCCCGGAGGCGCGCCTGGCCGGCTCCAAGATCAAGGTGCGGGACAACGGTGGTCCCTGCTCCGTGCACATCGGCGCGGGCGTGACCGGCAAGTGGAGCCTTTCGGTCTCCGGTGGGTCGAAGATCGTCATCGGCGAGAAGTCGACCTGTGAGAGCGCCATGATCGTCGCCCACGGTGCCGACATCGTGATCGGCGAGGACTGCATGTTCTCGTTCTCGGTGGAGATCCGCGCCACCGACACCCACGCCATCTACGACATCGACTCCGGTGACCGCATCAACCCGGACAAGCCGATCACCGTCGGCGACCACGTGTGGCTGGGCAAGCAGGTGATGATCCTGAAGGGCGCGAATGTCGGCTCCGGCAGCATCATCGGCGCCCGCGCGGTGGTCTCCGGAACGGTGCCGCCGCTGTCGGTGGCCGCCGGCGTCCCCGCCCGGATCGTGCGCCAGAACGTGATCTGGACCCGCCGCATCGGCAAGGGGCAGCTCGACCTCGACCCGGCCGCGATGGCGATCGTGGAGAGCGTGCGCGAGTCAGCCTGACGAGGGCGACGCCGACATCCGGTGGGGTCGGTCCAGCAGGGTCAGCAGTTTCAGGTTGTCGGCCGAGCTGCTACCGGGATCGGTGCTGTAGACGAACATCGTCTGGTCGGCATCACCCGGCAGGGTCAGCGCCTCGAAATGCACGGTGATGGGCCCTACCTCAGGATGGGTCAGGCGCTTGGTGCCGAACGTGCGCTCGTGCACCCGGTGATCGCCCCAGGCCGCGCGGAACAGGGCGCTCTTGATGGTCAGCTCGCCGACCAGCTGGTTCAGTGCGGGATCGTCGGGATGCCGTCCGGCATCGAGACGTAACGTGCCGACGGCGTCGGCCGCCACCGTCTCCCACTCCGTGAACCGTTCCCGCGCCACCGGATCGAGCAGCACCCAGCGGGTGTAGTTGCGCTCGCGGGCCGGTAGCCGGCGCCAGTCGGTGAACAGCGCGGTGGCCAGGGCATTCGCCGCCAGCACGTCGGTGCGGCGGCCCAGGATCAGCACCGGATGGTCCACCATCGACGCCATCATCTGCTGCAGCGCCGGGCGTACCCGTTGAGCCGGTCCGGCGGAGGAACCGCGGGTGGGGCGGGCCAGATCGATCAGATGAGCCCGGGAGGCATCGTCCAGCCGTAGGGCCCGGGCCAGGGCCTCGACCACCGCCTCCGACGGGCTGCTGTGCCGGCCCTGCTCCAGGCGCGTGTAGTAGTCCACACTCACCCCGGCCAGCTGCGCGACCTCCTCGCGGCGCAGCCCCCGCACGCGCCGGGGCGAGAGGCCCGCGTCCAGCCCGGCCTCCTCGGGCGAGAGCCCGGAGCGGCACGTGCGCAGGAACTCGCCGAGGTCGGTGCGTGCAGCCATACCTCCCATGGTCGCTGTCGAGCGACCGGAAACGAAGCCCCTGGGTGGGCATGCCGTTCCCCGGTACCGCGGGGCCGGGTACCTGCTGGTGAGCGGGCCGCGAGGTGGCGAGTCTGGATGACGTACCGAACACCGCCCCTCGCAAGGAGAAACACCATGTCCACCTGGTTCGTCACCGGCACCTCCCGCGGACTCGGCCTCGATCTGGTCCGCCGGCTGCTGGAACGCGGCGAGAACGTCGCCGCCACCACCCGTTCGGCCCAGCGGCTCGCCGAGGCCCTGGGCGGTTCCGGCGACTGGCCGCGCCTGCTGGTGCTGGAGGTCGACCTCGCCGACGAGCAGCAGGTCACCCGGGCCGTGCAGGTCGCCCAGGACCGTTTCGGCGGCCTCGACGTCGTGGTCAACAACGCCGGCTACGGATTCCTCGGTGCGGTCGAGGAGGTCAGCGACACCGAGGCCCGGAAGATGTTCGACGTACAGATCTTCGGCGTCTGGAACGTGCTGCGCGCCGTGCTGCCCGCGATGCGGGAGGCCGGGCGGGGACACATCATCAACGTCTCCTCGATCCTCGGCCTCACCGCCTTCCCCGGCTGGGGGCTGTACGTCGCCGGGAAGTACGCGCTGGAGGGCCTCACCGAGTCACTGGCGGCCGAGGTGGCCGGATTCGGCATCACGGTCAACCTGGTCGAGCCCGGCTACATGCGCACCGACTTCCTGCGCCCGGTCTCGCTCGGGCTGCCCTCGGAGCAGAGCACCGGCTACCCGGCGATCCGTGAGATGACGCAGCAGCACCTGGCCATGCCCGGCACCCAGCTCGGCGACCCGGCCAAGGCCGCCACCGCGATCATCGAGGTCGCCACCCGCGGCGACGCGCCCCTGCACCAGCTGCTCGGCTCCGACTCCCTCGGCCTGGCCGACGCCCGGATCGAGGCCCTGCGGGCCGATATCGAGGCGAGCCGGGCGCTCGGGGTCACCACCGACATCCAGCAGTGAGGACGAGGCACCCGGCCGGTCGGTCGGGTGCCCCTTCCGCCGTGGGTCGAGGTGCGCCCGGTAGCCGGAACGAGCAGGCTGGAGACAGCATCGATGTGCATCGATGTGCCCGGCGATGAAGGAGTGCGCATGTCCGAGTTGCTGACCGGCGACCTGTACCAGTTCGAGTCGATCCTGGACGAGGACGACCGGAAGGTGCTGGACCGGGTGCGTGCCTTCCTGGATGCGCAGGTGCGGCCCATCGCGAACGACTACTGGGGCCGCGCCGAGTTCCCGTTTCAGCTGATCAAGGGTTTCGCCGATCTGGACATCGCCTGGCTGGCGAACCCGGTGACGTCCGGCGGACCCCAGCGAAGTCTCCTCAACGGCTTCCTGGCGATGGAGCTGGCCCGGGCCGACGCGTCCGTTGCTACGTTCTTCGGGGTCCATGTCGGGCTGGCGATGGGCAGCATCAGCGCCTGCGCCTCGGACGAGCAGAAGCAACGCTGGCTGCCCCCGATGTCGCGGATGGAGAAGATCGGCGCGTTCGCCCTGACCGAGCCGGAGAGCGGTTCGGACATCGCCGGTGGGATGCGCACC
Organism: Kineosporia sp. NBRC 101731; assembly: GCF_030269305.1. Lineage (NCBI taxonomy): Bacteria > Bacillati > Actinomycetota > Actinomycetes > Kineosporiales > Kineosporiaceae > Kineosporia > Kineosporia sp. NBRC 101731. The sequence goes on from NZ_BSTC01000005.1 coordinate 153,677, forward strand.
ACCGCACGCCGCGACGGTGACGCGTGGGTGCTCGACGGCGCCAAGCGCTGGATCGGCAACGCCACCTTCGCCGACCTGATCGTGGTCTGGGCCCGCGACGTGGAGGACGGCAAGGTCAAGGGTTTCGTGGTGGAGAAGGGCACACCCGGTTTCACGGCCACGAAGATCGAGGGCAAGATCGCCCTGCGCATGGTGGAGAACGCGAACATCACGCTGGAGAACTGCCGGGTGCCGGAGGCGAATCGGCTCACCGGGGCCCACTCGTTCCGCGACACGGCGGGGGTGCTGCGCCGGACCCGCAGCGGGGTGGCCTGGCAGGCGGTCGGCGTGATGATGGCGGCCTACGAGATCGCCCTGGCCTACGCCAAGGAACGCGAGCAGTTCGGCCGGCCGATCGCGGGATTCCAGCTGGTGCAGGATCTGCTGGTGCGGATGCTCGGCAACACCACGGCCTGCCTGGGCATGGTGGTGCGTCTGGCACAGCTTCAGGAAGAGGGCACGTTCCGCGACGAGCACTCGGCGCTGGCCAAGGCCTACTGCACCACCCGCATGCGCGAGACCGTCGGCTGGGCCCGGGAACTGCTGGCGGGTAACGGGATTCTGCTGGAACACGACATCGGCCGATTCGTCGCCGACGCCGAGGCCCTCTACTCGTACGAGGGCACCCGCGAGATCAACACCCTGATCGTGGGCCGCGCGGTGACCGGAATCAGCGCCCTGACCTGATCCGACCTGACCTGACCCGACCTGAGCGCCGCCCAACCTCCGCCGTGCGCCTCAACCTCTGCCGTGATCATGCAAAACCTCCCCAGAGTTCTAGAACTCCAGGGCGAAGAGTTCTAGAACTCCGGGGAGGTTTTGCATGATCACGAAGGGTTTTGGGGTTAGGCCTGGGTGGTGGGGGTCGTCTTCTTCGGGTCGAGCGGGTCGCTGGTGCCGCCCAGCAGCTGGCCCAGGTCGAGGCCACCGGCCTTGGCGGTCTCCAGTACCTGCAGGATGAGTGACGGCACCGAACCGGCGACGCGGTTGAGGGCGTCGTTGCCGTCCTGGCCACCGTTGCTCAGCACCGTGAGGTTGCTGATGTTGCCCATCGGCGCGGCGACCTCCTTGGCGATCAGGGGCAGCACCGCGATCAGGTCGGGCAGCACGCGCAGGCGGGCGGCTTCGTCGTTGAACGCCGACAGGGCCTCGGCCAGTTCCTTCTGGCCCTCGGCCTCGGCGAGCAGGGTGGCGCGCTGACCCTCGGCGGCCGCGAGCAGCTTGGCCTTCTCGACCTCGGCCTGGGCGGTACCTTCCCGCTGGAAGGCGGCCGCACCGGCGGTACGGGCCTTCAGGTCTGCCTCACCGGCGAGTTCGCGGCGACGGGCCTCGGCCTCGGCATTGGCGATGGTGACGGCTTTCTGGCCCTCGGCGCGCCGGACGGCGGCCTGACGCTCGGCCTCGGCCGGCGCGATCACGTCGGCCTCCAGGGCCTGCTTGCGCTGGGCCGCACGCTGCTCCTCGACGGCGATCTGCCGCTCGGTACGCTGACGTTCGGTGTCCACGGCGGCCAGCAGCACGGCCCGCTCGGCCTCGCGCTCGGCCAGCGGACCGGCCTGGGCGGCCCGGGCCTGGGCGGCCTTGACCTCGGTGTCGATCTCGGCCTGCTTCATCGAGAGGGCGCGCTGGGCCTCGGCGATGGCCTCCTGCGACTTGGCCTCGGCGGTGCGGCCCTGCTGGTCGGCCTCGGCGGCGGCGATGCGGGCGTCCCGGCGGGCCTGGGCCTCGCCGACCTCGGCGTCGCGGCGCACCTCGGCAATGCGCTTGCGGCCCAGGGACTCGATGTAGCCGTTCTTGTCGCGCACGTCCTGCACGGTCAGCACGTCGAGTTCCATACCGATCGAGGCCAGGGCGGCGCCGGCCTCCTCCGCGACCGAGCGGGTGAGCTGGTCGCGGTTGCTGTTCAGGTCTTCCACGGTCATCTTGGCGCAGATCGCGCGCATGTTACCGGCGATGATCTCGGTGAGCTGGTGGCGCAGTTCCTCGCGGTTGGCGGTGAGGAAGCGCTGCGTACCGGTCTCGATCGCCTCGTCGGTGGAGCCGAAACGCACCAGCGACACCACGTCCACGGCGATACCGACACCGTTGCTGGAGATCGCGGAGCCCACGGAGACCTGAATGTTGAACGGCTCCAGGCTCATGAAGTCGACGCGCTCGAGCACGGGCACCCGGAACCGGGCGCCACCGCGCACGATCTTCGGCCGGCCCCGGCCGGTGAAGACGGCCACCATGTTGGGCGGCACCTTCACGTAGTTCTTCGCGTAGAGGATCGTCAGCAGGAAGAGGGCGACGACCACCGCGGCCACGGCGATCAGGACAGAGGTGAAACCGGTCATCGGTCGGATCCTTGGGTCGGGGGAACGGGTTCTGGGGGGAGGGTTTGCATGATCGCGGACGAGGTGGTCAGTCCGAGAAGGCGCTGCGGTGCACCAGGACACCACCGTCGACGAGGTCGACGACGGTGACGGCGGTGCCCTTCGGCACGCCCTCGTGGTGGTCGGACGACGCGGTCTGGGTGATGCGCGCACCGGCCCGGTCGTGGAACGTCACCTGTCCGGTGCCGTGCGGGAGGATGTCGAGCGTCACCACACCGGTGCGCCCGATGTAGCCGTAGCGGCTCGTCAGCGAGTTGTACTGCTGTCGCGCCATCGGTTTCAGGATGAAGCGGTGAGTTGCCGCGCCCACGGCCAGGAATCCCGCGGCCGCCACCGGCCAGGCGAGCAGCGCCGGGGCGCCCGCGGCCACCGCGACGAACCCGGCCGCCCCGAAACCCACCAGGGAGACGGCCAGTACGCGGATGCTGAACCAGGCGGGGGCGTCCAGGTCGGCCGAGCCGTCCGGGATGTGGCCCACCGCGTCCGCCGGCGGCCCGCCCGCAGATCCGGCCTCGTGGCCGAGGTCGCCGGGCCCACCCGCATCACCGTGCCCGCCCAGCTCACCGTCGTGCCCGCCCAGCTCACCGAGCACGAGACTCAGCAGCAGGACGAGAAAACCGGTCGCACCGACCGCGATGAAGAGGGTCTGCGAGTCTGGCATGGCGCTGGCGGCCCTTCCGTAGGCGGTCGGCGTCGATGATTCGGGTGGCCGGTGAAGCGCGGTGGTGCGCCCCTCCACCCATCCTGACGTCGGCACCTCAGTATGTGTTGCATGTGTGCTCACTGTGATGTGAACGACAGGTTGGGTGACAGTCCAAGGTCATTGAAATCGGCCGGAGGTCATTCTTTGACTGGATCAAGGTCCCTGCGGTAAACCCTGCCGAGCGCGGTTCTTGTTCACCGCTCGTCATGCTCACCGTGGAGCTGTGGAGAGGAACCGGTGCCCGAGGCCATCGTCGTCTGCGACAGCCTGGTCCGCATTTATCAGACCGGCTCGATCGAGGTCCAGGCGTTGCAAGGGCTCGACCTGCTGGTCGAGGCGGGCGAGATGATCGCCGTGGTCGGGGCCTCCGGCTCCGGCAAGTCGACCCTGCTCTCGCTGCTCGCCGGGATCGACGCCCCCACAGCCGGTAAGGCCCGGGTGGCGGACTGGGACCTGCTCGACATGTCGGCCCGCGACCGGGTGAAGTACCGGCGGCACACCGTGGGGTACGTGCGGCAGCAGACGGCGCAGAACCTGGTGCCCTACCTGACCGCGGCCCAGGTGGTCGACCTGCCGATGACTCTCGCCCGGGTTCCCCGCAAAGAGCGGGCCGCGCGGGTGAACACGCTGCTCGAGGCAGTCGGGGTGGGGCACTGCGCGGACCGGCGCCCGGGGCAGATGTCCGGTGGCGAGCAGATGCGGGTCGCGATCGCCGTCTCGCTGGCCAACCGGCCGCGGGTGCTGCTGGCCGACGAGCCCACGGGTGAGCTCGACACCGAGACCTCGGCCCAGGTGTTCGGCGTGCTGCGTGACGTCAACCGGGATCTCGGCGTGACGATCGTGGTGGTGACGCACGACCCGGACGTCAGCGGTCAGGTCGAGCGCACCGTGGCGATCCGCGACGGGCGCACCTCCAGCGAGGTGCTGCGGCGCACGTCGACCGGGGTCAACGGCGACGACGAGGTGGTGCACGAGGAGTACGCCGTGATGGACCGCGCGGGACGGGTGCAGTTGCCCAAGGACTACATCGAGGCGCTGAACCTGACCCGGCGGGTGCGGCTCGCGCTCGAGGAAGACCACGTGAGCATCAAGGCCGACGAGGCGCCCGGGGAAAGCCCGCATGATCACGAACCAGGGGATGAGGGACGACGTGACCGGGGGTGAAATCATGCTCGGTGTCCGGGGGCTGAGTCATGCCTACGGGGCCAACCAGGTGCTGCACGACGTCTCCTTCGACGTCGCGGCCGGCAGTATGGTCGCCCTGGTCGGGCGCTCCGGCTCGGGCAAGACCACCCTGCTGAACATGGTCGGTGGACTGGACCTGCCCGACGCCGGAACGGTTCTCGTCGACGGCACCGAGGTCACGACCCTGGACGAGGCGGGGCGCAGCCGGTTGCGGCGCGACACCGTCTCCTACGTCTTCCAGACCTTCGGCCTGATACCGGTTCTCTCGGCCGCCGAGAACGTCGGCATTCCGCTGCGCATGCGGCGCACACCTCGCAACGAACGCGAGAAGCGGGTGGCGAAGCTGCTGGACCTGGTCGGGCTCGCCGACCACGCCCAGCAGCGTCCCGACGAACTCTCCGGGGGCCAGCAACAACGGGTGGCGATCGCCCGCGCACTCGCGTCGTCGCCCCGTCTTCTCGTCGCCGACGAGCCGACCGGGCAACTGGACGCCGAAACCGGGCTCTCGGTCATGGCTCTCCTGCGCGGAGTGGTCGAGTCGGAGGGCGTCACCGCCCTCGTCTCCACCCACGACCCGGTGATGATGCGCCTGGCCGACCGGATCGTGCGGATCTCCGACGGCCGTGTCGCCCACGGCGAAGATGCTGCCGGGTGAGACACCAGTGCTGAAACTTCTGCTCCGCCGGGCCAGGTCCTCCTGGCCATTGCTGGCGGCGGTGGTCGCGGTGGTCACGATCGGCGGAACGCTGCTCGGGGTGTCGGCGCGATTGCTCACGGTCTCGGCCGGCACCGCGCTCACCGCGGGGATGTCCCGGACCGAACCGGCCGAGGTCGAGACCATCGCGTACCTCAGCGACATCCAGAACGAGAACGCCGCCGGGGTAATCGCCGACACCGGAGAACTGCTGAAGGACGCGGTGAGCCCTCTGGGCCCACCGGTGACCCAGACCCGGGCCTCCAGCACGATGCGCACCCTCGAGTTCCGGGGGGACGGTGCTGCGGTGGGCTACCTCACCGGGATGGACGACCTGTCGCGGGCAGTGCGGCTGACCGCGGGTGAATGGCCTGGCGCCGCGCCGGTGAACGGAGTCCTGCCGGTCGTCGTCCTGGAGTCCACGGCCCGGGCGATGCGCCTGGAACCCGGCAGTCGAGTGCGCCTGGGGTCGCAGTCCAGCGCCCGCTTCGGCAAGGACGACGGTGTGGAGCGCACCGATCTGCTCGTCACCGGTGTCGCGGCGCCCCGGCAGAACGCCGGCTGGGACCGGGATGTGCTGGGGGCTAAGGGATTCGACCAGGCCGTGGCTGTCGGCTACGCGGGTACGGCCCCTGGCGCGGGGCCCTTCCTGGTCGGGACGCCCGCTCTGCTCGGGACCGGTCTGGCGCTCGACCGGATCCAGGTCGATGTGGAACCGGCCCTGAACGCCGCGGACGCCGGAAAGCTGGACGCGGTGGCCACCCGGCTGGCGACGGCGGACCGGCGGCTGGGAGACCGGCTCGGTGACCGCGTCCACCAGCAGCGGGTCGCCTCGACCCTGTCGGGGACCGTCACCCGGGTGTACACGCAGCAGGCCGTGACCCGTTCCACCGTGCTGGTCGTGGTGTTGCTGGGCACCCTGCTGACCGCATCGGCCCTGCTGCTCGCCGGGCGCCTGGTCAACCGGTCGAGAGCGGCCCAGACCGCGCTGTTCTCGGCGATGGGCGCCGGACGTGGCCAGCAACTGGGGCTGGCCGCGGGGGAGGTGGCCGGGCTGGCCCTGATCGCAACGGCGCTGTCCGTGCCGGCCTCGTCGTTCGGCCACGCCGCACTCACCCGGCTCCCGGCCCTGCGCCACGCCGGGCTGAGCACCGGGCCGGGCGTCAGCGGCGGGCAGGTGCTGGTGATCCTGGCCGGCGTGCTGGTGCTGTCGGCCGTGCTCCTGCTGCCGGCGTTGCGGTCGGACCCGGCGGCCCAGGACGCGGCCGAGCAACGGGGGGGAAAAGAACTGCTCATGCGCTCGGGCGCCGACCTGGCCCTGGTCGCCCTGGCGGTGGTGGGCTGGTGGCAGCTGCGGGTGCAGCCGGCGGCACAGTCGGGCACCGACGCCGTGCGCATCCTGGCGCCCGGCCTGATCCTTCTCGCCGGAGCCGCCCTGGTGGTGCGCCTGACCGGCCTGCCGCTGGGGCTGGCCGACCGGGCGGCCCGGCGTTCGAGGCGATTGGTCCTGCCCCTGGCCGCGTTCGAGGCATCCCGGCGCCCGCAGGCGATCGCCGCCGCGCTGCTGCTCGTGCTGGCCGCGGCGTCCGGGACCTTCGGGCTGGCGCTGGCCGCGACCTGGCAGCAGTCGCAGGCCGACCAGGCCGACCTGGCCGTGGGCACCGATCTGAAGGTGGAACTGGCGGGTCCGGCCCAGGCCGGGCAGGCCGAGGTGCTGCGCGAGGCCGTCGGGGGAACGATCTCGCCGGTGCTGGAGCAGGACGTCGCGGTGGGGCAGTGGCTCGGTGGTACCGGCGGCGTACCGCACCTGGTGGCGCTGAACTCCTCGGACGCCGGGGACCTGCTGCGGGGAAGGCTGCCGGCGGGTAGGTCGTGGGCCCAGATCGGCGCGGCGATCGCCCCCGAGGATTCCGCGCCCTCGGTAGCGCTGAACGGCCCCGTCGAGATCACCGGGAGCACCGACAGTGCGAGCACCCTGCAGATCACCCCTCAGCTGGTGCTGCAGGACGGGGCGGGACTACGCAGCACCTGCGCACTCCAGCCGATCGTGCTCGATGGAGAACCGCATCGGGCGGCCGACTGCGACACGCTGCCGGAGAACTCCCGGGTCGTGGCGGTCGTCGTCGACCTCGCACTGGGTCCGGCCGCCGATCCGGGGGACCTGATCGGAACCGGTTCGGTGAAAGTCTCCATCCGGTTCCCCGGGGCCGACGGTGATCCGGGCCGGTGGAAAGCTTCCAGCTACGGCCGGCAGGACGGTACCCGGGTCGTCAGTGTCACCGGTGACGGTGTGCGCGACGGCTCCGACGTCGTCTTCCATCTTGACGCGGTCGTGCAGCTGGCCGACCTGTACTACGTGAACGGCCAGTTCGTGATGGCCGGTTTCGTAGCTCCGCAGGATGTTCCGGTGGTCGTCTCACAAGACTTCGCCGACGTACTGGGATCCGGGCCCGGCGACCGGTACAGCATCCTGATCAATACCGTGTCGGTGCCGGTCAAGGTCGTGGCCGTGGTTCCCGACGTACCCTCCGCGCCCGGCCGGAGCGCGATGCTCGCCGACGCCGACCTGCTCGGCCGGTTCCTGACGGCGCAGGGCGCCCCGCCGACCGTGGGGAATGCCTGGTGGGTGGGTCATCCGGAGAACTCCTCCGGGGCAGGAAAGCTTGGCCTCGGCGAGGTGACAACGAGAGATGCTGAACATCAGGAACTCTCGGAGGGTCCCCTGCGCGTCGGGGTACCCGCAGCCATGGCGATGCTGCTGCCTGCCGTGCTGCTGCTCGCCGTGGGCGGTCTCACCCTGCACGTCGTCTCCGACCTGCGGTCCCGGGCGGGGGAGGTGGTCCGGCTGCGGTCGCTCGGTCTCACCCGGCGCACCGTGACCGGAATGCTGCTGGCCCAGCACGGTGGCCTGCTCGTCCTGCTGGTCGCCGCCGGCACTGCTCTCGGAGCGATCACGGCCGCCGTGGTCGGTCCGCTCCTCATCCGTTCCGATCTGGGAGCGGCCCCGGTGCCCGACGCCTTGTTCCGCTGGCCCTGGACCCACGAGATCCTGCTGCTGGCCGGGCTTCTCCTGACCGGCCTGGCGGTGATCCGCGTCGTCAGCGGGATCCAGGTGCGGGCCGGCGACCGGAGGTCCCGCCGATGAGTCTTCACCGGCCCAGTATTCGCGGCCGGGCCCGTGCCGATCGGGGCCCGCTGCTGCTGACCGCCCTCGTGGTGTTGGTCGCGGTCCTGCTGACCGCTGCGGTTCCGCCCCTCATCGACCGCCGTGCCGACCGGGCCGTGACCGAGGCCGTGGGCGATGCCGGTGACGCCGCCAACATGATCGCGCAGGTGCCCTTCGAAGCCGAGATACCCGGCTATCCCCGGGTCCGGCGGCCGAACTCGGCCACCGTCGCCGACGGGTACGCCGGATCTGCGCAACAGTTGCTGGATCCCACCCTCAGGTCGGTGTTCGGGCCGCCGGTCGTCAGTGTCTCCAGCAGTGACCTGGAGCTCAAGACGGGTGACCGGCCCGGCCGGACCCTGCGGCTGGTGTACGTGGGCGAACCGGCTCCCCTCACCTGGATCGACGGCAGCCCACCCGCCCAGGATTCCTCTCGGGGCGAGGAGCGGGCCGGACCCGCTCCCTGGCCGGTCTCGGTGGGACTGTCCGAAGCCGCCTCCGAAGTGCTCGATCTCGGCACCGGCGACCGGGTCCGTACCGAGGACCGCGAGGGCGGCCGGGTCGAATTGCGGATCAGCGGGATCTACCGGGCCCAGAACCCCTCCGACCAGGTCTGGAAGGCCCAGCCGCAACTGCTGGAGCCCGTCGTGTTCACCGATACCCGGGGCATCACCACCAGCTTCACGTCGGTGCTGCTGTCGGCGGACTCGCTGCCGGACGGCCGCCTGGCCACCGCGCCCACCGACATGGGCGTGACGATCGAGTTCATGCCGACGGCGGGTTCGATCACCCGTGACAACGCTCCGACCGTGATCGACTCGCTGGTCGAACTGGGAGCCGGATCCGGCGTCGCGCAGGACGATGGCCCGGCGATCGATTTCAATACCCGCCTGAGCGGTGTGCTGGAGAGGGTTCTCGACCAGATCTCGGTGGCGACCGCCCTGGCCATGGTGTTGCTGGGGGCCGTGCTGGTCGCGGTCGGCCTGGCCCTTCTGCTCACCGCCGACCTGCTGACCCGGCGCCGGGGCGGGGTGCTGACCGGGCTGCGCCGGCGCGGGGCCTCGTTGCCCGGTCTGTGGGCCGAACTGGCCGTGGAATCGCTGTTTCTCACCCTGCTCGCGGGCGGGACCGGACTGTTGCTCGTCCGCTGGTCGGTCGGTGCGGTCTCCCTGACCTGGCCGCTGCCCGTGCTGGTGGTCGCGGCGCTGGGCGCGCCCACCGTCGGGGTGGTGACAGCGGCCCGGGCGACGACCGGCCGGGCCGCGCCCGCGAACCGGTCGGCGCGGCGCACCCTGGCCGTCACCCGTCAGCTGCGGCGCCTCACGGCCGAGGCCGCGGTGCTGCTCGCGACCGTCGGCGCCGTGATCGCCCTGAGCCAGCGGGGTATCGTCACCCAGGACGGGGCCGGCGGGGCCGCCGCCTCGCTGTTCCCGGCCCTGGCCCCGACCCTCGTCGCGGTCACCGGGGGCATCCTTCTGCTGCGGGTGCTTCCGCCGGTTCTGGAGGGTCTTCTGCGGGCGTCCGAACGGTTCCGGGGGAGTCTTCCGCTGCTGGCGGCGAGCCGGGCCCGGGCGACCGCGGGCCGCGCCCTGCCGCTGGTGCTGATCGTGACCTCGGTGTCGCTCGGGGTCTTCGCGCTCTCGGTGCGGGCCACGGCCTCCCCGACCACGTCCGCCGCTGCCCGGCTGCCGGCGGACGCCCGGCCACTGGCCGGTGCCCTCGCCGACGGGCTCCGTGACCTGGCTCTGGTGACCGGCGTCCTCCTGTTCGTCCTCGCCGTCGTGGCCCTGGTGGTCGGCGCGCTGGGCGGGGCCCGGGAGAGGGGCGAGACCGCAGCCCGGCTGCGGACTCTCGGCCTGACGGGGGCCGACACCCGGTGGATCTGCCTGGGCGAGCTGCTGCCGGTCGCCCTCGTCGGGGGCCTGGTGGGCTGGGTGCTCGGCCGGGTGCTGGCCTCCCGGGCGATCGGCCTGCTCTCGCTGCGGGTGCTGAACGATCTGCCGGCCGACCCGCCGTTGGTCGTGCCGGTGATCACCTACGCCCCGGTGGTGCTGCTGATCGTCACGGTGGTGCTGGTGGCGGCGGTCGAGTCGTCGCTGCGGCGCCGGGAGCGTCTCGGCCAGGTCCTGCGCGCCTAGGGCGTGTTTTGAAAGTCCATGCCTACTGCGGGGCACCCGGTGGCCGCCTGGCGGCACCGAGTGGGGCCCCACGTAGAACACCGCTACGAGGGGCCCCACCCGGCACCCCCAGACGGTCACCGGGCACCTCCTCGCTACGGCAGCGACTTCCAAAACACGCCCTAGTGGCCTGGAGAATTCAGGCCGACCAGATACGTCACTCCGGGTACTCAAGGTCTCACGCAGCGGTATCTTCTGGTGGATGGGAGGGTTGCCGATCGGTCTACGCGGTGATCCGTCGAATCGGGGGGATTCGTGGGCAACCATCGGTCAGCTGCGTCCGGAGCGGGCGCTGACAAAATGCCGGTGTTCAAGGGGGCCAGACAGCTTCTGGAGTGCTTGGAGCGCCTGGTCTCCCGGCCGCGCCGGAGGGAGGCCCCGGCCTTCTCCGGCAAGACCCGGGCGGTGCCGGGCATCCCGCTCGTCTGCCTGAAACGGGCGGATGACGGTGGTGCCCTGATGGAAGGGCTGGCCACCTATCTGAAGGACGCCGAGCCCCGGCGGATCCCGCACGTGATGCACCGCTGCCGGCCCCCGGCTCCCGGTGCGGACGCCCTCGACGACATGGCGAACGGGCTGCTGCGGATCGCCCGGGAGCTGGCGAGCGGCCCGAACGCGGCCGGCGGCCGGATCCGGTTCAGCCGCTTCGGTCTGGTGCACTGGCTGATCCGGCAGGACCTCGGCGCCGACCACATCTACTCGGACGGTCTGCTGCGTCGGCGGTTGCGTGACCGGGAACTGTCGTGGTCGCGGTACACATCACTGTTCTCGGACGAACTGCCGGAGCTCCTGGACGCACCGGTGGCGCGATGGGCCAAGCTGGTACGCGTCGTCCCGCCCCTGTGGTTCCTCCTGCGCCTCAGTGCCCGGGTGCCGGGCGTCGGCACCGAGTACCGGTGGCTGCTGCGCCAGCCGTACCTCGAACCGCACAACCCGGGAACGGTTCTGGGGTTCGGGGTGCGGCTGACCGAGGGCCGGCGCGACGCCGAGGAGCCCGACGAGGTACTGCTCCTGCTGGTGAAGGCCTTCCTGGCCGACCTCACCCATGCCTACCGCCGCTCGTTCTGGCACCCGCGGGGAGCGCGCCGCACCGCCTACCCGGTGGTGCTCCTGGACGATGCCGAGGAGGGGGGTTTCCTGCTGCAGCACCTCGTCCAGGAGATCCGCAGCCACCCGCGCGGCGTCTTCGACCCGCTGGTGCTGGTCGCCGCGGCGCAGGTGTTCCCGCCGGACGCGCTGAGCGGTGGACGCACCGGTTCGGGCGTGATGCGGTGGGCCGCGTCCGAGGCGGTCGACGGCTACGAGGCGTGGTGTCGCCGGGACGCGGGGCGTTCCCGGAAGGAGGATGCCTGGCACCTGCTGATCAGTGTGCCGCCGGTCGAGGTGAAGCCCGCGCCGGACGCGGACGACGAGCAGTACGCGGCGCTCTGGCATGCTGCCAACAACGCCCGGCGGTTCGAGGTGGCGACGCCGGCGTTCTGGGCCCGCGCCTGGGTGACACCGGTGGTCCTGGTGCTGCTGATGGCCGGGGGTACCGGCGGCTGGTTGGCAGCGGGACGACCGGCCGCACCCGGTATCCACCTGTCCCTGCCCCATCTCTTCTCCGGGGATCAGAAAGAGGCGACCGACGGCTCCCTGGTCCCGGCGAGAACGGACGAGGTGCGGCTCCAAGAAGCCGGGCTACCACACTGTTCGGAAGATGCTGCGGGCCATCGTCATGTCCAGCTGGTGCAGCAGTCCCCGGAGCGCCACGAATGTGTCGGGGTCTCCGGGCAAATGGCCGCCTTCGCGCCTCAGGATCCCTCGGCGGCCCAGTTCGACGCCACGCTTTCCGTGCAGAACGACCGCGCTGAGGAGTTGAAGCGGGCCGCACCGGAGCGGCCGGTTCTGTGCCTGGTCTACGTGACAGCGTTCGAGAGCCGGGGCAAGGGCGGCGTGGCGCCGGACAACACAGAACAGAAGCTCGAGTTCATGGGCTATCTGAAGGCGCAGCAGCGACAGAACACGGTGCGCGACGGTCCTCAGCAGCCGATCGTGCGGCTCCTGCTCGGGAACGCCGGGCCGGGTATGAGTAACTACCCGACGATGCTGGACCAGCTCGGTCCGGCCGGAGACGGGTGTGATGCTCTCGGCGTGGTCGGTCTCGACGAAAGCTCCGCCACCACCAAACAATTGATACTCGAACTCAACGACCTCCAGTACCCGGTCGTGTCCGCGACACTCACGGCCGACAACCTGGCCGACGGAGCCAGGAACTATTTCTCCGTGGCCGCGCCCAATTCCGTGCAGGCGGCCGAGATCGCCCGCTGGGCGGCGCCCCGGACCGACGGTCGGCCGGCTCCCCGTGACGTGGCGGTGATCTGTCCGCGCGACGCCGGCAATCTCTGGAGCGAAACCCTCACGAAGTTCTTGCGCGAGCAGTTCGCCGGGCCGCGGTGGAACCTTACGGTGTATGCCTACGTCCCGGATCGTCACGAGGCCGCGGAGGCCGAGGAGGCCGCGGGTGGGGGCGCCTGTGGCAGTGGTGCGGTTCGGGTGGACGAACTCGAGGATCTGCCCGCGCAGTTGCGGGACCGGGGTGACCCCCTGGTGGTCTTCGCCGGTCGGGGCGAGGATTTCGGGGTCTTCCTGACCCATTTCGACAATGATCTTGATGTGATCGCCGCCGACGACGTTTCCAGTGATGTGGCCCGGCGGGGGAACAACGGAACCTTGGACGGTCGCGAGTTCTCCTACGTTTCATTGGCTTTTGCCGGAGAAGGAGAATCGTCGGCGAAGCAGGAGTACGCCGGGTACCTGACGTTCGAGGGTATGAATAACATCAGGGCGGATGTCGACGGGCACGCGGCCCTGGCCGAGGCGGCCGCGTTCGCCTACATTCGTGCGGCCCGGGCCGTTCGCGCGGACGGGCTCGCCCTGGGGCGCGAGCGACTGATCGAGAAACTACGTCTCCAGGCCGGTGACCGGGCCGGGCTGCCGGGCACCGGCCGGCTGGAGCCGAAAGTCTGGTCGGGCGTGGACTGCCGGGTCTGTGTTCTGCGGGTCACCGAGAACATGCGCGTCCTGCCGGACCGGTGACGTCCGGCCGCTGGGGGCGGCTTCTCAGATCAGGTCCTCGAAGCGGCAGTTACGCACATCCGGATCGGGTAGCACCTCGAACCGCACGGCGTGAATCGTGCTGCGTTCCTGGAGGATCGCCAGGCACAGTCGGTGCATGCCGTCCATCAGCCGGCCGTCCGGCCGCAGGATGATCGGGTAGGTGGGGTCCACCGCCAGGATCAGGCGGGCGTGGTTCAGCACGCGGCGCACGGTGGGGGGTGAGGTGGCGTCGGTCCAGTAATCGGTGTCGATCTCAGGGAACGCGGTCACGGGTACATCGTGCTGGGGCAGGTCGCGGCTCAGGTCGATCAGGCGGGCCACGTCCCAGGCGTCGTGGCGTCGTGGCCGCGACCGGACCCGGCCGGCCAGAAGTGGTACTGCGGGCGCATCACGTCAATCTAGCCCGCTTGCCAATCGGAACGCGGTTCCGTATCGTCAGCGGAACGCAGTTCCGGTTAGCTGCCTCGGCGCTGGCCCGGACTGGAATCCCTTGAGAGGAAAGCTCACTCATGTCCGAAAAGCTTGATGTCGGCGCCCCCACGCAGATGATCTCGGTGAAGCCCGTCGTGCTGCCCGCCCCCGAGCGCGGTGCCGATCTGCAGGTACGGGTGTCTGCGCCCACGACGGGCGAGAACCTGCCGGTCATCGTGTTCTCCCACGGTTTCGGCAAGTCCCTGGAGGCCTACGCGCCGCTGGCCGACTTCTGGGCCTCGCACGGGTTCGTCGTGATCCAGCCGACCCACCTCGACTCCCACTCGATCGGCCTGACGCCGCAAGACCCGCGCTACGCCGACATCTGGCGCTTCCGCAACCGTGACCTCACCCGGGTGCTCGACGAGATCGAGGTGATCACCTCGTCCGTACCCGGTCTGGTGGCCCGGATCGACCGCGACCGCATCGCGGTGGCGGGGCACTCCTGGGGCGCGACGACGGCGAGCATGCTGATCGGCGCGCGGGTGGTGGACGATGCCGAGGACGTCGCCGACAACCGGGTCAAGGCCGCCGTGCTGCTGGCGCTCGCGGGCACCGGTGGCGAGGACCTGACCCCGTTCGCGGCGCAGAACTTCGCGTTCATGAGCCCGGACTTCTCCGGCATGACGCCGCCGGCCCTGCTGGTGGCGGGAGACGCCGACCAGTCCCTGCTGAGCGTCCGCGGTCCGGAATGGTTCACGGACGGCTTCCACCAGGCCCCGGGGGAGAAGCACCTGCTCACGCTGTTCGGTGCGGAGCACTCGCTCGGCGGGATCACCGGTGCCGGAGTCACCGAGACCACCGACGAGAACCCGGAGCGGGTGGCCCTGATCCAGCAGGTCACGGTGGCCTACCTGCGCAGCGTCCTGGGGATCGATCCCACGGCCTGGGCCGCCGTCCAGGGCGCCCTGAACGACGGGGCGAGCACGCTGGGGAGTCTCGCCGGCCAGGGCTGAACACGTCGGGGGCGCGGCGTGCGGGACACTGGGCGGATGCTGTCGATCCCGGGGGAAGCCCGTGCCTAGGGCCGGACTCGATCCCGCCGCCGTCGTCGCGGCCGGAGCCGCCCTGGCCGACGAGGTCGGGTTCGGCCGGCTCACCATGGGCATGCTGGCCGAGCGGGTCGGGGTGCGCACGCCGTCGCTCTACAAGCACATCGCGAGTCAGGACGACCTCAACCGCCGCATCGCGGCGCTCGCGGTCACCGAGGCGTCCGAGGCGGTCGGCGCGGCCACCCAGGGTTACGCGGGTAGGGACGCACTGGCCGCTGCCTCCCGGGCCTTCCGGGGCTACGTGGTCGCGCACCCGGGCCGGTACGCGGCCACCGTGGGCGTGGAGCCGACCGGCCCGGACGACCCGATGGCGGCGGCCAGCGTGCGACTCATGGCGGCACTGGAGGCAGTGCTGCGAGCCTACGACGTGTCACCCGGCGAGATGACGCACGCGCTGCGGGCCCTGCGCAGCTTTCTGCACGGGTTCGCGACCATCGAGGCCGGTAACGGGTTTCAGTGGGCCGCCGACGTCGACGAGAGTTTCGAGTGGCTCATCGCGCTGATGGACCGGGGCCTGCGCAAGAGCGACTGAACGCGCGTAACGGGCCTTCCTCCGGCATGATCCACGCATGGCAACCGCGGTCGTCTTCACCCCTTCACCGCTGCTCACGGTCACGATCGAGGCCCAGCCCGACGGCACTGCCGAGCTGCATGTGCACGGCGGCGGGCAGGGGGTCTGGATCGCCCGGATGATGTCCTCCCTGGGATGTGAGACGCGTCTGGCCGGTCCTTTCGGCGGCGAGAGCGGCGAGGTGCTCCAGCCGCTGATCGAGCGCGAGGGCATCGTGCCGCTGGCCGTACCGGTGCCCTACCCGAACGGCGCCTACGTGCACGACCGGCGAGAGGGGGAGCGGTCGGTGGTTGCCACGCACAACCCGCCCACCCTGGAACGCCACGACCACGACCAGCTCTACGACCTCGCCCTGATCGAGGGTCTCGCGGCCGACGTGGTGGTGCTCGGCGGCCCGGACGGCGAGCACGTGGTCGAGCCCGACACCTACCGGCGCCTGGCGGCCGACCTGAGCGCGCAGAACGTCCCCGTGGTGGTGGACCTTTCGGGAGACTACCTGGAGGCCGCGGTGTCCGGGGGCGTGCACCTGGTCAAGGTCAGCCACGAAGAACTGCTGAACGACGGGCGCGCCCGGTCCGACGACCCGGACCACCTGATCGAGGCCGCGGCGAAACTGCGGGAGGCCGGCGCGGCCAACGTGGTGGTGTCCCGGGCCGGGGAGCCCGCCCTGGCCCTGCTCGGCGACCGCGCGGTGTCGGTGCAGACACCGACGTTCCAGCGGGCCGACCATCGTGGCGCCGGTGACTCGATGACCGCGGGCCTGGCCGTCGGCACGGCCTCCGGGCTGGACCTGGACCAGGCCCTGATCCTGGGCGCTGCGGCGGGCACGCTCAACACCACCCGGCACGGCCTGGCCACCGGCGAACGGGAACTGATCGAGCGGTTGCGTGAACGTGTGACCCTGCAAGACCTCTAGGGCGTGTCGACCCTCCAGACCCTTCAAGATCCGGGAGGTGGGCGAGCGGTGCGAGCCCTGATCACGAATGACGACGGTGTGGCCAGCGACGGCATTACCACCCTGACCCAGGCGGCGCTCGCGGCCGGCCTCGACGTCACGGTGGCCGCACCGCACGAGGAGCGCAGCGGAGCCAGTGCGATGCTCTCGGTGCTCGAGGAGGGCGGCAAACTCCTGACCGAGCGCGCAACGGTGGCCGGGATCCCCGCCCTGGGCGTGCACGCGTCCCCAGCCATGATTGTCTTCGTGGCCGTGCGAGGAGCTTTCGGCGAGCCACCGGACATCGTGCTGTCTGGTGTCAACCACGGCCCCAACACCGGCCAGGCCGTGCTGCACTCCGGCACGGTGGGGGCCGCGCTGACGGCCGTCTCACAAGGGCTACCGGCCCTGGCGGTATCGCTGATCGGCTCCCGGCCGGTGCATTTCGACACCGCCCGGGTCGCGACCGACCGGGCCCTGGGCTGGTTCCTCCAGCACCTCGCAACCCCCTACGTGCTGAACGTCAACGTACCGGACATCCCGCCCGGGCAGCTGCGGGGCCTGCGGCCCGCCGGGCTGGCCGCATTCGGTGCGGTGCAGGCCGAGATCGGCGAACGTGGAGAAGGTTTCGTGACGGCGACCTTCCAGGAGATCGCCGACGAGCCGGCACCCGGCACCGATGTGGCGCTGTTGCAGGAGGGCTGGGCCACGGCCACGGCGCTCCGGCCCCCGATCGCCTCGGACGCGGTGGACCTGTCCGGGATCTGAGAAGAACTCAGGACGCGCGCGAGGTACGCATGACCGATCGGGCCACGGCGGCCGCCATCACACCCGGCATCTCACGGAGAGTGGGCCGGTGGGGCACCGCGGGCGGGGTGTCGATGTAGACGGCGGTGGTGGTGTCGAGGGTCAGCTCGGTGAGTTCGCCGGCGAAGCAGCCCGAGGCGCCGATCTCCAGCCGCCAGTCCTGGCGTTCCATCTGGCGGGTGAGCCACACGGCGTCCAGGTCGAGGGCGAGGGCAATGTCGTGAACGGTGGCGGTCCCGCCCATCTCGAGCAGCGCGTTGTGCACGTGGGCAGGCGTGCACTCCTTGCCCGCCATGGACGTGCGGGTGTTCGGGGCCCGGTCGTGGGCGGCGGCCTCGGCCGGCGTCAGATACTCCACGACGCAGACAGTGTCACCGTTCTCGTGCTTCCAGCCGATGTGCGAGATCAAGGTCTGGGGGCCGAGCTGACGTTTCGCCCGTTCCCGGGCCTGGTCGTTGTTCTTGACCGAGCGTTTACCCGCGTACGGATAGGTCACCGTTTCCATGACGGCTCCTCCGCTCTCCGATGAGGGGGAAAGATTTGAGGGCCCCGTCGGCACGGTCGCGGTGAGTGTTAGCCGCTTCAAGTAGCGGTTCGGGGAACAAGCGGGCGCAACCACCCACCCGGCGTAACCAACCTTCGGTATTGCGTCAGACCTGTCCAACCCGTCGGATCGTCCACGGTCATCGGGCGTCCGGTGAGGAATGCTCCACCAGCGTGCCCAGGCGGTACGACAGGGTGGCCAGTTCCTCGGCCGTCGAGCGCGTGTCGCCGGCCGCCGCCTGATGGTTGCGGGTGGCCGCGGCCATGGCGGAGATCGCCCGGTCGGTCTGCTCCACGGCGATCGTCTGCTGGCTGGTGGAGCGCTGAATCTGGCGCGCCGACTCCATCGTGGTGGCGACCAGCGCCACGATCTCCTCGAAGCTCTCCACCGCTTCCACCACGTGGGACGCCCCGGCCTCCACCACGTCCGAGGCCTCCCGGCTGACCCGGCGGGTGTCGTCGACGGCGCCGGCCACCGACTGCACCAGTTCGCCGATCTCCCGGGTGGATCCGCCCACCCGGTCGGCCAGGGCGCGGATCTCGTCGGCCAGGGCGGCGAACCGGGTGGCGTCGCCCCCGGCACCGGCCGCCTCGATGCTCGCGTTGATGGCCACGATATTGGTGAGCTCGGCCAGCTCGGAGACGATCTCGACCACGCCGGAGATCTGCCGGGCCTTCGTCGTCAGGTCGTCCATGTGCTGGTCGACCGAGCCGGAGTGCGCCCGGATACGGTCCATGGACGACTGAGTGGCCAGCACGACATCCCGGCCCTGCCGTCCCGCGTCGGCCGTCTGCCCCGCGGCTGCGACCACGTCCTGGGCTCCCTCGGCGATCCGGCGGGACTCGGTCAGCATCTCCTTGACGGTCGTGGCGATCTCCGCGGCCGAGCTGGCCTGCTCGCTGGCCCCCTCGGCCTGCTTCTTGGCGCTGTTGCGCAGGCCGGCCGTAGACACCTGCACCGAGCGGACCGCGGTCATCACCTGACGGCGCACCAGCCGCACGGTCAACCCGGCCGACGTGGTGGCGCCGATCAGGATGACGAGGAACGACACGATGATCTGCACGATGCCGACGTGCGCCACCCGGGTGGCGGCCTGTTCGCGTTCCTCCACCAGACCCTGCAGGTAGGTGAAGAGCTCGTCCATCGACTCGGTGGTCTGCAGTCGCGCGCCGTCGATGTTCTCCCAGGCGCGCACCACCGCTTCGTCCCCGGCGCCCGACTGCTTCAGGTTGACCGGCCCGGCGTCCAGATCGATGAAGTCGGCCTGCAGCCGCTCGATCTCGGCGACCAGGTCACGACCGCGCGAGGTATCCACGGTCTGGCGCAACAGGGTGAGCTGCTGGGAGAAGAGCTCGTCCTGGCGGTACTGGTCGCCCAGGTACTTGCCCTCGCCGGAGAACAGGTAGCCGCGGTTGGCGGCGGCCCGGGCGTCGCGGATGTCCATCAGCGTGCGGGCCTCGAGCACGAGCGCGGTGTCGTGCTCGATCACCCGGTCCTTGCGGTCGACCACCCGTTGCACGGTGGCCAGGGACAGCACCGCCATGGCCAGCGTGAGCACCAGCACGAAGGCCAGGGAACCGAACACCGCGGTGCGCACGGTCGGTGCGTGCCGTCCCCATCTGCGTCTTTCCGTCACCGCTGACCCCCGTCGCGTCGTCCTGCCCGATGTCGGCAGATGCTGTCGCGACCTTGAAGGCCGGTGGGGTGTCAGTCGAGGTGTCAGTCGAGAAGGCGGGCGTGCAGGTGCATGTCGTGGTAGCCGTCGCTGTGCCGCAGAGCGCGCACGGCGGTGCCTTCCAGGGCGAACCCGCAGCGTTGCGCGACCCCGCACGAGGGTTCGTTGAAGGTGGAGTGCTGCAGCGTCAGACGGTGCAGGCCGACCTTGCCGGACCAGTCGGTGAGCACGGTGACCGCGCGGGAGGCGACCCCGGACCGACGGGCCCGCGGGGCCACCCAGTAGGCCACCTCGGCGTCGCCGTACTCCAGATCCAGGGTGCGGAAAGCGATGCGGGCGAGCTGGTTCTCGCCGTCCGTCACGGCCCAGTCGGCACCCTGCTCGGTGAGCCATTTCCGGTTGGCCCGCTCGATCCAGCCGGTGGCCTCGGGCTCGTCGTCCAGCGAGAAGGTGTGCCATCGCTGGATCGCCGGGTCGGAGTAGGCACTCACCAGGAAGGACTCGTCACCGGCCCACCAGGGGCGCAGCAGCAGACCGTCACCCTCGATCTGCGGCTGGGGACCGGAAGACCAGGAACCGGCCGGGACGACGGGTTCGTTGAGGGCAGGCATACCCGCCAGTTTAGGCGCCGCTCCCGGGCTTTTCGTGGGGTTATCGAGCGGCCCCACAGCGAGATGGAGGACGACGTACCCGGCCGGGTACGTCGTCCTCCATCTCGCTGTGGTCCGGCGCTCGGGGGATCAGA
Organism: Kineosporia sp. NBRC 101731; assembly: GCF_030269305.1. Classification (NCBI taxonomy): domain Bacteria; kingdom Bacillati; phylum Actinomycetota; class Actinomycetes; order Kineosporiales; family Kineosporiaceae; genus Kineosporia; species Kineosporia sp. NBRC 101731. The sequence goes on from NZ_BSTC01000005.1 coordinate 173,914, forward strand.
TCTCGATCGTGCGCTCGAGGTTGGCCAGCTTGTGGCGGGCCAGGGCCAGGTTGGCGCGGCGCTTGTCGAGGGCCATGTACAGGAACAGGCCGTGGCCCGACTGCCCGCGGATCAGCCGGATCAGGTGGTACTGGGTGTCGAGGGTGATGAGGATGTCCTCGATCTCCTCGCGCAGCCGCAGCGACTCCATGGTGCGCATCTTGGCGCGGACGATCTCGGTGTTGCCCGCGGCCGCGACCTCGAGGTCCAGGGAACCGTTACCGCCGGCCTGGCCGAGGGTCATGCCGCTGGTGAAGTCCACGAGCGCGGCACCGATGGCCCCGTCGATCTGCATGGCTTCCTTGAGGATGATCTCGATGTTGGACACGCTGTTTTCCTTCCGCATGGAACTGGGGGTCAGCCCCCCGTTTCCGACACCCGACGTCCGGCCACTGCTCACGGTGACCGTCCGAACGCGGCCTGCGTAGGGACTTAAGTCCCGCCAAAACCGGTGCAGCACCGCATCGCCACTCTTTCGGTGCAGCTCGCGTTCAGCGTCGAACCCTTGATCGCGGCGCTGTTCTGGAATGGGCACAACAGAAACGGCGCCGGCTCGATGAGCCGGGCGCCGTTCGTGGGGTGGTGCTGCAGATTGACCCAGATCGCCTCAGATCTGGATGTTGCGCTCCAGCAGGGCCAGCTTGTGGCGGGCCATGGCGAGGTTGGAGCGGCCCTTGTCCAGAGCCAGGTACAGGAAGAGGCCCGCGCCGGCCTGGCCGTTGATGAGGCGGATCAGGTGGTACTGCGTGGTCAAGGTGATGAGGATGTCCTGGATGCCCTCACGCATGCCCAGGGCCTCCATGGTGCGCATCTCCGAGCGCACGACCTCGGTGTTACCCGCAGCCGCCACCTCGAGGTCCAGGACGGCACCCCCTGCCTGTCCGAGCGTCATGCCGCTCGTGTAGTCGACCAGAGCGACGCCGATGGCGCCGTCGATCATCATGGCTTCCTTGAGGACGGTGTCCAGGTTGCTCACGGTTGTGTTTCCTTCCGGCCACGAGGGCAGTTCTGTCGAGCGAGCAAGCGTGCTGCGCGGCGCCGGCGGGCCTTCGGTGGCTGGGCTGAGCGGAGCCGTAGGTCTCACTTGGTTGTCGGTCCCGATGGCGCCCAACTGATGCGGTCATCAGGGCTCGCAGTGGTCCTATCGGGCGGTGACTACGCTCCGCAAGCTGTGCGGGGCCGCTGTGGCCGACGGCACACCAAAATCGGCGTGTTCCTGCACTACGCGGTGGAAGCGTCACGCTCCGCCAGTGTCGATGCGTAACCCAGGGTGATTTTGGCCGGTCGAGCTCCGTCACCCGTTCGGAGCAGGGGCAAGGGCAAGCCTCCCTTCGGGCGTCAGCGGCCTCGCACGTACTGCGGCGGCCAGGGGAGGTCGTCGCCGAGTTCGGCGGCGGCCCGCTGCGGCCAGCTGGGCTCCCGCAGCAGGACCCGGGCCAGCAGCACGGCGTCGGCAGAACCCTCGGTCAGCACCTGCTCGGCCTGCTTCGGCTCGGTGATCAGGCCGACAGCGGCGGTGGGCAACCCGCTGACCTGCTTCACCTTCGCGGCGAACGGCACCTGGTAGCCCGGGCCGACGGTGATCTTCTGATCGGGGTGGTTACCTCCGCTGGAGACGTCGACGAGGTCGACGCCGTGGTCCTTGAGGGTGGTCGCGACCTGCGCGACCTCGTCGACGTCGAGCCCGTCCGGCACCCAGTCGGTCGCGCTCACCCGCACCAGCAGGGGAGTGCGGTCGGGGATCGTGGCCCGCACAGCGTCGACGATCTCGATCAGCAGCCGGGAGCGCCCGGCCAGGTCGCCGCCGTAGGAGTCGGTGCGCAGGTTGCTCAGCGGGGAGAGGAACTGGTGCAGCAGGTAGCCGTGGGCGGCGTGCACCTCGAGCACCTCGAACCCGGCCGACACCGCGCGCCGGGCCGCATCGGCCCAGGCCTGCACCAGTGCCGGGATGTCGTCGAGCGCCAGCTCGGCGGGCACGTCGAAGCCGTTGTAGGCGTTCTCGGAGGGCGCGACGGTCTTCCAGCCGCCCTCACCGGCGGGTACCGAGCCCCGCCCGCGCCACGGCGCGTAGGTCGAGGCCTTCCGGCCCGCGTGCGCCAGCTGGATCGCAGGCACCGAACCCTGCTCCTTCACGAACCGGGTGATGCGCTCGTAGTCGACGGCCTGGGAGTCGTTCCAGATCCCGGCGTCCTGCGGCGAGATCCGGCCCTCGGGGACGACCGCGGTGGCCTCCTGCATGACCAGCCCGGCGCCACCCCGGGCCAGGGAGCCGAGGTGGACCAGGTGCCAGTCGGTCGGGTGCCCCTTCTCGCTGGAGTACTGGCACATCGGGGAGACCCAGGCGCGGTTCGGCACGGTGACGCCGCGCAGGGTGAGCGGCGAGAACAGAAGACTCATGCCTGCAGCCAACCACGGGGCGGCCGGACTGCTTCCCGGTCGCCCGCCGACGCCGACGGCGGTGGGCCCCGGGGAGCCCACCGCCGTCCGTTCCCAGATCCGGAAGCCTCAGATCTTGAAGCCTCAGATCTTGAAGCGTCCGACCAGTTCGTTGAGGTTGCCGGCCACGTGAGCCAGGTCGCCGGCGGCGCGCTGGGCCTCGGCGATACCGGTGCTGGAGGACTGCGAGGCGTGCGAGACGGCGTCGACATCGGAGGCGATACGGCCTGCGGCGCGGGCGGTCTCGTCGATGCTGCGGGCGATCTCGGAGGTCACGGCGGTCTGTTCCTCGACGGCCGAGGCGATCGTGGTCTGGTACGAGTTCACGTCTTCGATGGTCCGCGAGATGTGGTCGATGGCGTTGACGGCGGCGCGGGTGTCGGCCTGGATGGCCTCGACCCGGTGGCTGATGTCCTCGGTGGCCCGGGCGGTCTCCTGGGCGAGCTGCTTGACCTCCTCGGCGACCACGGCGAAGCCCTTACCGGCCTCGCCGGCCCGGGCGGCCTCGATGGTGGCGTTCAGTGCCAGGAGGTTGGTCTGTTCGGCGATCGAGGTGATGGCCTTGACCACGTTACCGATCTGCTCGCTGGACTCGCCCAGTTTGCCCACGATCTGGGTGGCCGAGGCGGCTTCGGTGGCGGCTCCGGCGGCGACGCGGACGGCCTCGGCGGAGGAGTTGGCGATCTCGCGGATGCTGGCCGACATCTCCTCGGTGCCGGCGGCGACGGTCTGGACGTTGCCGGAGACCTGGGCGGAGGTGGCGGACAGGCTCATGGCCTGGTTGGTGGTCTCTTCGGAGTTGGAGGCGACCTGGGAGGAGACGACGCTGAGTTCCTCGGCGCTGCCGGCCAGGGTGGTGGAGCTGGTGCGGATGTCTTCCATCGCCGACCGCAGCGCCGCGGTGCTCTGGTTCAGGGCACCGGCCATCTCGCCGACCTCGTCCCGGCTGTTCACCGGCACGGTGACGGTCAGGTCGCCCTCGGCGAGAGACTTCAGGCCGTCCCGGACCCGCAGCACGTTGGAGACGATCATGCGGGCCAGCCACCAGCCGAAGGCGATCATCAGCAGCACGCCGATGGCGATGATGATCCAGGACTCGACGACCGAGGTGTGGGCGGATTCGTCGGCACTCTTGGCGTCGGCGCTCATGTCGGCGACGGCGTTGTCGGCCAGGATGTTCAGGTCGTCGCGGACCTGGTCGGCCTGGGTCGAGAAGTCCCCGGTCACCAGCGCACCGATCGTGCGGTACTGGTCACCGGTCAGGTTGTCCTGGCTGGCCAGCGGGGCGATCTTGTCGGTGTAGAAGGTCTGGACCACGGCGAGTTGCTTCTGGGCTGCGGCAAGCGTGGCGGCGTCCTGCGGGTCCAGGCCGCTCGCTCCGAGGACCTCGAACTTGGCGGCGACCGAGGTGAAGCCGTCGGCGACGTCGTTCTGGGACTTCTTGCTCGCCGCACCGTCACTCAGGGCGGTGAGCAGGATGTTGCGCCGGATGCCGGCGAACTCGGAGCGGGCCTGGAGGGCGACCACGGCGCGCTGGGCGTTGACGGTTACGATCTCGTTGCTGGCGTCCGACACCGAGTTGACGGCACGTTGCCCGATCACGCCGATCCCGATCGCGAGCAGGGTGGCCACGACGATCAGGCTGAAAATCTTCTTCAGCAGGGTCAGATTCATGAAGAAGACGGCGGGAGTCAGGGAACGGCGGTGAGCCGTCGGCACCTCGGCGGCAGACATGGAGTCCTCTCGTGGCAATGCGTCTCGTCGCCCGCCAATGGATGAGGGCGTTTGACGGACTGCGGTATCAACGTGTCAAGACAGTCGTCGACGGAATGCCACCGGCGGTGAGAGAACTGTTGACCGCTCATGCATTTGGCTCAGTGCCACAACCGGAATGTCACGCTGGGCCGATCGCGGAACGGCGGTGGGGAGACCCACTGCCGTTCCGCGTCATCACTGTTCCCGGATCGTGCAGCTTCAGATCGTGAAGCGTCCGACCAGTTCGTTGAGGTTGCCGGCCACGTGAGCCAGGTCGCCGGCGGCGCGCTGGGCCTCGGCGATGCCAGCGGTGGAGGACTGCGAGGCGTGCGAGACGGCGTCGACATCGGAGGCGATACGGCCCGCTGCGCGGGCGGTCTCGTCGATGCTGCGGGCGATCTCGGAGGTCACGGCGGTCTGTTCCTCGACGGCCGAGGCGATCGTGGTCTGGTACGAGTTCACGTCTTCGATCGTGCGGGAGATCCGGTCGATGGCATCCACCGCGGCGCGGGTGTCGGCCTGGATGGCCTCGACCCGGTGGCTGATGTCCTCGGTCGCGCGCGCCGTTTCCTGGGCGAGCTGCTTGACCTCCTCGGCCACGACCGCGAAGCCCTTACCGGCTTCACCGGCCCGGGCGGCCTCGATGGTGGCGTTCAGTGCCAGGAGGTTGGTCTGTTCGGCGATCGAGGTGATGGCCTTGACCACGTTACCGATCTCTTCGCTGGACTCGCCGAGCTTCCCGACCGTGTGGGTGGCCGAGGCGGCTTCGGTGGCGGCTCCGGCGGCGACGCGGACGGCCTCGGCGGAGGAGTTGGCGATCTCGCGGATGCTGGCCGACATCTCCTCGGTGCCGGCGGCGACGGTCTGGACGTTGCCGGAGACCTGGGCGGAGGTGGCGGACAGGCTCATGGCCTGGTTGGAGGTTTCCTCGGAGTTGGAGGCGACCTGGGAGGAGACGACGCTGAGTTCCTCGGCGCTGCCGGCCAGGGTGGTGGAGCTGGTGCGGATGTCTTCCATCGCCGACCGCAGCGCCGTGCTGGCCCGGTTCAGGGCGGCCGCCATCTCGCCGACCTCGTCGGTGTTCGTCACCGGCACGGTCCTGGTCAGGTCACCGTCGGCCAGGGCGATCAGGCCGTCGCGCACCCGGCTGATGGTGGAGACGATCATCCGCGTGATCCAGTAGCCGAACGCGACCATCAGCAGGATGCCGGCGGCGATGATGATCCAGGCCTGGACGATCTGCCGGCGGGCCGAGGACTTGGCGTCCGCAGCGGCAGCGTCCATGTCGGCCTCGGCATTGGAGCCGAGGGTGTTCAGGCCGTCGGAGACCTTGGTCGCCGCGGTGGCGAAGTCACCGGCGATGTACGCGCCGAGGTCGCGGTACTGGTTGCCGCTGAGGTTGTCCTTGCCGATCTGCGTCAGGATCTTCTCGGTGTAGAGCTGCTTCACCGCGGCCAGGTTGGTCACGTCGGCCGCCAGCAAGGCACTGTCCTCGCTGTCCAGACCGCTGGCGGACAGGTCGTCGAGCCGGGCCGAGACGGCGTCGAAGCTGTCGGACACGTCTTTCTGGGCCGTCGTCGAGGTGTCGCCGGTGGTCAGGGCCGCGAGCAGGATGTTGCGCCGCAGGCTGGCGAACTGGATCCGCGCGTTGAGGGCGTTCGAGACCCGCTTCGCGGTGACCGTGACGATCTCGTCGCTCGTCGCCTGGACCGAGTTCGCCGTCCGCTGTCCGATCGCCCCGATCCCGATGGCGAGCAGGGTGGCCACGATGATCAGGCTGAAGATCTTCTTCAGCAGGCTCAGGTTGGCGAAGAACGCGGCGGGAGACGTGGCGCGACGTGGCGCCGACGACGCTGCGACGGCAGACATGGACGTCCTCTCGGGGAAGAGTCTCGTCACCTGCCACGGAGGGTGCGGCGTCCGACGGACCGGTATGACAATTCGTCAGACACGTTGTCGTCGGCCACCGCGGGTGTGGTGAACATCAGGCCTGGCGCCCACCCGTTCGGCGTAGCCACTGAGCTCCGCGGTCACGTTCGGTGCCCTCATACGCTGCCGGAATCCCCGCCCCGCTCGGGCCGCAGGTGCTTGCGCGACCCCTCGACCTCGGCCAGCTCGTCCTCGTTCAGCTTCCGGGTGTCGCGCAGCGGTACATACGGCTCCGCGCCCTCGGGCAGACCGTCGTGCTCGGCCCGGGCGCGTTCCAGCTCGGCGTTGAACTCGGCGCCCAGCAGGATCGCCAGGTTCGAGATCCACATCCAGACCAGGAAGATCACGATGCCGGCGAAGGTGCCGTAGGTGGCGTCGTAGCTGGAGAAGTTGGAGACGTAGAAGCCGAACCCGGCGGAGGCGATCAGCCAGAGGACGACGGCCAGGAAGCCGCCCGGCGTGACCCATTTGAAGCCCTGCTTGGCGTTCGGCGTGGCCCAGTACAGGATCGCCAGCTCCAGCATCATGATCAGGAACAGCACCGGCCACTTCACGATGCTCCAGGTGGTGACGGCGGCGCTCCCGAGACCCAGCAGGTCACCGGCGCGCTCGGCCACCGGGCCGGTGAAGACCACGATGATCACGGCCATCAGCAGGAGCACCACCATGACCACGGTGGTCAGGATGCGGGTGGGGAGCGTCTTCCAGATCGGCCGACCCTCGGGGATGTCGTACACGACGTTCGAGGCGCGCATGAAGGCGGCGACATAACCGGAGGACGACCACAGGGCCGTCGCCAGACCGAGGACGAAGGCGATGCCCGCCGAGGACGGCTTGTTCCCGACCTGGCTGAGAATGCTGTCGAGGGTGCCCTGGAACGAGCCCGGCACCACCTCGCCGAGGTTCTCCTTCAAATCCTTGATGGCGCTGTCGGACAGGAAGCCGAACAGCGAGATCAGCACCAGCAGGGCCGGGAACAGCGCCTGGATACCGTAATACGTGAGGGCGGCAGCCGCGTCGGAGAGATTGTCGTCCGAGAACTCCTTGCCCGCCCCCTTCAACACCCGCATCCAGGAGCTTTTCGGTAAGTGGACGGGCGACGTGGTCGGATCCTCGGGAGGAAGATCGTCCGGAGCGGTCTGCTGTTTCTTCGATCCCCACATGCCGTCACCGTGTCACGGGGCAGGCGTTGCCGCCGGTCGAGAAGGCCCCCTACCAGCAGGTATATGACCTTGTGTCCGCCTGTGGGGCACGGGCCAAAGCGGTCAGGACCGCACCGGCCCCCGCAGAACGGTCTCACGCATGGTGTCGGGGGCGCCCGGGGCCACGAACTCCAGCCACCAGGTGGCGCCGCCCTCCTGAGCCGCACTCACCGCACGCCGCTCGGCCTCCTCGTCGTGCAGCCGGCGGCGCCCGCCGACGGCCACGTCGAACGGCTCGGCGCCGCTGCGGTGTTCACCGATCTGGTGGACGAGGGAACGGATCTGGGACGCGGTGAAGTCGCTCCAGGAATCGGTGTCGGTGAGCTGGTAGGGCACGATGCCGTCGGCGCGGGCCGCGCGGCGATGTACGGCGCCGGCCTGCGCGCTACCCCCGACCCAGACCGGAACCCCACCGCCGGGTCGCAGCACCACACCCTCCGGACCGATGGGACGGCCGGCCAGCAGGTCGAGCAGCTGGCCCAGGCGCTCGTCCATCCGTGGCCCTCGGGGGCCCGGTTCACGGGCGAAAAACGTTCCCCGGTCGGCTGGATCGCCTAGCCCGACGCCGAGTACGGCCCGGCCGCCGGACAGATCGCGCAGGGTCAGTGCCTGCCGGGCCAGCTGGACCGGGTCGCGGTGCAGCAGGCCGGTCACCGTCGTCCCCAGCCGAACGGTCCGGGTGCGCAGGGCCACAGCGGTGAGTATCAGCCACGGGTCGAAGGTCGGGGGATCGTCGCCGCGGTAGTACACGAGGTAGTCCTCGAAGAAGACGCCGTCCCAGCCCGCCTGTTCGGCGTCCACACCGAGCTGGACGAGGAGTGCGGCGTCGATGCCGTCGCCCCCGCAGGGCAGTTCCAGGCCGTAATGCATGACATCAGACTAGATGTGACCCAGGTCACTCGAACTTTCCGGGTCGTGCGAGCCATCTCAGTAGGTGTCCGCCGGGAGGCGCCGCGGCGGAGGGCGTGCGCCCCGGAGAGCATGAGAACCGCATCCCTGAAACATATTTCTGAAGGAGTACCGCCATGAGCAAGGTCATCTCGTCGTTCGTGGTCGCCGGCGTCGCCGCCACGGCCCTGGTGGGCGGCGCGGTCGCGGCCTCGGCCCAGAGCGGCACGCAGTCGTCGACGGCCGCCACGGTCGCTGCGCGCAGCGGTGACGGCCTGAAGTACAAGAAGCTCGAGGAGCCTTTCACCACGCCGGTGGGCCCGTGCGCGAAGGACGGGACCACCGTGCAGATGACGAACTGTGTGCTGAAGCGGATCGTGGCCACCGACCACACCGTGAACGTGCTACAGAAGCAGCGTTTCGAGTACGCGATCACCACGAAGGCGCGTAAGGCGTACCTGCGTGACGATGCCGCGTGGCTGAAGATCCGCGCCGAGAAGGCCGATGCGGTGCGTGAGGGTGGTTCGCTCGATTCGATCCGGGTGGCCGAGAAGATGCTGCAGATCAGCAAGAAGCGGGTGAAGGCGCTCGAGAGCTGACCGTCGGCAAACCAGCAGTGAGGACGCGTGGGGGCACCCACGCGTCCTCACTGCTGTTTCTGCTCTTACATGTGGACCGCGACGTGCTCGTTCTCGGCGGCCATCTGGGCCGTGACCCGGCGCGAGGGGTAGAGCGTGAAGGCGACCAGTGCGGCAGCCGCGAAGAAGACCGCCGACCAGATGAAGACCGCGTCGTACGCGGCCAGCTGGGCCTGGACCATCACGTCGGCCGTGGTGGCGTGCGACGTGACGTAGTCGGTGGCGGCGGACGCCGAGACGCTGCTCAGCAGGGCGACGCCGATCGAGCCGCCGACCTGCTGGGCGGTGTTCACGGTGGCCGAGGCGACACCGGCCTGGTGGGCCTCGACGCCCATCGTGGAGGAGCCCATCGCGACGGCGAAGATGCAGCCCAGGCCGAGACCCGACAGCACCAGACCCGGCAGCAGCGCGGTGAGGTAGCTGCTGTCGGCACCGAAGCCGGTGAACAGCAGCATGCCGGCCGCGGCGAGCAGGGCGCCCACGCCGACCTGGATCTTCGAGCCGAGGTTGTTCTGGAAGGCCGGGGTGCCGTTGAACTGGGCGCTGACGCCGATCGCGACGACCATCGGCAGGAAGGCGAAACCCGACTTGATCGGCGTGTACCCGAGCACCTGCTGCACGTAGAAGGTGACGAACAGGAACACCGCGAACATACCGATCGCGGCGATCAGCATGACCAGGTAGGAGGTTCCGCGCACCCGGTCGAGGAGAATGTTCATCGGCAGCAGCGGGTGCCGGACCAGGCGCTCGGCCACGACGAATCCGATGACCAGCACGATGCCGGCGATCAGGCTGACCAGGGTGACCGGGTCGCTCCAGCCCTCGGTCTCGGACCGGGCGAAACCGAAGACCACGAAGAAGATTCCGGCGACCGCGAGCACCGATCCGGGCCAGTCGAACGACAGCTTGCCGCTCTCGCGCTCGTTCGCGGGCAGCAGGCGCAGGCCACCGATCACGGCGAGGACGGCGAAGAAGACGTTCACGTAGAGGCACCAGCGCCAGGACAGGTACTCGGTCAGTGTGCCACCGAGCAGCAGGCCGACTGCCGCACCGGAACCGGCGACGGCGCCGAAGATGCCGAAAGCCTTACCGCGGTCGGGCGAAGCGGCGAAGGTGACGGTGAGCATGGCCAGGGCGGCGGGAGCCAGCAGGGCGCCGAAGGCACCCTGCGCGGCACGGGCCACGATCAGGACCTCGTAGCTGGGGGCCCAGCCGCCGAGGGCGCTGGCCGCGGCGAAGCCGACCAGACCGACGAGGAACCCGAGCTTGCTGCCGAACATGTCGTTCAGTCGGCCGCCGATCAGCAGGAGGCTGCCGAAGGCGAGGGAGTAGGCGGTGACGACCCACTGGCGCTGCGCGTCGTCGAACTGCAGGTCGGTCTGCGCGGCGGGCAGGGCGATGTTCACGATCGTCGAGTCGAGCACGACCATCAACTGGGCGATCGAGATGACACCGAGGATCAGCCACTGCTGGCGACCCGCCGGTGTGTCGGTGCTGGCCGCCTGGGGCGAGCGGTCGGACATGTCCTGCCTTTCGAAGGCGTGGAGGAGCGGAATAGCTGTTCCGGGGTTGTCACCACCATAGCGGAATAGTTGTTCCGCGTTGCTAGGCTGAATTCGTGAGTACTTCGTCCGGGCGCGCCGCGGCGTCTGCGGAACCCGGTGAGAAAAAGGCGGACCGGATCCTTCAGGCGGCCGGGGACGTCTTCGCCGCCCAGGGGCTGGGGGCCACGCTGGCGGACGTCGCGGCCCGGGCCGGGGTGGGCGTGGCCACGGTGTACCGGCGGTTCGAGAACAAGGACGAGCTGATCCTGGCCTCGTACGAGATCCGTTTCCGGCAGTCGCAGGCTGACGTGCTGCGGGCGATCGAGGAGCCGGAACCGTGGGCGGGCTTTGTCGAGTTCTTCGAGGAGGGGGTGCATCTCTTCTCGCAGGACCGGGGCTTTCGCGAGTTCGTCGTCGGCGGCTACGCGGAGAGCGTCGGCTGGGCGCGGGTCAGCTCGCACGACCACGTCGAGACCGTGATCCGGCGGCACCAGCAGTTCATGCAGAAGGCCCTGGAGCAGATGCTGCAGCGCTGCCAGGAGGCGGGGGTGGTGCGCGACGACGTGCACCCGAGCGATCTGCTGGCTCTTACGATGGCGGCGGTCAGCAGCATCGATCTCGGTGCGCAGAAAGATAACCCGGCACTCCACCGGCGGGTCATCGGAGTGATCCTCGACGGCCTGCGACCGGCCCGGGACGCGCCGACGCCCCTGCCGTCGGCCACGTCGGGCTGAGGGCAGGGGCGCCGCGGATCCTCAGTTACCGCGTCGCCGCAGCCACACGAACAGACCGGTCAGGAAGGCGAAGACGCCGCCCAGGGCCGGAAGGAGCCACGGGCGCTCCCGGCGCTGCTGCTGCACGGCCTCCTGGGCCACGTGGGCCTTCTCGGCCGCGATCACGCGGGCCTGTCCGGCCTTGGCCCGGGCCTGCTCGCCGGTGACCTTCGACTGCTCGGTGACGGCGGTCTTCGCCGCGACCGCCTGAACCTTGGCGGTCTGCTGCACCTCACCGGCCTTGAGCTTCAGCTCCTGGGCCTTGACCCGCGCGGCGCCCTGCACCTCGTGGGCCTTGGTCAGGGCGGTGTCCTGGGCCTGGAGGGCCTTGGTCCGGGCGGCGTCCTGCACCTGGTGCGCCTTCTCGGTGGCGCGGGTCTTCACGTCGGTACGGGCGGCGAGGGCCTCGACGGTGTCCGCGAGCTCGTCGCGGGTGTGGTCGATGTCCTCACGGATCTCGTCGGCGCTGCGGCTGCCGTTCTCGTCGCTCATCGGTGCGTACTCTCCTTCACGGCTTCGACGTCGTGCTTCGTGCTGTCCACGGCCTGGGTCGGCACGGGGGGAGTGGCCTGCTGGAACTGCCGGCGGCCGATCAGGGCCATCACGCCGGCCACGACGAGCAGCACCGCGGCCACGATCAGCGCGGCTGCCCAGGCCGGCATCGCCTCGGCCAGGCCGAGCACGGCCGCGGCGATCAGCACGCCGGTGCCGAACAGGGCGACCAGGCCGGCTCCGCCGAAGGCACCGGCACCGATGCCCGCGTGCTTCGCCTTCTCGGTCAGCTCCGCCTTGGCGAGCTCGATCTCCTGGCGGGCCAGCTGCGGCACCAGGCGGGTGATGTCCTGGACCAGTTCGGGGGCCGACTTGTCCTGCGCAGGCGTCTGGGGGGCGGGGTGCGTCGGGACGGGCCCGGGAGCAGCCGATGTCATGCTCGAAGGCCTCTCGTTCATCACGCTCATGGCTTCTCCAAGGTCGCGTCTCACGTTCTTCTTCGAATCTAGGTGTGCCCTGGCCAGGCGCATTCTGAGTTACCCCCGGCGATGCGGCGCGGGGATCCGGACAGATGCCCCCAAGATCACGCGATACTGGCCGCATGACTGATGTGCAGCCTGAGGACGAGACCGTGGGCCGATCGGGGGCCGGCACGCTGGTCTGCGTCGTACTGCTGGTGCTGACCGTGGGCCAGCTGCTGGTGGCCACCTTCTTCGCCTCGGGACTGGAACAGTTCGAGGACAAGGGTTTCGGGGCCCGTCTGGTGCTCTACCCGGCGATGATGCTGACGGTGCCGGCGATCTGGTGGCTCACCACGAAGCGTCGTGACGACCCGCCGTGGGCCGCGTTCGCCTGGATCATGCTCCCCTTCCTCGTCGACGTGACCGGCAACACGCTGAACCTGTACGACGCGGTCGGCTGGTGGGACGACGCCAACCACTTCGTGAACTGGATGTTCCTCGGGCTCGGGGCCGGTCTGCTGATCACCCGCGGGCAGGCACGGCCGAGCTGGGAGATCGTGCTCCTGGTCGCCGGTGTCGGCGCGATCATGGCGATCTTCTGGGAGATCGGGGAGTATTACGCGTTCATCCGGGGCGGCACGGAGCTCGGCACCGCCTACACCGACACTCTGGGGGACGAGGTGCTCGGCACGTTCGGAGCCGTCACCGCCGGGGTGATCACGGCGGTGCGTCAGCGGCGGTAGGCCCCGCCCTCAGCCAGAAAGGCGAGTCGTCGCAGGCTTTCGGTGTTGCGCGGTGCGATGCTCAGCTGGCGGAGGGGCTGGGGTACGAGCTTGCCCGGCCCGGAGGAGGCGTCTTCCTGCATGCGCACCAGGCAACCGCCGTCCTCGTCGTCCTCGAGTTCGAGGTAGACCGTGGCCTCGCCGATCGGCCAGCCCTTGGCCTGCAACACCAGCCGATGGTCCTGGACGATGTCGACCACCTGGGTCTCGTCGTCCAGCAGGGCCGGCCACACACCGACCGAATGGTGAATCTTGGAACCCGGTTTCGGCCAGGCGTCGTCCACCGCCCGGATCCGGGAGGCGCCGACCACCCAGCCGGCGTAGAGCCAGCCGTCGGACAGAACCGCGAAGACGTCCTGCACGGGGGCCTGGATGTGCCGCTTGACCTCGATCATGGCCCTATTGCACCGCAGATCCGGCCGATGCGTCACTCGACCGTGGTCATGACGATGAGCGTGCCCGCCGTGCGGGCGTCCACCTGGTGCAGCGCGCCGGCGGTGACGGCGACCCGGACCAGGACCAGCCGGCGCATCGACTGCTGGAGGGTGAGGGCCGACCGGTCCCGAGGGCCGGGGGCCACCGGGGGTTGCTGCTGGGTGGGGTTCGTGGTTATCCGGTCGGTGCTCCGCCTCGCTTTTCGTACTGGCCGGCGCGCAGAGTCGTGGTGGAAGGGCGACGCACCCCGGACAGAGCGCGCCGTGGGACAGACAGTCTGTTGCCTGTGCCCTTCTCCGCCCGGTGCGACGCGCGGTACAGGTCGCACCGGGCGGAGAAGGGTTTCCCGACCTATCGACCGCCCCTGCGGTCAGGGCGTGGGCATTCCCCCGGTCACGGTGAGGGTCTCGCCCACGGTGTACGACGACTCGGCTGAGGCCAGGTACACGTACGCCGGCGCCAGTTCGGCCGGCTGCCCCGGACGGCCCAGCGGGGTCTGCTGCCCGAACTCCGGAAGAGCCTCGGACGGCTGACCGCCGGCGGCCTGCAACGGCGTCCAGATCGGGCCGGGGGCCACCACGTTCACCCGGATACCGCGCGGGGCCAGCTGCTGGGCCAGCGCCTTGCTGAAGGTGTTGATCGCGGCCTTGGTGGTGGCGTAGTCGACCAGCGTGGGGGAAGGGCTGTAGGCCTGCACCGAACTGGTATTGATGATCGCCGACCCGGCCGGCAGGTGCGGTAGCGCCTCCTGGACGATCCAGAACATCGCGTGGATGTTGGTGCGCATCGTCAGGTCGAAGCTCTCCGAGGTGATGTCCTCGAGCTTCTCCTGCGTCTGCTGTCGGCCGGCCACGTTGACCACGAGGTCGAGCCCCCCGAGCTCCTTCACCGCGGTCCGCACCAGGCTCCGCGCGAACTTCTCGTCGGCCACGTCACCGGGCGCCTGCACCGCCGTGCGTCCCGCCTGCCGGATCAGCTCGGTCACCTCGTCGGCGTCGGGCTGTTCCTCGGGAAGGTAAGAGAGCACCACGTCGGCCCCCTCGCGGGCGTAGGCGATGGCCACGGCCCGGCCGATGCCCGAGTCGGCGCCGGTGACCAGCGCCTTGCGGCCGGACAGGCGGCCGGACCCGCGGTAGCTCTTCTCCCCGTGGTCGGCCTTCGGGCTCAGCTTCCGGTCGAGGCCCGGGCCCTCCTGGTACTGCTCGCCGGGCTGCGCCATGCGGTACTGCTCGACCGGGTCGGTGAAGGTGTACTGGTCGCTCACAACGCTTCTCCTGTTTCCTGAATCTTCGGTTCAGCCGCGGACCGGGGCCACCGCGTCGGCCATCACCAGGTCCGCGCGGTCCCAGGCCCGGTGCAGGCCCGCAGCTGCGACGAGTTCGGCGACGAAGGTCTTGTCGGCGCTGTCGCCGTGCAGCACGCCCGGACCGTCGGCGGGGATGCCGGAGGCGGTCAGTGTCTCGACGCCGTCACCCCAGGCCCCGACGGCCTTGCAGTGCCGGTACATCTCCTGCAGCAGCACGACCGTCTTGATGTCGGGCGCGGTGCTGGTGCCCCCGGCGACCAGCACGGCGTCGAACTCGATCGAGCGGGCCGTCAGCGGGGTGCGCTGCACGGTCTCCTTCGAGTGACCCTTGCCCACGAACCCCCCGGTCGGGGCGATGATCAGGAGCTCGGCGCCGAGCTTGAGCAGCGCCTTGCGCACCGCCTTGACCCCGCTGAGGTCGGAGGCATCGTCGACGATCACCCCGATCTTGCGCCCCGCGATCGGGCCCGGCACCTCGACGATCTGCGAGAGGGCAGGGGAGAGCTCGACCTCGCCGACCTCGGTCAGACCGGTCGGCATGGGCAGACCCAGTCCGGCGGCGACGGTCGCGCACAGCTCGGCGTCGACCTGCGCGAGCACCGTCAGCTCGCGCTCCTTGATGCTCTGCTCGAAGCACTTACCCAGCTCGAAGGTGAACGCCTCGGCGATGTGCGCCTGCTCGAGCGGGGTCAGGCTGCGGTAGAACAGTGCGGCCTGGGTGAAGTGGTCCTCGAACGACAGCGGATTGGCCCGTACCGCGTTGCCCTCGATCCGGCGTGGCGTCTGCACGTACCCGTTCTCCAGGTCGACGGCGGGCAAGCCGCCGTCCAGGCTGTTGGGCCGGTACGGCGCCACCCCGGTGTGGATCGCGGTCTGGTGCATGCCGTCGCGCAGCATGTCGTTCACCGGCACGTGCGGCCGGTTGATCGGCAACTGGCTGAAGTTCGGCCCGCCCAGCCGGGTCAGCTGGGTGTCCAGGTAGGAGAACATGCGGGCCTGCATCAGCGGGTCGTTCGTCACCTCGATGCCCGGCACCAGGTGGCCGGTGTGGAAGGCGACCTGCTCGGTCTCGGCGAAGTAGTTGGTGGGGTTGCGGTTCAGCGTCAGGCGGCCGAGCAGCTGTACCGGCGCCAGCTCTTCCGGGACGAACTTCGTCGGGTCGAGAAGGTCGATCCCTTCGAAGGTCTCGGTGCCGTCGTCGGGCAGCACCTGAACGCCGAGATCCCATTCCAGGAAGGCCCCGGCCTCGATCGAGTCGGCCAGGTCGCGGCGGTGGAAGTCGGGGTCCATGCCCGCGGCGATCTGTGCCTCCTCCCACACCAGGGAGTGCACGCCGGCGACCGGCTTCCAGTGGAACTTCACCAGGTGCGACTCACCGGCGGCATTCACCAGCCGGAAGGTGTGCACCCCGAAACCCTCCATGGTGCGGAAAGACCGCGGGATGCCCCGGTCGCTCATGTTCCAGAACACGTGGTGGGTGGCCTCGGTGTGCAGCGAGACGAAGTCCCAGAACGTGTCGTGGGCCGACTGCGCCTGCGGGATCTCCCGGTCCGGCTGCGGTTTGCCCGCGTGGATGATGTCGGGGAACTTGATGCCGTCCTGGATGAAGAACACCGGCATGTTGTTGCCGACCAGGTCGAAGTTGCCCTCGTCGGTGTAGAACTTCGTGGCGAACCCGCGGGTGTCACGCACCGTGTCGGCCGAGCCCTTCGAGCCCAGCACGGTCGAGAAACGCACGAAGACCTCGGTCTCCTTGCCCTTCTCGGCCAGGAAGCCGGCCCGGGTGATGCTCGCGCCGGTGCCGTACGAGGTGAAGACGCCGTGCGCGGCGGCGCCCCGGGCATGCACCACCCGCTCGGGGATGCGCTCGTGGTCGAAGTGGGTGATCTTCTCGCGGAGGTGGAAATCTTCCAGCAGGGTCGGGCCTCGCTCACCTGCCTTCAGCGAGTGGTCGGTGTCGGGAAGCCGAAGGCCCTGGGCGGTGGTCAGGTGGTTGCCCGACTGCGCGCGAGAGTCGACCGTCCCGACGTCCTCGGTCTTCACCCCGGTCGGGCTGACGGATTCGGGGGCGGTCTGGTCGGGCTTACGGCGAGTGGCCATACGTGACTCCTGTGCTGGATGGGCTTTCGAGGGGTGGATCAGGTTGATCAGGGCTGATCAAGGTTGATCAGGGCTGGAAGACGACCTTGACCATGCCGTCCTGCTTCTTCTGGAATTCGGCGTAGGCATCCGGGGCCTGCTCCAGGGGCAAGGTGTGGGTGGCGAAGCCCTCGACACCGAGCGGGTCGCCGTCCAGCAGGAGCGGCAGGATCTCCGGCACCCAGCGCCAGACGTTCGCCTGTCCCATGCGCAGCTGGATCTGCTTGTCGAACATGGTCATCATCGGCATCGGGTCGGCCATCCCGCCGTACACGCCGCTGAGCGAGACCGTGCCGCCCCGGCGCACCAGGTCGACGGCCAGGTGCAGGGCCGCCAGCTTGTCCACGCCGATGGTCTGCATCATTTTGCGGGCCACCGGGCTGGGCAGGAAACCGGTGGCCTTGTGGGCCAGACCGGCGCCGGGCGAGCCGTGCGCCTCCATGCCGACCGCGTCGATCACCGAGTCCGGGCCCCGGCCGTCGGTCAGGTCGCGGATCAGCTCGGTGACGTCGTCACCGTGCTGGTTCAGGTCGATGGTGTGCACACCGTGCGCCGCGGCGCGCTCCAGACGTTCCGGCACCAGGTCGACGCCGATGACCTGGCGGACCCCTCGGTGCTGGGCCACTCTCGTGGCCATGTCGCCGATCGGCCCGAGGCCGAGCACCACCAGCGAACCGTCGCGGGGCACGTCGGCGTAGGCCACGCCCTGCCAGGCGGTGGGCAGTACGTCGGAGAGGAAGAGGAACCGGGTGTCGGGCGGACCCGTCGGCACCTTGATCGGCAGAGTGTCGCCGAACGGTACGCGCAGATATTCGGCCTGCCCGCCCGGAACCTGCCCGTACAGTTTGGTGTATCCGAAAAGCGAAGCTCCCATGCCCTGCTCGCGCACCTGGGTGGTCTCGCACTGTGACTGCAGGCCCTGTGCGCACATGAAACAGGCGCCGCAGGAGATGTTGAAGGGGATCACCACCCGGTCGCCCGGCCGCAGCTTAGTGACCTGCGGGCCGACCTCCTCGACGATGCCCATCGGCTCGTGACCGAGAATGTCGCCGGGGTCCAGGAAAGGGCCCAGGGGTTCGTAGAGGTGCAGGTCCGAGCCGCACAATCCGGTCGAGGTGACGCGGATGATCACGTCGGTCGGGTCCTGGATCTTCGGATCGGGTACATCCTGCACCCGGATGTCTCGCTTGCCCTGCCAGGTGACGGCGCGCATCGGTCTCCGTTCCACGGTGATGAGTGGGGTGTGACGGATCCGCGGTTGCTTCACGGCTGAGTCCAGCTTCCGGAACTGGCCAAGATCCAATGGATCTCGTCCCACCCGCGACTTTGCCAGATACCTCCGGGTACGCCAGTCGAACGTCGTTCGAAGGCCTGAGGACAGCCGTCCGGGCACCGCTCGCCACTGCACCGGTCGGCAACCCGCGATGCCGCGATCGGCACTGGACCGGGGAGTAGGGCCGAAAGCTGCCCACACTTTCCCCAGGGCGGGGACGAAGCCCTGACCGCCTGCCCTGGAGGTGCTGTGACTGCCGATATCCGTCCCGTTGCCGTTCCGAAGGTTCCGCTGGTGAGGTCCGGTCGCGACGAGGCCGCGCCGCCGGGCGCCTGGCTCGACCGGCATCTGGAAGACCTGGCCCGGGGTCTGGGCTCGCTGCATCGTCAGGCCGGCCTGCTGGAGGGCTGGGGGAGACACCTGGCCGACGTTCTCCAGTCCGGTGGCCGGCTGCTCGTGGCCGGTAACGGTGGCAGTGCGGCGCAGGCCCAGCACCTGACCGCCGAGCTGGTGGGCCGGTTCCTGGAGGAGCGCCGGCCTTTCTCGGCCCTGTGCCTGAGCGCCGAGACCTCGACCCTCACCGCGCTGGTCAACGACTACGGGGCCGAGGAGATGTTTGCCCGCCAGGTGCAGGCCCACGGTCGCGCGGGTGACGTGCTGGTGCTGCTCTCCACCAGCGGCCGTAGCCCCAACCTGCTGGTGGCCGCCGAGCGGGCGGCCGCGGGTGGCCTCACCGTCTGGGCCCTGACCGGCCCCCGCGGCAATCCCCTGGCGGAGATCGCGGGCGAGGCCCTCTGCGTCGAGGCCCGCGCCACGGCCACGGTGCAGGAAGTGCATCTGGTGGCCGTGCACGCGATCTGCGCGGCGGTGGACGCCCGGCTGCGGCAGGTGGCGGTGGTGGCCCGGTGAACCGTTCGATCGTGGTGCTCGGCGACGTGCTGCTCGACCGCGACGTGCACGGCACCGTCACCCGGATCGCTCCCGACGCCCCGGTGCCGGTGCTCGACACCCTTCGCACCGTCGAGCGGCCGGGAGGTGCCGGGCTGACGGCCCTGTTGTGTGCGGCGCCGGGCATCGACGTGACCCTGGTCGCCCCGCTGGCCCCCGACGAGGCCGGGCGCCGCCTGGAAGAGCTTCTGGTGTCTCATGTCACGGTGGTCTCCCTGGAACCGGGAGGCCCCACCCGCACCAAGACCCGGCTGCGCGCCGCCGGGCAGAGCCTGCTGCGGCTGGACGAGGGCGGCCCGGGCGGCCCCCCGGTCGCCTCGGTGGGAATGGTCGAACAGGTGCTGAGGTCGGCCGATGTCGTCCTGGTGTCGGACTACGGGGCCGGCCTCACCCGGCATCCGCAGATCCGCCGCCTCCTGGCCCGGGCGGCCCGTCGCCTGCCGGTGATCTGGGACCCGCACCCGCGTGGGGGAGAACCGGTGCCCGGATGCCTGCTGGTGACGCCGAACCTCGCCGAGGCGATCCAGAGGGGTGAGGCGGGGGAGACCGATCCGGTGGTCCTGGCCGATGTACTGCGGGCCCGCTGGCGGGTCCGGGCCGTCTGCGTCACCACCGGTGCCGACGGCGCCTACCTCGGCCAGGCCGGCAATGAGGTGCTGTACCTGCCCGCCCCGGTGGCGCAGGGCGATCCGTGCGGCGCTGGTGACCGTTTCGCTGCGTCGGTGGCTGTTTCGGTGAGCAGGGGACGAGTGCTCTCCGAGGCGGTCGCCACTGCGGTCACGGAGGCGTCCGCCTGGGTGGCCGCGGGGGGCGCGGCGTCGTTCCGTCCGGCTCCCCGTCACGCGCCTGCTGGTTCCGTCGCATCACCCGGTTCGGCAGGACCGGCGGGCCGCGGGGTTCCTGCCGATCAGCCAGGTCAGTTGCGTCGGCAGGGTCCAGCGGGTCAGATGGGTCAGATGGGTCCGGAGCGTGCGCCCCGATGGGCCGGTGAGGTCGGCCCCGCCGGTCCGGTGACCCCACCGGAATCGCGTCGGGAGACCCACGCCGACCACGGCGTCCTGCCTGAGGGGGTGGCCCAGGGCTGGCCGGCCGTCGAGCAGCACGTGGCCCGTGTGCGGGCCTCCGGAGGCCGTATCGTCGCCACCGGAGGATGTTTCGACCTGCTGCACGTCGGCCACGTCTCCTGTCTGCAGGCCGCGCGCCGGGCCGGCGACACGCTGGTCGCGCTGCTCAACTCGGATACCTCGGTGCGGCGCCTGAAGGGGCCGGGACGGCCGGTGGTGCCGCAGGACGAGCGCGCGCAGATGTTGGCTGCCATCGAAGGTGTCGACGCTGTGGTCATTTTCGATGAGGACGATCCGGTGCGGGCGCTGGGCCGGTTGCGTCCCGACATCTGGGTGAAAGGCGGTGACTACGGTGGCGTGATGATGCCCGAGGCGGCGCTGGTGCGCAGCTGGGGCGGCCGGGTGCTGTTGCTGCCGTATCTGCGGGGACGCTCCACCACGGCTCTGCTGGAGCGCGCCGGGCCCGGATGAAGGGCCGGACGGCACATCCGCACGACCAGGGTGCCCGGCGGTTCGTCCACCGGACCCACCCTCTCGGTGGCCTGCCCGGGCGGTGGTGACGGACCCCGTGACACCGGACGCCGACGTCCACCATGGGCGGCTCTGCACGCACGACGTGCGGGACGGCGCCCTCGACCGGTCAGAGGACGGCCGGGCTCGGCTGGGCTCGGCCGACCCCGGCCGACCCTTGCCACGGCTTGGTGCGGATGCCTAGCGTCAGGGCCAAGACGCTGGAGTCCGGAGGAGAATCGTGCAGCTGGTCAAGGCCGAAGTCGTTGTCACCAGTCCCGACCGTAACTTCGTCACGCTCCGTCTGGAGACGGACGAGGGGGTGGTGGG
Organism: Kineosporia sp. NBRC 101731; assembly: GCF_030269305.1. Taxonomy (NCBI): domain Bacteria; kingdom Bacillati; phylum Actinomycetota; class Actinomycetes; order Kineosporiales; family Kineosporiaceae; genus Kineosporia; species Kineosporia sp. NBRC 101731. Next base: position 194,858 of record NZ_BSTC01000005.1, read on the forward strand.
GTTGGGTGACGCAACCCTGAACGGCCGCGAACTGGCAGTGGTGGCGTACCTGCAGGAGCACGTGGTGCCGCTGCTGATCGGGCGGGACGCGGCGCGGATCGAGGACACCTGGCAGTTCCTGTACCGCAGTGCCTACTGGCGGCGGGGGCCGGTGACGATGGCGGCGATCGCGGCGGTGGACATCGCGCTGTGGGACATCAAGGCCAAGGCCGCCGGGATGCCGCTCTACCAGTTGCTCGGTGGGGCCTCGCGCAACGGGTTGCTGGCCTACGGGCACGCCTCGGGCAAGGAGCTGCCGGAACTGTTCGACAGCATTCGCGAGCACCAGGAGAAGGGGTTCCGGGCGATCCGGGTGCAGACCGGGGTGCCCGGGCTGAAGTCGATCTACGGCATCGCCTCCAACGCCACCTACGACGGCGGGCGCTACGACCACGAGCCCGCCCAGCGGGGTGACCTGCCGCAGGAGGAGGACTGGGACACCCGCTCGTACCTGCGACACGTGCCGACGGTGTTCGAGGCGGTGCGCCACGAGTTCGGTCCGGAGCTGCCGTTGCTGCACGACTCCCACCACCGTCTGACGCCGATCCAGGCGGCGAAGCTGGGCAAGTCGCTGGAGCCGTACGACCTGTTCTGGCTGGAAGACGTGACGCCGGCGGAGAACCAGGAAGCACTGCGCCTGGTGCGGCAGCACACCACCACACCGCTGGCGATCGGCGAGATCTTCAACACCGTCTGGGATTATCAGCTGATCATCCGGGAACAGCTGATCGACTACGTGCGCAGTGCGGTCACCCACACCGGGGGGATCACCCACCTGAAGAAGGTGCTCGACTACGCCGGGCAATACCAGATCAAGTCCGGTATGCACGGGCCCACCGACATCTCCCCGGTCGGCCTGGCGGCGCAGATGCATCTGGGTCTGGCGATCCACAACTTCGGGATCCAGGAGTACATGCAGCACGGCGCCCGGACCGACGAGGTGTTCCGGCAGTCGTTCACGTTCACCGACGGCCTGCTGCACCCGGGGAACGAGCCCGGGCTGGGGGTGGAGCTCGACCTCGCCGAGGCGGCGAAGTACGAGTACCAGCGCGCCTATCTACCGTTCAACCGGCTGGCGGACGGCACGGTGCATGACTGGTGACTCGATGCTCTCCCGGGGCCGCGGCTCCGGGAGAGAACCGAGCACGATGAAGTGCACCTGGTGAGCGATGGTGACCGTGTGGTCGCCGAAACGCTCGTAGAAGCGGCCGAGCAGGGTCAGGTCGACGGCCGGTTCGACACCGTGCGGCCAGTCCGGATCGATCAGGGTGGCCAGCAACTTGCGGTGCAGGCTGTCCATCCGGTCGTCGACGGCCGCCACCTGGCTCACCAGGCGCACGTCGTGGGTCTCCAGCAGATCACGGGTCATCGTGGTCTGCAGAACAGCTATCTCGCCCATCTCCCGCACCAGGTCGCAGGAGACGCCGGGCGCGGCGCAGCGCGGGTACCGGCGCCGCACCAGTTCGGCCACGTGCCGGGCCAGGCCACCCATCCGCGCGAGGTCGGCACCCACGCGCAGGGCTGCGAGAAGAGAACGCAGATCGCCGGCCACGGGCGCCCAACGGGCCATGATGCGCAACAGGCGGTTCTCCAGGCCCTGGTGCAACATGTCCATGCCGCGGTCGAGATCGATCACCTGCTCGGCCCGGGCCACATCGGTGCCGACCAGCGCGGCGGTCGCGCCGCGCGCCGACTGCTCGGCGAGATCGCACATCTGGAGCAGGATCTCGTCGACACGAAAGAGATCGGACTGATAGCTGTCACGGATACCGGTCAATTCGCGTCTCCCCGTAATTCCCCGTAATTCCCGGTAACACCGACGGTTCACCACCCGTCACGGGCCACCCGAAGATGGTCCTGTTCGCGCATTGTCGCAGAAGGGACGAGAACCGCATCCAGGTGACAGATGAACGCCGACGGACGAACGGATGGCGGGTTTCCGCTTTCCGAGCGGGTTTCGAGCCGACGGTGGTGGCCACGAGCGAAGAATGTGGTGGTCAGGCGCGCAGAGGCTTCAGATCGCCTGGCCTCCCGTCACCGGCAGCACGACGCCGGTCACGAAGGAGGCGCGGTCGCTCAGCAGCCAGGCCGCGGCCTGCGCGATCTCCTCGGGGCGGGCCGCGCGCTTCATCGGGATGGCGGCCGTGCCCTGCTCGATGATGCCCGGGCTGGCCCGCTCCCAGTCGGCCACCATCTCGGTCAGGGTCAGGCCCGGGGCGATCGCGTTGATCCGGATGCCCTGCCCGGCGTACTCCACCGCGGCGCTCGCGGTCAGGCTGTTCACCGCCCGCTTGGCCGCGCCGTAGGCAGGCAGGGCCGGGTTCGCGACCAGGGCGCCGATGCTGCTGCAGTTCACGATCGCCCCACCGGTTTGCGCCATCGCCCGCACCTGGGCCGCCACGGCGAAGTACACGCCCTTGTAGTTGACCCGGTTGACCAGGTCGAAGTGCTCTTCGGAGGTGTCCCCGACGGGGCCGGGCGGGATCGAGACACCGGCGTTGTTGAAGGCGCCGTCCAGCCGGCCGTGCCGCTCGATCGTGGTCGCGACGGCCCGGTCGATGTCGGCGACCACCCCGAGATCGGCCACCACGTAGGAGGCGTGCCCACCGGCGTCCTCAATCTGGGTCGTGACCTCCTCGAGCGCGGCCGCCCCCCGCGAGGCGAGCACCACGGTGGCCCCCTCGGCGGCGAACAGCCGTGCGGCCGCCGCCCCGATGCCGCGGCTGGCCCCGGTGACCAGGATGACCTTGTCGTTCAGCAGTGTGCTCATGACGGCCAGCCTGGAACCGGCCGCCGGGAACAGGCAGGCCCGGACCGTACCCCTCACCGGAGCGCGCGCCCGGTCCTGACCCGGTCATGATGAAGACGTGAACCAGCGAGAGCTCGGCGCCTTCCTGCGTCTGCACCGTGAGCGCATCCGGCCGCAGGACGCGGGGGTGCCGGTCTCCGGACCGCGCCGCACACCCGGACTGCGCCGGGAGGAGGTCGCCGGCCTGGCCCACGTCTCCACCCAGCACTACACCCGTCTGGAGCAGGGACGTGGGTCGCTGCCCTCGCGTCCGGTGCTCGCCGCGCTGGCCCGGGCCCTGCGCCTGGACGACGTGCAGCGCCGTCACCTCTACGCCCTGGCCGGTGAGGCATTCAGCGTCCCTCCCGGACCGCCGTCCGACGTCCCCGACCACGTCCGTGAACTCATCGAGCGACTCCCGGACACCGCGGCGCTGGTGCTCGGCGCGGCCTACGACGTGCTGGCCTGGAACCGCCTCGGGGCGGCGCTGTTCGGCGACTTCTCGGCCCTGGCGCCCCGGGAGCGGAACCTGCTGCGGATGTACCACCAGCCGCAGGTCCGGGCGAAGGTACCGGTCGTCGGGCGATTGCTCGACGACGGCGCGTTCCTGCGGTCCGCCGCCGGGCAACTGCGGATCGTGATGGCCCGGTACCCCGGCGACGGTGCCACCCGGCATCTGGTCCGGGACCTGCTCCGGGACAGCCCCGACTTCGTGCGGCAGTGGCCGGCCGGCGAGGTGGTCGAGGTTCCGCACCTGAGGAAGACTTTCGACCATCCGGCGGTGGGTGTGCTGGAGCTGCGCTGCGACCTGCTCGCCGTCCCCGAGCGCGACCAGCAGGTGATCCTCTACACGGCCGATCCGGGATCGGCGGCCGAGAGCGCGCTGCGCCTTCTCGGGGTGATCGGCACCCAGCGGATGGACGTGTCCAGCTGATCCCGAGTCAGGCCCTAGGCTCCGCCCATGAGCTGGGAACAGGCGCTGACATGGAGCTACGTGGTCGGCGAGTACATCATCAAGTTCTTCGCGGTCGGGACCGTGCCGGAGAACCGGCGGCCGGCGTCGTCGTCCGCCTGGCTCCTGCTCATCCTGTTCCTGCCGGTCGTCGGTCTGCCGCTGTACTGGCTGATCGGGAGCCCCTACGTGCACGGGCGGCGCTACAAGATCCAGGCGCAGGCCAACCACATCCTGGCCGAGCGCTCGGCCCACCTGCCGCTGGTGCCCGAGGGCGTGAGTCCTTCGGATGCCCTGACCGGCCTGCTCCGGCAGAACCGGCAGCTCACCGGGATGCCCTGCGTGGACGGGCGGGTGCGGGCGGTGCACGACGACGCGGCCGACACGTACCGGGCGATGGCTGCGGCGGTGGATGGGGCGACGCAGTACGTGAGCGTCGAGTTCTACATCATGAGCTGGGACGACACGACCGACCCGTTCTTCACCGCGCTGAAGAACGCGGTCGGGCGCGGAGTGCGGGTGCGATTGCTGATGGATCACCTGGGATCGCGGAAGTACCCGCACTGGAACATTTTCCAGAAGCGACTGACGCTGGCCGGGATCGAGTGGCACCTGATGATGCCGATCAAACCGCTGGAAGGCCGCTGGCGCCGCCCCGACCTGCGCAACCACCGCAAGCTGCTGGTGGTGGACGGTGAGGTGGCGTTCATCGGCTCGCACAACATGATCGACCCGCACTACGGCAGTGAGACCAACGCCCGGGTCGGCCGCGCCTGGCACGACCTGTCGCTGGAGGTGACCGGTGAGGTGGTGGCCTCGGTCGAGGCGGTGTTCGCGACCGACTGGTTCATCGAGACCGGTGAGCTGGTGCAGGCCCGCCGCCCGGTGCAGGACCCGGTCGACCACGGCGAGAACGCCCTGCAGATCGTGCCGTCCGGGCCGGGTTTCCCGACCGAGCCCAACCTGCGCCTGTTCGTCAGCCTCATCCACATGGCCACGAAGCGGGTGGCCATCACCAGCCCGTACTTCGTGCCGGACGAGTCGCTGCTGGCGGCCATCACGACCGCGGTCTACCGGGGGGTGAGGGTGGAGCTGTTCGTCGGGGAGCAGGCCGACCAGTTCCTCGTCGGCCACGCCCAGCGTTCCTACTACCGCGCGCTGCTGGAGGCGGGCGTGCACATCCACCTGTACCCGGCCCCGGCCGTGCTGCACGCCAAGTACCTGACCGTGGACGACGAGGTCGGCGTGATCGGCTCGTCCAACATGGACTTCCGGTCGTTCGCGCTGACCTACGAGGTGATGCTGCTCGGTTTCGGCGGTGACCTGGTGAAGCGGCTGCAGACGAACGACGAGCTGTACCGGTCGGTGTCGCGGGAGCTCACGCTCGAGGAATGGCTGCAGGAGCCCTGGCGGCGGCGGTACGTGGACAACGTGTGCCGGCTCACCGCGGCGCTGATGTAGGAATAAGTCCCCGCTGAAGGGGTTCAGACGAATGCGCTGTGCCGATTCACCGAGGGAGACACCATGAGCGAGACCTATCGTGCCGTCCGGTTCCACGCCTACGGCGGTCCGGAAGTTCTTCAGGTCGAGGAGCTTCCGCTGATTGCTCCGGGTGTGGGAGAGGTTCTGGTCGAGGTACGGGCGGCCGGGATCAACCCGGGCGAGATCGCCCTGCGCAGCGGGGCGATGAAGGACCGGTCCCCGGCGACGTTCCCGTCCGGGCAGGGCAGCGACCTGGCCGGGGTGGTGCTGGCCGTCGGCCCGGACGTGGTGGCCCCGCAGGTGGGTGACGAGGTGCTCGGCTGGTCGTGGACCCGGTCCAGTCAGGCCTCGCACACGATCGTGCCCGCCGGCCAGCTGATCCCGAAACCCGCCGCGCTGAGCTGGGAGCAGGCCGGCTCGCTGTACGTGGTGGGCGCCACGGCCTACGCCGCGGTGCGGGCCGTGAAGCCGATGGCGGGTGACACCGTCGCGGTGTCCGCCGCCACCGGGGGAGTGGGCACCCTGGTCGTGCAGATGCTGCGGGCGCGGGGCGTGCGGGTGCTGGGCATCGCCTCGGCGGCGAACCGGGAATGGCTCGAGCAGCGCGGAGCGGTCTGGGTGGAGTACGGCACCGGTCTGGGCGAGCGGCTGCGGGTCGCCGCGGGCGAGGACGGGATTGACGCCTTCATCGATCTGTTCGGCCCGGAATACGTGGAACTGGCCGTGGAGCTGGGCATCCCGGTGGAGCGGATCGAAACGATCATCTCTTTCGAGGCTGCGGCGCGGTTCGGGACCAAGGCCGAGGGATCGATGACCGCCACATCGCCGGAGATTCTCGCCGAGGTGGCCGACCGGGTGGCGAGCGGCGACCTGGATCTGGTCGTGGCCGCCACCTATCCGCTGGAGAAGGTGGCCGAGGCGTTCGAGGAACTGGGCCGGCGGCACACCCGCGGCAAGATCGTCCTGGTCCCCTGAGAACTGCCCCAAGGGCCACTCGGAGCACGAAAATTGCCCGTTCCGGCCGTTTGAGCTGGGCCAAATGGGTGGTTTCCCGCGGGACGCAGGGTGACTGCACCAATACTTAGGAGTTAACACCCAGTCCTGCCAGTTACTGGAGGGAACCAGCCGATGTCGGCCGCCGTCCGCCGGGCAGCGCTCGTCGTGACGGCGGAGATGGCTGTCACCGTCGTTGCCTGGGCCGCCCTGAAGGTCCTCGACCTGCGCCAGAGTCCGCTGCCGAGCCTGCTGCTGGCCTGGGGCGCCTGCTTCGTGCTCTACACCGCGCCGGTGCAGGACTGGCTGGCCCGCCGCACGAGTGCCGCCGGGCAGGCGCCGAACCTGGTGCTGACCTCGGTCGCGGTCTGGGGCGCGATGACCACGACCGAGCTGCCGAGCATCTATCCGGTGGTGATCGGGGCCCTGGCCATGGAGATCGCCCAGCGCGACTCCTCCACCCGCACCGCCCTGACCGGCCTGGCGCTGATGGCCCTCGGCACCGGCGCCTCCCAGCTGGCGGTGCACGCCGGCTGGATCTCCAGCGTGATCGCCCCCGTGCCCTCCGACCATCTCGCGGTGGTCCTGACCGCTGTCGGTGGCGTGGTGCTGGTGCGTGGGGTGGCCGTGGCCCGGCGCTCGGCCTCGACCCGGACCGCCCTGGTGCAGGAACAGCGGCTGCGTCACGAGGAGCTGCAGTACGTCGCGGGGCACGACACCCTGACCGGTCTCCTCAGCCGCCGGGGCCTGGAACCGGTGGCGTCGGCGGCCGGGGCTGCGGCCCGGCCCGGGCACGGGGTGGCCCTGATGTTCCTCGACCTGGACGGCTTCAAGGCCGTCAACGACGCGCACGGGCACGCCGTGGGCGACGAGCTGCTGGCCGGGGCCGCAGAACGGTTCGCCGGGGCCCTGGGGCCGGACGCCGCCCTGGCCCGGATGGGCGGCGACGAGTTCGTGGCCGTGCTGCATCCCGTCAGTTCCGCGGCCGCGGCCGACCAGCGGGCGAAAGACGTGCAGGCTGCGCTGGAGGACGACTTCGTGCTCGACGAGCCCGGGATCGTCGTGCACGTGGGTGTCAGCGTGGGTCTGGCCTGGTCCGACGAGCCGATCGGGGTGCAGCGGTTGCTGCGGGACGCCGATCGGGCGATGTACCGGGACAAGCGACGGCGCAAGGGTGAACGCCGGATCGGGTCCCGTGCGCTCGACCTCGACGCCGTGTCAGAACTGAGCGTCGGGGTGACCGGCCGGGGTTGAGCCGGGGCGCTCCAGGAGATTCAGGATCGCGGCCAGCAGCCGCAGGCGGGACTCGTCGTGCCAGCGGCCGTGTTCGGACTCCTCCCGCACGTCGTGCAGTAACTGCCGGGCGTGCATGATGCGGCGGGCCCGGTGCGTGGCCCGGTGCCGGGTCTGGTCGTCGGCCAGGTCCAGCAGCAGTTCGTCCAGCGTCAGGAGAGCGGGCACAGGCGTTGCGGTGGGCTCGTCGCGGCGCGGGGACGGGAGGTCCGGCCGGACCTGACCCTGGTCGTGGCGCACCTCGAGCAGCAGATGGCGGACCTGCCGCAGCAGCATCGCCCGCTCTTCGGGCTCCCCGTCGAGGCCACGGTGCAGCAGACACTCGGCCAGTTCCAGTCGAGGGTCGAAGCGCACCTCGAGCCTCGCGTCGGGGGCCAGGCCGCGGCCGGTGCCCCGGGGCCGCCGCGCCGGGGGCCGGACACGGCGCCGGACGCTGTCGGGCGCGGTCGTGGCGACCGGGCCGGTGCCGTCCTGGTGGGTCGTCATGCGGGTTCCCCCGAGTTCGAATCGCCGGTGTGAACGATGCCGGCGGCCGCGAGCAGGGGCACAGACGGGACGGGCGGAAGCTCGGCGTCCAGCCGGCGGAGCCTCTCGTGGGCCGAGTGGGCCGAGTGGGCCGAGTGGGCCGAGTGGGCCGAGTGGGCCGAGTGGGCCGAGTGGGCCGGGACCGGTTCCGTCACGGCCGACGGGTGTGGCGGCCGTCGCGGCGCGGGCCGATCGCGTCGTCTGCCGTGCCGGAGAGCCGTGGCCAGATCTGGGTGACCCACAGTTCCCAGGCGAACTCCACCGCCAGGCCCTTGCCGATCTCGATGACGATCTCGGCGGAATTCTCCTGTGGGCCGGTGCTCACTCGCAGGGAACTCCCGAGGTCGACCATGCGTGGCTCGAGCTCGGTGAGGTCGAGCATCTGCTGATCGCCGTGTCCCGGGCCACCCTGCCGGGGTACCGGAGGGCGCCGGCGGTTGATCATCGACCCGGCCAGGACCTCGTCGATGACCGCCTGGATCTCGTCGACCCCGGCGCTTCCGCGGGCGAACACCCAGCGGCGAGCCCCGTCGTTCTCAGTCATGGCGTCAGAACCCCCGTTTGCAGCCGCCCTCAACAGTCTGAGTTTAGGGCGACCGCGATCGCATCCGGAGCGCCGCGCCGGAAAGTGACCCCACCCGAACGGCGTTCGAACCGCTACCCCCGGAAGGGCAAACCCTTCCGAAGGTATCGTGACCGGGCGATTACGCCGTCGTGTCCTGGCGGGAGCTCTGCCAGTCGGCGACCATCTTCTTCGGGGCCTTCTGGCGCCAGGCGGCCACCAGGAGCTCGTTCATCAACCCGGGGTCAGCCTCGGCCAGCGTCACCTTCACGCCGTCGAGTTTCTGCCCCCACCAAAGCTCTTCACAGGCTTCGGGCTGCTCGGACACGGCCTCGTGCACGTTTTCTTCGGGCACGAACACGTGTATCTGATCGCGTTCCGGCGGCATCGTGGCGAAGATGCTGCCGCGTACGCGAAATGACGTCATGGCGAAGTGCGGCTGCTCGCGTGTCTCGGGTAGGCCGAGTGCGAGTGCGCGGACCTCAGTCTCATCCATGGTCGTTCCCTCTCGACCGGCGGACCCAGAGTGGCTCCGGATTGCTGGGACAGACTACTCCCCCACCTGTACTGATTGTACTGACGGGTGAGTACCGGGCCGGACGGCGAAGTGCCCGGCCGCTCGATCCGGCCGGGCACTTCGTTCTGGTCAGCTCCTCGACCCGGAGCTGATCGCACAGCGGTGGATCATTTCGGCGCTCTGCCGCCGGTTGCGCTGGGGCGGCAGCTGAATCCGCTGGGTTATCAGCGGGCCAGGTGGTCCAGTTCGCCGGACTTCGCGCCGGCGACCCAGGCGGAGAATCCCACCGGGTGCAGGCGCAGGGTCGGGCCCTGACCGTGCTGTTTCGTGTCGCGGACCTCGACAGCGGCCTGGTGCTGCCGCATTTCGACGCATGAGCCGGTCGCGCTGGATCGGGCGGCCTTGATCCAATGCGTCGGGTCGGGGGTGGTGCTCATGTCACGAACTCCTTCACTGGGACGGACTTGCCGTACAGTTCGCCGAAAATTCTCCTGTACTCGGCCAGTTCGCGCGCTGTCTCCATGTAGCGCGAGTCCAAGTGGCTTTCCGTGTACACCACGGCCGGATCTGCCGGGTCGGGAAAGTCCAGCAAGGTGAAAACGCCGCCCGCGGTCCAGGGGTGAGGTCCCTCGGAGAACGGGCGGATTCGAATGTCGATCTGATTGCTCAGGTCCAAGAGGTGTTCGATCTGATCTCGCATCACATCGTCCGAGCCGACGGTGTACCGCAGCGCGGCCTCCCCGAGAACGATCCTGATGTCACAGGCAGGATCATTCGACATTAGCACGCGCTGCCGTTCTAAACGGAATTTAAGTCGTTTCCTGCGAACCTCGTCACTCGGCCCTTTCAAGGTACCCAGAATCGCATAGGCATATGCCGGGGTTTGCAAAAGCCCATGGACGACATCGCCATCCCAGGCGCGCATGTGAGTACAGGCGGCCTCGAGGTCGGCGAGTAATCCAAGATCCCCGGAAACGACGTCGCGATAACTGTCCACAATGCCCGGTTTGAGGGCACTTCTACTGAGATGGATAAGTTCTTCCGTTTGACTGTCCGGTATGTCATAGATTCTCGACAATTCGCGGATGTCACCGGGCTTGGCGAGCGTTCTTCCGGATTCAATGCGGTAAATCTTGGTGTGGTGCACCAGCAGTGCAGTAGCCGCGTCTTCCTGCGTCTTGCTGGCGCGTTCTCGCCACCCTTTCAGTCGCTGACCGACTCGTCTTTGTGCCAAAGACGGTGGTCGCTCGTGCTTCCCTGCATCAGTGGCCATAGCGCGCATCCCCTCGTGCCCAGCCTGCTTTTAAACCCTTCCCCATGGCCGCTGTAACGCATTGCCTGCAATGCAGACCATGCATATGGCGGCCTGTGAGATGCAGGGTTGCACAAAACGTGCCCTGTTCGCCACCTTGGGTGACATGTCCGATACGCGCAGTCGCAATGTGGCAGTACCTCGGCGCCGCCGCCCTACGCGTCGGGTCGAGCCCACCATCAGTCTTCATCGCGATGATGGTGGGGTTTGTGAGGCGTGCGGTGCTATTTGGCCTTGTTCGGGGATCATCTCCACGCTCCGGACCGGCCGGGTCGAACTGCCGCTCGTCAATGGACGGGGTTACAACACCGGAGTCGCCGTGACCGCGGCGATCATGGACGATCTCGTCATTCTCTGGGCCGGCGACCGGACGCTGGCGGTGCTCCACCGGGGGCCGCTCGCGGACTGGCTGTGGCATCCCGCAGGCTGCCGGCTGATCCAGGACGACATCGTGCTCTACGACCAGGACGGTCGTCTGGGGCTGACGATCGATGAGGAGGCGGCGTACTTCGTGGACGACCAGGCGGTCGAGACACTCCGATCGGTGATCATGAGATGAGCGTCATCCCGAGGCAGGAAGCCTCGTCGTCGACGGAGCTGCGAGCTCATCTGCGCACCGAACTGGCAGAGTTGGAGCGCACTCTCGTGGGTCCGCTGCATCAGGTGAAGTCTGAGGGCGACGAGGTGCGGGCTGTGGCACGGCGGCGCCTGCGGCACACGGTGGAGGCGCTGACCTTCGTGCTCGACGCGCATCCGGTGGACGGGGCGGGGCGGTGTCACACCTGTGGCCGGCTACGCAAGTGCCCGGCGTCGGAGCTGCTGCGGGCCTGGGTCTCCGGATGGCTGAACACCGGAGGGCTGGCGATGCGCAGGGAAGGAGATCCCGAGCTGGTGTCGAGTCGGCGTCTCGAGTAGGGGTTTTCACCTACCTGGGTCATCGATCGAGCCCGGTGTTCCTGGGTGGAGTAGCGGCAGTGATGGCAAGAGGCGGATTCAGCGGGTTCAAGAGGGTGGGGCGGCGGTCCGATGGTGCCGCCGCCTGGGTCTCTCATTCTCCAGTGAATGTTTGTACGAGTTCTTCGTGACTTTGCAGAAACTTCCCGGTCGGTCCACGGGGTACGGACCGGGGGGTTTCTGGAAGGTCAGGTGGCTAGTCCCGAGACGGAGGTGGTTGTTCGGTATCACGTGCCCGGAACACGAAGGGTCACGGGTCGCGAGCGATCCGGGTCGCACGCGGACACATCCCCCCGCACGCATCCCTCAACCCGGTGATGTCGCGGCCCGTGGCCCTTCCGGAAAGGCTGTTCGTCACGACGTGGGAACGGCGAGGAATCGTGATCGTGGACAAGGTTCCCGGCGATCTACGGGCGCTGCGGGGTGAGCCGGTCGCCGGGGGCCCTGTGCACGATCACGGCGGTACTTCCCCTGAACCGGGTGGGGATGGGCGTGGCGCGCGTCCATCCCCACCCACAGGGGTTCAGTTCTGCGGGTGGGCGTGCACGCAGCAGTAGTGCGAATCCAGCGGCAGGCAGTGGGTGTACGGCCACAGGACCACCCAGTCGGTCTTGCGCGTCCTGGGTTCGGGCAGGTCGCGAAGTTCTCGTACCGAGGTGGCTGCGCGCTGGTGCGGCATCCGCGTGACCTCGAGCCTGGCGTTCTCTGGCATCCGGTTCTCTGGCATCCGGCGAATCTCCCTGCGTCGTGCGATGGAACCCCTGTGACGAAGTGTTGACTCTGTGTAATGTACTGAGCGATGCGTGGTCGGTGAGTGCAAGACACGGGGGAAAGTCGATGGCCGAAGTGACGAGTGTGTACGGCAGCGAGACGGCGGGTCCGGACGACGACCCGGTCACGGTGACACGGGCCGGGGCGGCCACCGGGCTGACGACCGAGCTGGCCCTGTGCCTGGCGCCCGACCTGCACCGCAGCCTCATGGCCATGTTCGCCGAGTACGGCGTCGCCTCGATCGAGGAGGGGGTGCTGAAGTCGCTGGGACTCTGGCGGTACCTCGACCGGGCCACCCACGAGGGTCGCCAGGTGGTGGTGCTCGACCCTCAGCACCCGCAGGGGCCTTTCGACGTGGTCGACCTACGGAGCTGGTGACCCGGCCCGGATGAAGCCGGCGACCCGTTCGCCGATCAGGATCGCGGTCGCGGCCGGGCCCCGGGACGGGGTGCCCGGCAGGATGGACGTGTCGGCGATCCGGACCCCGCTGATCCCGTGGACGGTCCCGTACTGGTCCACCACCGCGTCCGGATCGGACTCCGGGCCCATGGCACAACTGCCGCAGGCGTGGATCGCTGTGCCCAGATGCGCGAGCATCCAGGCGTCCAGCTGCTCGTCGTCGTTCAGCACGGCGTCGTCGAGTTCGCTCAGGCGGCGGAAGTACTTCTCGAAGGCCCGGGTCCGCAGCAGTGCCACTGCCACCCGTACGACCTGGCGCATCCGGCGCAGATCCTCGGGTGCGCTCAGGTAGTGGTATTCGATCGTCGGTGCGACGTGCGGGTCAGGCGAGGTGGTGGTGATCGTGCCCCGTGAGGCCGCCTGCTGCACCGCCACCGAGAACGCCAGATCGTTGCGCGTGGCCACCTGCTGCATCAGCCGGTGCCACGGGACGCCCCTCCGGTTGCGCAGGATCGCGAGCCATGGGCGCGTGAGCGGGAGCAGCCTCGCAGGCCGGTGGCCGGTGGGCCGGCCGAGCGCCTCGGCCAGGGGTTTCAGGTGCGGCAGAATCTCCAGATCCCCGTCGTGGGGTGAGTGCTCGGCGGTGAGATGGAGCACGCTCTGGAACAGGTCGCGCTGGCGGCGTGTGGTCAGGCGGCGCCTGGGGGTCCAGTTCACGGAGATGTTCGGGTGGTCGGAGAAGTCTTTGCCGACACCCGGGGAGTCGTGCACCAGGGGGATCCCGGCCGCCTTCAGTTCCGCGGCCGGTCCGACGCCGGAAAGAGCCAGCAGGTGCGGTGTTTTGATGGCGCCCGCACTGAGCACGACGAGCGGGGTCGCGATCACCTCGACCCGGCCGTGGGTCTCGACCTCCACGCCGGTCGCCCGCGTGCCGTCGAAGACGATGCGCCGGGCCAGGGTGTCGCCCCGTACGGTCAGGTTCGGCCGGTCGCGTGCCGGGTTGACGTAGGCGATGCCGGTGTTGATCCGCACGCCGTCCAGCGCGTTCACCGGAAGAGGCCCGTAGCCGGCTGTCTCCTGGCCGTTCTTGTCCGGCTCCGGAACGAACCCGCGCTCGGCGCAGGCCTGTGCGAAGGCCCGGGTGACCGGGTGCTGCGACTGCGGGGCCCGCGTGACCGGCATCGGCCCGTCGTGACCGTGCAGTTCCGAGGTCGGTCGGTCGTGGTCGTTCTCGAGGCGCCGGTAGAACGGCAGGCACTTCTCGTAGGTCCACTCGGTGTTGCCGGCAGCCGCCCAGCCGTCGAAGTCGGCCCGTCGGGCCCGGATGAAATAGGTGCCGTTGATGGCCGTCGAGCCACCGAGGATCTTGCCCCGGGCCACCCGGTAGCTGAGGTCGGGCGTGAGGTGGGCCAGGAAGGCCCAGTTGTTCGGATGCCCCGGTACGGCTGCGCCGAGCCCGCCGGCGTCAAGGATCTCGGACGGGAACCCGGCCGTGGTCGCGACATCGGGCCCGGCCTCGAGCAGCAGCACGTTGCAGGCCGGGTCTTCACTGAGGCGGGCGGCGAGTGGTGCGCCGGAAGCGCCGGCCCCGACCACCACCACGTCGTACGCACTCATCCTGGCCACCTTAGTGCGTGGTGGTGCGGTGCCCGCCGCCTCCTTGTTCGTGATCATGCGAACCTTCCCGGGACGTGGGGCGCCTCCTGACCGGCGGCCGGGGGATAGCCTGATCACGAACGAAGGACGAGGGCGGAACGCAGTCCTGAAGTTGCTGGAGGATCGGGTCTTTCCGCTCTGGCGAGTTCGGCTCCCTCATGCGTTGGCCGACTCGTTGGCGCTCTGCTGGGCCTGGGCGGAGAGGGTGAGCACCGCCGCCTGTTCGCGGGAGACGACGCCGAGGGTGTGAGCGGTGACCGTGATCCGGGTGGCTGTGCTGCCGAGGCGCATCGTGACGTTCCGGGTGGCGCGGTTCAGGCCGAGGCCGGTCCGGCGTACGGCCGTCACCTGGGTGCGGGCCACGGCGGCCCGGTCCCGGGTGCGGGCGTAGCGGACGCGCCAGGCGGCCGCGACGCTGGTGGCGCGGGGGGCCTCGACGGCGACGACCACGGAGAGCACGCTGGCCAGCAGCACCAGGACGCCGACCCCGCTGAGCGCCGTACGCAAGCCCGCCTGGCCGGCGAGCAGGCCGATCAGGGGCGGCCCCGCAAGGGGTCCCACATAACCGACGGTCGCCGCGAGTCCCACGCCCTTGGCCCCGTTGAGCACTCCGGCCCGGCCGATGGCCAGGGGGAACACGTTGGCCAGGCCCAGGCCGACCATCAGGAAGCCGCTGAGGGCGATCGGCAGACTGGCGCCGAAAGACACGGCCAGCGTGCCCCCGGCCGCCAGAAGCGTTCCGCCCAGCAGCATTCGGGTGTCCCCGAGGCGCGCGACCAGACGGTGGCCGGCCATCCGGCCAATCGCCATCGCGAGGCTGAAGAGCGCGTATCCGGCTGCCGCCAGACCGGGACTGGCGTGCAGGTTCTCCCGCAGATGCAGAGCGCCCCAGTCGCCCAGGGCCCCCTCGGCAAAGGCCGTGCAGGCGGCGATACCACCGAGCGTGATGATGACCGCGGTGTGCGAAGAGAAGCGGCCGGGCAGGGACGGTGCCGTCTGCTCCGGCAGCAGGTTGACCGAAATCAGATGACTACCAGCTGGTTCGGTCTTGGAGTGGCGTGCCCGGCGGCGACGGGGCGAGGGTTCCCGGGCGGGGCCGGTGACCTTGTCGATCACCCGGGTCAGCCAGGCGCAGACCAGGAGGCAGACACCGGCGACACTTGAAAGGTGAAGCACAGCTGGTAAAAGCCCGGCCAGCACACCGCCGGCGGCCGATCCGACCAGGCCGCCCAAGCTGAAGACGGCGTGCAGGGAGGACATCATCGGTCGCTTCGCCCGGGCCTCCACCTCCACCCCGAGGCTGTTCGCGGCGACGTTCGCGGCCCCGCTGGCCAGGCCGAAAACCAGGAGTGCGCCACAGAGTTCGGGCAGATTACCGGCGAGTGCGGGCAGTGGCAGGGTGGTGGCGAAACACGGCACGGTGACCTGCCCGACCCGTCGGGAACCGAAACGGGCGCAGAGGAAACCGGTAACCTGCATGCTGGCGAGCGCCCCGAGCGAGATGCAGAACAGGGCCGCGCCGAGAGTGGCGGGCGTCAGCTGGAGGTCCCGGGCGATGTCGGGAACCCGGGCCGCCCAGCTTCCGAAAGTGATGCCGTTGAGTGCGAAAAAGATCGAAGCAGCGAAAAACACAGGGTTTTCCTCAGTATCAGTCGGCAGGCCTGAGGTCGGTGCGGACCGCTACGTGCCGCTACAGCGACCTGACGGTCGACTCCGTCGGACGCGTCCGCGTCCAGGAGCAAAGACCGCGTGGCAGGCGTGGATTGGCCCCCGTGGCCAGACAACAACCAGCGTGCAAGCAGTTCAGGGGGCGGTCAACCGGAGGGGTTTCCCCTCCCCACCGCAGGGCTGACCTGCGCCTTCGTAGCTTACGCGAGCGTAGGTGAAACGTTGTCGTGCGGAGCGGCCGTTACGCCGACCGCCGAACACCCACCGGATGGCCCAACGGGAGCCGGTCATCCAGCCTTGGTGATCCGGCCCGGTGAAGGTCATGTGGTGTTTCCTTGTCCCGGATTGGCTGTTGTGATGCACAACGGGCGAGGACGGCGGATATGCACCAGAGGCTGAGTGGCGCCGTCCGGTTGCGGCGCTCGACCCCGGACCTCCTGCTGGCGGCCGGGGTGGTCGTGCTGTCGGTGGCCGTGCTGGCCGGTGTGTTCGGCCGGGAGGGTTTGGCCCGCCGGGCCGGTTCCCTGGAACAGGCCCGGGCGGAGACGGCACAGCAGGTCCGGATCCAGACCGCGCGCACGGCTCTGGTGATCGCTGACACCGACGCGGGCAACGATCTGCTGACCGGTGCCGATCCGGGACAGTTCAGCTACCGCCTGTTCGCGTACGACGCCCAGCCGGCGTTCCTCGGGCTGGTCACCGCGGCGCGGACCGACGAGGACGCCGCCTCCTTGGCGACGGCGAACAAGTACCTGACCAGGTACGTCATGCAGGTGGCCGCGGCCCGGACCCTGGCGCAGGACGGCCGGCGCGACGAGGCGGCCGGCGCGCTGGCCGAGGCTTCGCAGGTGCTGCACACGCAGGTGCTGCCCCGGCTGGCGCAGGTGCAGCAGGCCGGCCGGGAGCGGCTGGCCGATGACGGGTCGGCGGCCGACACCGCACCGGTCATCACCGTCCTGGCCGGCATCCTGGCGGTGCTCGTGATCATCGCCGTGCACCTGTGGCTGACCCGCCGCACCCGCCGCCTGCTGAACCTCGGTCTGCTCACCGGGGTGGTGGTGCTGGTCCTGGTGACCGTGGCCGGGGTGGCGGTGGTCGTGGCGAGCCGGCAACAGGTGAGCCAGGTGCAGGACCACGCCTTACGGATCGCCGACGCCGTGGTGGAGGCCCGGTTCTCGGCGTTCGACGCCCGCTCGTCGGAGGCCCGGGCCGCGCTCGACGGCAGCACGGTGGACGGTGAGCAGGCCTGGCAGGCGTCCTACCAGGATGCCCTGGCCCGGTTGCGGACCGCGGCGGCCGGGGAGCCGCAGGCGGTGCGGGACGACGTGGCGAACGTGACGGGCAAGCTCAGCTACTACGGCGGGGTGCACGAGCGCCTGCTGGCGCGGGCTGTTGAAGGAGACGACGCATTCGTGCGGCGGTCCGCGTCCAACCCGGCACCGGGCGGTGCCGTGGGTGCGTTCGAGGCCTTCGACGCCTACAGCGGGGCGCTGCTTGCCCGCCAGGTGCAGACGGCGGACGACGCCTGGGAGTCGGCCGGGGCGAACCTGCGGCTCGTCGGCTGGATCACGCTGGTGGTCGGTCTACTGGCAGCGGTGCTGGGCTGGGTGGGCATCGCGGCCCGGCGGCGCGAGTACCGATGATCCACCCCGGGTGAGCGGGAAGTGACCCCATCGCCCTGTAATCATGATTACGCTGTAAGTCATGACGACCGATGAGCCCACTCTCTACGACTGGGCAGGCGGGGCGGCGGCCTTCGGGCGGCTGATCGATGCGTTCTACGACCGGGTCGAGGGGGACGACCTGTTGTCACCGCTCTTTCCCGGCGGAGTGAGCCGGGCCCACCGCGAGCACGTGACCCTCTGGTGGTGCGAGGTCTTCGGGGGCCCGGCGCGGTACACCGCTGAGCTCGGGGGATATCCCTCGATGCTGCGGCACCACATCGACCTCGGCATCACGCCGGAGCAGCGCTTCCGCTTCGCCACGTTGATGAGCCGGGCCGCCGACGACGCCGGGCTGCCCGCCGACCCGGAGTTCCGGGCGGCCTTCGTCGGGTACGTGGAGTGGGGCACCCGTCTGGCCTTCAGCAATGCGCAGCCGGGCGCCGAGGTGGTGAAGGAGGCACCCGTGCCCCGCTGGGGCTGGGGCGTGGCGCCTCCCTACCTGCCCTAACTCATCACTTGTCGTGCAGGGTCGGGTAGACACTGCCGAAGCTGACTTCCTTGCCGAAGCCGGAGGCCACGATCACCAGGATGCCGAGGGCGACCGCCAGCAGGACCAGCGCGAAGATCAGGTAGGCCAGTGCCCGGCCCGCCGGGTGCGGGGCGGGAAGGGCCCCGGCCGGGTGTTGCTCGGCATCGCCGCCCGTGCCGTAGGCCATGGCGCGGATGCCGAGGGCGAACAGGGCGGGCAGGCCGGCCCCGAGGATCAGGCCGACCCCGAGGATCTTCCAGATGGCTTGCCACTCAAGGTAAAGCGTGTGCATGTCAAGGTTCCTCGTCAGCGGGATCAGAGCGGGAGCAAAGCAGGAGCAGAGGGGTTCGGGCCTGCCGTCAGGCGGGGAGGTGCTGCTCCGTCTGCAGGGCCTGCACAGCCGGCAGTGCCGGGTCGTCCGGGTTCGTGCCGTCCCACTCCGCGTTGACGTTGCCCGAGTGCACCGGTGCCTTGCGCGAGTGCAGGAACATGGCCGCCGAGACCGCCACCAGGAATGCGGTGATCACCAGGGCGCCGAGCAGCCCGCCGCCCAGCAGGTCGGCGAGGTACCAGGTGGCGGCCCCGACCAGGCCGGCCGCGGGGAGCGTGATGAGCCAGGCGCCCACCATCCGCACCGCCACCCGCCAGCGCACCACCGCACCGGGCCGGCCCACCCCCGATCCGAGGATCGAGCCGGTCGCGACGTGTGTGGTGGAGAGGGGCAGCCCGAGGTGGCTGGAGATCAGGATGACCGCGCCGGAGGCGCCCTCGGCGGCCAGGCCCTGGGGCGAGGTGATCTCGACCAGGCCCTTGCCGAGCGTGCGGATGATCCGCCAGCCGCCCAGCGAGGTGCCGGCGGCGATGGCGACCGCGCAGCTCGCCTTGACCCAGAACGGGATGTTCTCGGTATCGGTCCAGTGCCCGGAGGCGATCAGGGCCAGGGTGATGACGCCCATCGTCTTCTGGGCGTCGTTGGTGCCGTGGGCCAGGGAGACGAGCGAGGCCGAGCCGATCTGGCCCCAGCGGAAGCCCTTCTCGGTGAAGCGTGCGGCCACCCCGGTGGTGATCCGGTAGACGAGCCAGGTGCCGAGCGCGGCCACCAGGCCGGCGATGAAGGGCGACATCAGGGCGGGCAGAACGACCTTGCCGATCACTCCGTCGATCTTGGAGCCGTCGCCGTTCCAGTTCACGCCGCTGGTGCCGAGGCCGGCCAGGGTGGCGCCGATCAGCCCGCCGAACAGGGCGTGGGAGGAGCTGGAGGGCAGTCCGAGCAGCCAGGTCAGCAGGTTCCAGGTGATGCCGCCGATCAGGCCGGCCAGCACGATCAGGAGCAGGTCGCTGCCGCCGCCGGTCAGCAGTTCGGGCCGGGGCAGGCCGTCGGAGGTCTGGATCTTCACCACCGCGTTGGTGACTGTCAGTGCCACCTCGACGGACAGGAAGGCTCCGATGAGATTCAGCACGCCGCACAGGACGACGGCGACCCGTGGGGTCAGGGCGCCGGTTGCGATGGAGGTCGCCATCGCGTTGGCCGTGTCGTGGAAGCCGTTGGTGAAGTCGAAGGCCAGGGCGACCACGACAACCAGGACGAGAAGCACCGTTGCGGTTGTCACGGCAGCAGCGTCGCGCCCGAATGCAGCTCTGTTCCAGAGAAGTCCGCAAACGGTCGGGCAGAGTTTGCCCGTCGTTCACCGAAGGTCACGGGATGATGGCCTGTTTGCCATCGGTCACTTCGCTCGGTGACCATTGACAAGAGGCGAACGCCCTCCTTCCTGGTCGACCGGGGCGATCAGGAAGACCTGGAGGCAGGTCGTGCCAGGAGCCGGCTTCAGACCTCGAAGTCGGCCAGGGGCCAGCCACCGGCCGCCAGCCGGCCGGAGACCCGGGCGATGTCCTGCGCGGAGGCGGTGTCGAGGGTGGCGTCACCGATCATGCGTTCGACATCGCCACTGGTGATCTCGACGCCGAGTTCGGCCTGCATGGACAGATCGGCGGCGATCTGGTGGACCTCGGTCTCGGTGAGTTTGCGGCGCAGCAGGCCGAGCAGCGCCACGTAGTCCTGCTGCGGCACGCCGCTGGGATATCCGGCTCGCAGCCAGGAGACGACGCGGTTGACGATGGAGATCTCATCGGGCACCGGAAATCACTGGTCCTGGATCGTCGGGTAGATGCTGGCGAAGCTGAGTTCCTTGCCGAAGCCGGAGGCCACGATCAGGACGATGCCGAGAGCGACCACCAGCAGGACGATCGCGAAGCACAGTCCGGCCAGGGCCCGGCCGATCGGGTGCGGTGCGGGGGAGCTACCGGCCGCGTGCTCCTGCGCGTCACCGCCCGTGCCGTAGGCCAGCGATCGGATGCCCACCGCGAACAGGGCGGGTAGTCCGGCCCCGAGGACGAGGCCGGCCACGGTGATCTTCCAGAGGTCTTCCCACACCAGTGAGAGCGTGTGCACGTCGGATCTCCTCTTCTTCGCATCAGGTCGGATCAGGTCGGATCAGGTCGGATCAGGCTGCGGTGGTCTGGTGGGCGGCGGGCGCCTCCCACTCGTCGTTGACGTTGCCCGGGTGCACGGGCTCCTTACGGGAGTGCAGCCACATCGCGACCGCGGCCGCGGTGAGCGCAGCGGTGATCACCGCGGCACCGAGCAGCCCGCCACCCAGGAGGTCGGCGACATACCAGGTGGCGGCCCCGACCAGGCCGGCCGCGGGGAGCGTGATGAGCCAGGCGGCGACCATCCGCTCCGCCACCCGCCAGCGCACCGTGGCCCCGGGCTTGCCGATGCCGGAGCCGAGGATCGAGCCGGTGGCCACGTGGGTCGTGGACAGGGCGAAGCCGAGGTGACTGGAGATCAGGATGACCGCCCCGGAGGCCCCCTCGGCGGCCAGGCCCTGCGGCGGGGCGATCTCGACCAGACCCTTGCCGAGCGTGCGGATGATCCTCCAGCCGCCCAGGTAGGTGCCCGAGGCGATGGCCAGGGCGCAGCCGGCCTTCACCCAGAACGGGATGTTCTCGGTATCGGTCCAGTGCCCGGAGGCGATCAGGGCCAGGGTGATGACGCCCATCGTCTTCTGGGCGTCGTTGGTGCCGTGGGCCAG
This sequence comes from Kineosporia sp. NBRC 101731, assembly GCF_030269305.1. NCBI lineage: Bacteria > Bacillati > Actinomycetota > Actinomycetes > Kineosporiales > Kineosporiaceae > Kineosporia > Kineosporia sp. NBRC 101731. The sequence continues at coordinate 216,054 of NZ_BSTC01000005.1, forward strand.
GGAGACCAGCGAGGCCGAGCCGATCTGGCCCCAGCGGAAGCCGGTCTCGGTGAAGCGCTGTGCGACCCCGGCCGTGATCCGGTAGATCAGCCAGGTACCGACGGCCGCCACCAGCCCGGCGATGATCGGTGAGGCCAGCGCGGGCAGGATGACCTTGCCGAGCACCCCGTCCACCTTCGAGCCGTCGCCATTCCAGTTCAGGCCGCTGGTGCCGAGGCCGGCCAGGGTGGCGCCGATCAGCCCGCCGAACAGGGCGTGGGACGAACTGGAGGGCAGCCCGAGCAACCAGGTCAGCAGGTTCCAGGCGATGCCGCCGATCAGGCCGGCCAGCACGATGATCAGGAGGTCGGACCCGCCGCCGCTGAGGAGGTCGGGCCGGGGGGGCGCCGTCGGAGTCCTGGATCTTGACGACGGCGTTGGTCACCGTCAGAGCCACCTCCACGGACAGGAAGGCACCGACGAGGTTGAGGGCGCCGGCCAGTGCGACCGCGACCTTGGGGGTGAGGGCGCCGGTCGCGATGGACGTGGCCATGGCGTTGGCCGTGTCATGGAATCCGTTGGTGAAGTCGAAGGCCAGAGCCACGACGACGACCAGGACGAGGATGACCGAAGCTGTCGTCACAACCGCCAGGGTTCACCCCGTATCGGGTTCTGATCCAGGGGTTCGCACGAGGCGTCCGCAACTGTTTGCCGCTCGTTCACTCAGTGTGCTGAGGCAACTACTTCTGGCGGGGACCGGGCGCGAGCCGGCGGCGCAGCACCTCACGAACCGCCTCCGCGGAGGGCTGTTCCAGTGCCTCCGAGGCCAGTTCGCGGGACTCGCCCAGATCGGTCGTCCTGATCGCCTGCTTGATGTCCGGCACCGAGCGCGGGGTCACGCTCAGCTCGGTCACCCCCAGTCCGGCCAGAAGGGGGACGGCCCGCACGTCGGCGGCGAACTCCCCGCACACCGCCACCTCGGCCCGTCCGGCGGCACCGTCGCAGGTGGCGCGGATCAGCTTCAGCACGGCCGGGTCGAAGGGGTCGCCCAGGGTCGCGACATCGTCGTTGCCGCGCTCGGCGGCCAGCGTGTACTGGGTGAGGTCGTTCGTGCCGATGCTGAGGAAATCGACGTACGGGGCCAGCGACGCCGCCTTGAGGGCCGCGGCCGGCACCTCCACCATGATCCCTACGCGTAGTCCGACCGGGGCCCGGGCCCCGACCACCTCGTCCAAAAGCCTTCTGGCCGATCTTAGTTCGTCGAGGGTGCTCACCATCGGGAACATCACGCCGACCGGCGTCTGCCGGGCCACCCGCACGATCGCCCGCAGTTGCTCGGTCAGGATCGCCGGGCGGCGCAGTCCCAGCCGCAGCCCTCGGACGCCGAGGAACGGGTTGGCCTCCACCGGCATCGGCAGGTAGCCCAGCGGTTTGTCGCCCCCCACGTCCAGGGTGCGCAGGGTGATGCGCTCGCCGCCGAACGCGTCGGCCAGATCGAGATAGGCCGCTTCCTGCTCGTCGACGTCGGGTGGGGTGTCGCGGCTCAGGAACAGGAACTCGGTGCGCACCAGCCCGATCAGGTCGGCGCCCCGGGCCCGGGCCGCGGTGGCTTCCGCCGGGGTGGAGGCGTTGGCCCCGACGGCGATGCGGACGCCGTCGCGGGTGACGGCCGGGGAATGGGTCTGCCGCAGAGCCACTTCACCGTTGCGGCGGGCAGTTTCGGCTCGGGCGCGGAAATCCTGCTGGGCGTTGTCGCTGGGGTCGATCACCAGCTCGCCGGTCGTGCCGTCGAGGGCGACGACCGTGCCGTCGGGCAGCTGGTGGACGAAGGCGCCGGCCCCGGCCACGGCCGGGATGCCACGGGCCCGGATCAGGATCGCCGCGTGTCCGCTCGGGCTGCCGGCCGCCATCACCACGCCCCGGGTGACATTGCCGTCCAGGGTGGCGGCCTGGGCCGCCGTGAGGTCTTCGACAACCAGAATGCCCGGCCCGGATAAGGTTTCCTCAACCGGGTCAATCGGGGGAAGTAGCTGGGCCAGCACCTGTTCGCCCACCGCGCGCACGTCGGCGGCCCGGGCGGCCAGGTATGGGTCGGCGAGACCATCGAACCGGCCGGCGGTCTCGCGGGCCGTCGCGGCCCAGGCGCGGGCCGCCGGCTCGCCGTCGCCGATCCGTGCGTGCGTGCGGCCGAGCAGGTCCGGATCGTCGAGCAGGGCCAGGTGGGTCTCGAAGATCTCCGCCTCGTCTCGGGCAAGAAGACCTTCCAGGCCGGTGATATGGCGGCGCACGGCCTCCCGGGCGGTCGCCAGGGCGCGCTTCTCGAGTTCGGGTGTTCGATGGTGGACGTCTGCCGGCCCTGGGTCGTCGAGTCGGGGTGCGTGGGTGGCCCGGTGGACGGGGCCGATCGCGATACCGGGGGAGGCCGCCGAGGCGGAGGCCGAGGGCTTCTGGCGGCTGACGAGATCGTCCACCGGCCCGGTGGGCTCGCCGAAATTGCTCGCCGCCAGCGCTGCGATGCGCTCCAGGGCGATGAGGGCTTCGGCCCCGGTGGCCCGCACCTGGACCTCGTGCCCGGCCAGCACCCCGAGCGTGGTGACCCGGGTCAGGCTCAGGGCCGGCACCCAGACCGAACCGGTGGTGGCGTTGCGGATCTCGACCTGGGCCTCGATCTCGCGCAACCGGGTCACCAGTCGTGCGGCCGGGCGGGCGTGCAGGCCGTGGGCCGGGGTGATGACGAACCGGGCCGACTCGGCCGGTGCCTGCCCGATGGCCGGACCAGAGAGTTCCGGCGTGGTGCCGGACCGCTCGTACGGCTCGGACTGCTCGGACTGCTCGGACAGTTGGGACTGCTTGCCCGCCAGGCCGTTCCGGGCCTCCGTGGCCACCTCACCGAGCCCGGCGCCGCCGGCTGCCGTGACCACCGCCGCCACCAGTCCCTCGACCAGGGGAGCCGGGCAGAGCAGCACGCGCCGCCGCGTTTCCTCGTCCAGGAGTTCCAGGGCCAGCTCGGCCGAGAGCACCGCGCTGCCCAGGTCCATGAGCACGAGCACGCCCGCCGCGCCGTCGACCGAGGTGACCGCTTCGCCGATCGCGACGGCATCGGTGCCCAGCGTCTCCTCGTCCAGCCCCGCGGCCACGGCCACCCGCACCGGTGCACCGGGCGTCATCTGCCCGGCCAGCGCCACCGCGGCCCGGGCCAGCGGACGGCTGTGCGAGACGACGACGATGCCGACCGTTGCGTCCATGAGCGCTACTGGTTGTCCTCACCGTCGATCATCGTGTTCGCGGCGGCCCGGAACAGCAGGGCCGTGCTGGTGGCGCCCGGGTCCTGGTGCCCCACGCTGCGCTCGCCCAGGTAACTGGCGCGGCCCTTGCGGGCGAGCATCGGCGTGGTCGCGTCGCGCCCCGCCTCGGCGGCGTCGGCGCTGGCCCGCAGGGCCTCGCCGAACGGCCGGCCCTCACCCAGAGCGGTCTCCAGCGTCTCGACGGCCGGGATCAGCGCGTCGAGCATCGTCTTGTCGCCGGCCACGGCCTTGCCCCGGGCCAGCACCCCCTCCAGCCCGGCACGGAACGCAGCGGCCAGCGAGTCCGGGCCGATGGCGTCGCACTCCCCGGCCGAGGTGGCCATCCGCAGGAAGAACGTGCCGTACAGCGGCCCGCTCGCCCCGCCGACCGAGCTGACCAGCGCCATCCCGGACTGCTTGAGCATGGGCCCGATGCTGGGCGGTGTGGCGTCATCGGCGAGCACCGACACCACGGCCTTCAGCCCTCGCGTCAGGTTGGACCCGTGGTCGGCGTCACCGATGGCCGAGTCCAGCTCGGTCAGCTGTGCCGCGTGCTCCTCCACGTCACCGGCGAACCGGATCAGCCAGGACCTCAGTGTGGTGACATCGACGATCTCGCTCAATCAGACTCCCCAGCGCAGTCCCGGTGTGTTGACCGGGGCATCCCATAGCCGAACCAGATCATCGTCCACCTTGAGCAGCGTCACCGAACAGCCGGCCATGTCCAGGCTGGTGATGTACGGCCCGACCAGCGAGCGCACCACCCGTACCCCGGCCTTCTCCAGCCGGGCCGCGACCTCGCCGTACATCAGGTAGAGCTCGATCAGCGGGGTGGCGCCCAGGCCGTTGACGAAGGCGATGACACCGTCACCATCGGTGAAGTCGAGGTCGTCGAGAATCGGGTCGAGCAGCTGTCCGGCGATCTGGCCGGCCGGGGCCAGGGGCACACGGCGACGGCCGGGCTCGCCGTGGATACCGACGCCGATCTCCATCTCGCCCTCGGGCAGGTCGAACGTCGGCCGGCCGGCAGCGGGAACCGTGCCCGAGGTCAGGGCCATGCCAATGCTGCGGCCGTTCGCGTTGACGCGGCGCACCACGTCGGCGACCTGCTGCAGCGGGCGCCCGGCCTCGGCGGCGGCCCCGGCGAGCTTCTCGGCCAGCACGGTCACCCCGACGCCGCGACGGCCCGCGGTGTACAGCGAGTCCTGCACGGCGACGTCGTCGTCGGTGATCACCGCGACCACCTCGATCCCGGTCTCCTGCGCGGCGATCTCGGCCGCCATCTCGAAGTTCATCACGTCGCCGGTGTAGTTCTTCACGATGTGCACGACCCCGGCGCCGGAGTCCACGTTCTTCGTCGCCTCGACCACCTGACCGGGTACGGGCGAGGTGAACACCTCACCGGCGATCGCCGCGTCGAGCATGCCCAGACCGACGAAACCGCTGTGCAGGGGCTCGTGTCCGGAACCACCGCCGGAGACCAGGGCGACCTTGCCGGGTACCGGCGCGTCGGCCCGGTAGACGATCCGGTGGGCCAGGTCGACCCGTAGGCCCGGATGGGCGGCGGCCATACCCCGCAGGGACTCGACGACCACGTCCTCGGGTGCGTTGATGAGCTTCTTCATCGAGTCGCTCCTGCCGTCGGTGATCACCGGTGAGGCGACGGTACGCCGTTCTCCGGCGGGGGACCAGGGACCGGGTGGGACGAACGAGGCGGACGGCGCGGATAGGGTCGGCGAGCTCGCCCCCAGACACCTTTCCGAGAGGCACGACGTCATGACCGACACCAGCCGTGACGAGACGCATCGGGGCATCCGGGCCACCTATGCCGCGTTCATCGCCACCGGTTTCATCTTCGCGAGCTGGGCGTCGCGCATTCCGCAGTTCAAGGAGCAGCTCGGGCTGAGTGCCGGGCAGCTCGGGCTGGTGCTGCTGTCGATCGCGATCGGCTCGCTGGTCGCCCTGCCGATGGCCGGAGCGATCGTCACCCGGTTCGGATCCCGGCGCACCGTGGCCACTCTCGCCGTCCTGGACGGTGCGGCGCTGGCCGTGGTCGCCCTCGGTTACGAGGCCGGGGTGCCGGTCGTGGTGCTGGGTCTGGTGCTGTTCGGGTTCGCCCAGGGCGGCTGGGACGTCGCGATGAATGTGCAGGGCGCCGTGGTGGAACGCCGTCTGGGCCGGGCGATCATGCCACGTTTCCATGCCGGGTTCAGCCTCGGAACGGTGGCGGGGGCCCTGCTCAGCGCCCTGATGGTCGGGCTCGGCGTGCCGGTGCCGCTGCACCTGCTGGTGGTCGCGGCGGTGGTCGCGGCTTACGTACCGGTCGCGGTCCGTTCCTTCGTGCCCGACACCGAACCCGAGCCGGAGAGCGAACCGGCGTCCGTGAAGACCTCACCGTTGCTGGCCTGGACCGAGCCGCGCACCCTGCTGATCGGCCTGTTCGTGCTGACGTTCGCGTTCGCCGAGGGCACGTCCAACGACTGGGCCAGCGTGGCCCTGATCGACGGGCACGGTACCTCTGACACCGTCGGCACGCTCGGGTTCGCCGTGGTGCTCGTCGCGATGACGGCCGGGCGCTGGTTCGGCCCGCACCTCCTGGACCGCTACGGCCGCGCCGGGCTGCTGCAGATCATGGCCGTGACCGCCGCGGCCGGGCTGCTGCTCTTCGTCTACGCGCCCACCGTGCCGCTGGCCTTCGTGGGCACGGTCTTCTGGGGGCTCGGTACGGCGCTCGGTTTCCCGGTGGGGATGAGCGCCGCCGCGGACGAGCCCACCCGGGCACCGGCGCGGGTGAGCGTCGTCGCGTCCATCGGCTACTGCGCCTTCCTCGGCGGCCCGCCCCTGGTCGGTCTGCTGGGTGACGTGTTCTCGGTGCTCACCGCGCTGCTGGCCGTCGTGGTCGCGATGGTGGTGGCGGTGCTGGTGGCGCCGGCGACGAAACCCCCGGCTACGGCTTCAGAATGATCTTCCCGCGGGCGTGACTGCTAACGCCGGCTGGTGTGCACGATCGTGCCCACCCCGGTGAGGATCAGGCCGAGGAAGAAACACCCCCAGCTGAGGACCAGGCCGATGCCCGGGTCGCCGGCCGGGTGCAGGGCCACATGCAGGGCGAACGAGACCAGCCCGCTCACCGCCAGCACCACGCCGGTGATGATGCTCAGGCGCAGCAGGCCCTTGGTCTCGCGCAGGGCGTGCAGCACGGTCGTCCCGGCGGGATAGGGCACCGTGCCGCCGACCGCGACGCCGTGCCGGTCGGCGCGCACGCCTCGCAGCCCGGCCGTCGGCTCGTATCCCAGAAGTGCTTCGCCACCGTTTGATTCGAGATCGTCGAGCAGGTGCTGCACCGTGCGTCTCAAACGCTGGTCGCGCAGGGCAGTGGCCACCTCGTGCTCGGCCTCGGACAGCGACTGCAGGCTGCCGCCGTGCAGCTGCCGCAGAGCCGGGGCACGGAAGACCAGACTGTCGTAGAGCTCGGTCAGCGCATGGTCGACGGCCTGGGCCGGACCCGGGCCGATACGTCCCGCCAGCAGGCTCGCCCGGCCTGCCGCGAGTGCGGAGAGGTAGCCGACGACAATGCTTTCCATGAATCCCCCCGGATCGTCACGCCGGTGAGCATGGCACAGCGACCACCGCCGGAGAGGGGGATTCGGCAAAGACCGACCGTTCGCGGGGAGGTTTTGCATGATCACGGAAAAATACTCGTCGTGATCATGCAAAACCTCCCCGATGATCAGGAACGGCGGCCGCGGACGGCGTGGGCCGGAACGACCTCTCCCGGTTCCACCGTCGCGCCGCGCAGAACTGTCGCCCGTGCGGCCACCCAGGCACCTCGTCCGATCGTGATCGCGGCGTTGTCGAACTCGAACGCCGGGTCGCCGTGGCGATGACTTCCGGTGCAGAGCATGGCTTCCTGGCTGATGCACACGTCGTCGCCGAGGCTGATCGGCTCGAGGTTCAGCAGCCAGGAACCCTCACCGATCCAGCAGTCGTCACCGATGGTCAGCTTCCACGGCCACAGCACCCGCACCCGGTGGCGGATCAGGACCCGTTCGCCCACGGTCGCGCCGAACGCCCGCAGGATCGGCGGCCGGAACCGGGCCGGTAGCCACCACTTCGAGAACACCAGATTCATCGTGGCGAACCAGGCGGCCTGCCAGAGCTTCGAGCGGCCCTTGTCGTAACCGGCGCCGGTGAAGGCGGCCAGGTCGCGCCCGGGCCGGAGGGCGCGGTCGTGCGGCGTCAGCAGGATGTCGAGGGCGGGCACGCGCCGGTGCCCCGGGCTGGGCACCGACCGGATGGTCTGGATCTGCGGTAGCTGCTGGATCGGGTCGGTCTCGCTCATCCGGCGACGCACTCCTCGACGATCGCGTCCAGACGCGCGGCGGCGGCCTCGCGTCCCAGGTGGGCCTGTGCGTAGGCGCGCCCCAGCACGCCCATCTCGGCGCAGTGGGTGGGCCGTCGGCGCAGCGTGAGCACGCTGTCGGCCAGGGCGGCCGGGTCGCCGGGGGCGATCAGGTGGGCGGCGCCGTTGGTGCGGCGCAGTTCCTGCGCGGTGGCGCCGTCGGGGGCGACGGCCGCGATCACGGCACGCCCGGCGGTCAGGTACGAGGTGAGCTTGCTCGGCAGCGACATGTCGCCGACACCGGGCCGTTCGTTCACCACGAGCAGGTCGGCGGCGGCCAGCGACTGCGGGTACTTCACGCCGTCGAGCGGGTCGACGAACTCCAGGTTGCTCAGGCCCCGGGCCTGGGCGCGGATCGCGGCCCGCTGGCTGCCGTCGCCGATGATGACGAAGCGCACGCCGGCGTCGCGCTCGGCGCAGATCCGCGCGGCCTCCACCAGGTTCCCGAGATCCTGCTTCAGGCCGATGTTCCCGGTGTGGACGACGGTGAAGACGCCCTGGGGCCAGCCGAGGGCCTGCCGGGCCTCCGGTCCGGACAGGCCGCAGGCGTGAATGTGCGTCCAGTTCGGCAGCAGGCGGATGCGATCGTCCGGTACCCCGTAGGCGTGCAACTGGGGGCGGAAGGCGTCGCTCACCACGGCGACCAGGTCGGCCCGAAGCAGCGCGTACCGTTCGACCGCTGCGGTGGCGGCGCTGACCCGTCCACCGCCTCCGGAGATGCCGCTCTGCGTGGCGGCTTTCGCCATCAGGTCCTGCACCACGACGATCAGCTTGGCGCCGGTGCGACGGGCCACCCGGGCGCCGGCCACCGCCCCGCCGAGCGCGGGGGTGACGGCGACCACGACGTCCGGTCGTTGCCCGATCGGGGTACTCAGGCAGTTCATCAGGAAGGTGAGCTCGTAACCGGCTCGCCGGACTGCACTCTGGCGGGCGGGCACGTAGTGCCGCAGGCGTCGGATCAGCAGGCCGTCGTGCTGACCGAGCCCGGCCAGCCCGTCGAACGCGTCACCGACCTGGCGGGCGATCTCACGGGTGCGCAGGCGGAAGCGGTACTGCGGTTCGAGCTGCCAGTTCGGGTAGTGCGGCATGCCGGTGAGCACGGTGACGCTGCGGGCCCTCGTGGTCAGGTGGTCGGCCATGCCGGTGGTGTACGGGGCGATGCCGGTCGGTTCGGGGGCGTAATTGATACCCACCACGAGAACGTGTTTCGAGCCCAGCGAGGTGGTACTCCGCTGGGCGGGAACCACCGGCGCCTTGGGCAGGATGACCGGAAGCTCGTGCGGGGTGAAGGTTGAATCCATGGTCAGTAGGCTCCCGAGCCCTGGGTGACGGCGCGGACGGTGCGCCACAGAATGGACAGATCGAGCGCCAGCGACCAGTTGTCGACGTAGCGCAGGTCGAGCCGCAGCGACTCCTCCCAGGTCAGGTCCGACCGGCCGGAGACCTGCCAGAGACCGGTCATCCCCGGGCGGACCCGCAGCCGGCGGATCTCGGTGGGGGAGTAGCCGGCCACCTCGGTGGGCAGCGGGGGACGCGGACCGACCAGGGACATGTTGCCGCGCAGCACGTTCAGCAGTTGTGGCAGCTCGTCGAGCGAGTACTTGCGCAGTACCCGCCCGATCCGCGTGATCCGGGGATCGTTGCGGATCTTGAACAGCACACCGTTGCCCTCGTCCACCTCGGTCAGGGCGGACAGCCGGGCCTCGGCGTCCACCACCATCGAGCGGAACTTGTACACGGTGAACTCGCGGCCGTCGGTGCCCACCCGGGTCTGACGGAACAGCGCCGGGCCCCGGCTGGTCACGCGCACCACCAGGGCCAGGGTCAGCATCAGGGGACCGAGCAGTGTCAGCAGCACCAGGGTGGCGCTGTAGTCGAAGGCCACCTTCAGCGCGCGGCGGGTGCCCTTCAGCACCGGGCGTTCCAGGTGCAGCAGCGACATCCCGGCCAGCGGCCGGATCGACAGCCGGGGCCCGGCCACCTCGACGATGCCGGGGGAGACCAGCAACTCGACGCCGCGTTCCTCCAGGGCCCAGGACAGGCGGCGCAAGGCGTGCCCGGACAGGTCGGGCTGGGAGACCACGGCCACCGCGTCGGCGTCGGCCAGGTGCACGGCCTGCAGCACATCGCCCGGGGTGCCCAGCACCGGGACGTCGTGCACGTGCGAGAGCACGACCTCGCCCGCGGGCAGGCACACGCCGACCGGGACGATGGCGTGGTGCAGGGAGTTCTCGGTCTGGTGCAGCTGCTCGATCAGGGCGATCGCGGCGTTGCTGCGGCCCACCACGATCGTGCGGTGCAGTCCTTTGCCGGTGGAACGGGCCTGGCGCAGCCCGATCCGCAGCACGCAGCGGCAGGCCATGCTGCCCAGCACCGCGCACGGCACGGACATCAGGGCGATGGTGCGGGGGAAGTTGCCGTTCAGGCAGTAGGCCGCGGCCGCGACGCAGGCGAAGAGGATCAGCCCGGCGCGCGCGATGCGGCGGTACTCGTCCGGCCCGGCCCCGATGTAACGGTGCTCGTAGGTGCGGTAGAGCCAGGCGAGCGTGACCCAGGTCAGCGGCAGCAGGAGCGGCAGCACCAGGTAGGCGTCCGGCACGGTGTTGAACCGCACCCGCACGGCCAGCGCGGCGGCGAGTGCACCGACGGCCAGGTCGCACCAGCGTGCATACCGGCTGTAACGGGACATCAGCACCCTGGGTCGCTCCAGGCGCCGGGTGATGCGGTGGCCGATGCGGACGGACGGTACGAGCAGTTCCTCGAACGTCGCCTCGGCCGGGTCCGCGAACGGACCGGGAAAAGCGGGGGGATCCGATTCCGCCCGGGGGACGGGTGGCGTGGTCGACGGTTTTCGGTCGAACAGCTGGTCGATGGACAGACCTGCTCCAGAAGCCTCTGAAACGGACATCGAAATTCGGCCCCCCACGGCGCGGAAAAAGGGTCCGGCTGGATAAAGACCCCCATTGGCCGACGTCGGATCCCGATGTTCAGGCTAGGGCGAATGATCTTACTGTGTGCTGTCTTTCCCGTACTTACGGTGCTTGCGAACCGTTCGGTCCGGGTCTGTGGCTCACCTGGGGGAGGCCCGGGTTCGCCAATCGGCTGATCTTTACCCGGGGGAATTCACCGGTGCCGGCCGACCTAGGGCGCAGTGGTATTACGGCGGCGGCAGAACCAGGATTTCCCGGCGGGGTGGAATCAGCTGTTCCAGCATTCACATCAGCATTCACACTGACGCCTGAGTGAAGGCATTCGCGACGGGCCCGGCCACCGGGAGTGCCGGCGGGGGCCTGACAGAACGCCGTTGCCTTCCCTGGCCGGCTGATTGCTCCGTGTTGCTCAATCACTGTGTGCAATCAGAAAGGTACACCAAGTGCCGAAGCGCTGCGGCGTGAAGGTATTGACTGGTAGCTATGTGTGATTAATGGTGATTTGAACCGACTGGCCCGTGCGGGGGAGATGGACTCCCGCAGACGGGGCGCGCGTGCCGGCGGCCCCGTATGAGGAGCGACAGGTGACTGTGAACGAGACCACCGGCGCCGGGGCGGCCCGGCACCTTGCACCACCCAGCCAATCGTCAGCGCCGCCCGACGACCTGGTGACCCGCCTGCTGTGCGCCGCCTGCTATCTGCACGACGACATCGCCGACTCGGTCGAGGCGAACCTGCTGACGCCGTCCCGGCGTGCGCTGAGCCCGAACTGGCAGGTCGACCAGGTGGCGCTGGGCCGGCACGCGGCCCGGGCCACCGGGCTGCGCACCGCCCGCGACCGCTGGCTGCTGACCGAGCTCTGGTACCTGATCGGTCTGGGCGTGCTGGGTCTGCTGCTGACCTTCACCGGGGTGCTCAGTCTGTTCCAGCTGGTGCTGGCCGTGCTCTTCCTGGCGTTCTGGGCCTACGTGGTGGCGGCCGGGATCGTCTACCACCAGATGCGCTCGGCCCGGCGATCGGCGATCGACGTGGCCCTCGACCCCCGCGCCGACCCGCCCCCACGGCTGCGCCGGGCCTCCACCGAGGAAGCCCTGCGCGATCTGAACCATTGCAACGCCGTGCTCTACCGGGCCGACACGGCGCCCTTCGTGGGCTCCGGGGTCAAGCTCGACAACTGGCAGATCACCATCGACATCAGCCGCCGCACCGAGCCGGAGTTCGAGCCGGTCACCGGTGCGGCGCTGCAGGCGGCCCTGCTGGAGCTGCTTCCCGGCAAGATCACTCCGCGGCCGTCGGGGGCCCACCGGCTGTACGTGCGGGGCGGAGCGGGCTCCCTGGGGGTGGACCTGTACCGGTTCGGTCCGCTCGAGCCCGGCCTGGACCGGGACGGCGAGCTGAACTACCGCCGGCCGGTCACCGTGCTGTCACCGCTGGCCTTCCGGCCGTACTTCGACCGGCGCGACGAGATCGCCCGCACCTACACCTGTTTCCAGCAGTCGGCCTGGGGCGGGCAGGTCGTGGTGACGCTGTTCGTGCGGGCCTGGGTGGCGAACGAGACACTGTTCATCGAGGGTCAGGTCTACGCGCTGCGCCCGCTGCACTCCGAGCTGTACGAGGTGAGCGAACTGGAGACCGGCACGGTCGCCGAACTCCAGGAGCTGGGCCGGCTCGCCCTGATCGACGCACCGGCCCTGCTGATGAACGCCCCCTCGACGATGATGAAGAAAATGCGGGCGGCCCGGCTGCGGGCGGCCAACGCCGACGAGGCGGACGCGGAGATCGCCACCCGCCGCGACGTCGACTTCGGTGCGGTGAAGAGCGTGCGGGAGCAGGTGACGAACTACGACCTGGGCGATCACTTCGCGGCCGCCGACGAGGAGGTCTACTACCAGGCCTTCGTGCGCCGGGCGATGGAGTGCATCGGGCTGTTCCTCACCTCGCGCGGTGTGGACACGACCGAGTTCTCCGGCCAGAGCGCGGAGATCATCACCCGGACCAACGAGAACGCCCGCAGCATCTACGGTGCCGCGACGGGCGGCTGAGCCGCGCGTGCCGAGCCGATTCGCCCAGGCCTCACCCCGTCACGTCTTCCGCGCCCTGGGAGTGCGCAACTTCCGGCTCTTCGCCGGTGGGCAGGTGCTGTCGGTCACCGGCACCTGGATGATGATCGTGGCCCAGGACTGGCTGGTGCTCGGGATGACCGACCGCCCGGGCCCGGTGCTGGGCCTGGTCACCGCACTGCAGTTCGTGCCGCTGGCCCTGTTCATGCTGTACGGCGGGCGTCTGGCCGACCGGCACGACAAGCGGCTGCTGCTCATCGGGGCGAACAGCGTCTCGGCCGTGCTGGGACTGGTGATGGCCGGGCTGGTGCTGAGCGGGCAGATCACGATCTGGCAGATCTGTGTCTTCGCGTTCGCGGTGGGTACGGTCAACGCCCTCGAGGTGCCCACCCGGATGTCGTTCGTCAGCGAACTGGTGGGGCCCGCCCTGCTGCCCAACGCGTCCGCCCTCAGTTCCGCCTACTTCAACATCGCCCGGGTGGCGGGCGCCGCGCTGGCCGGGGTGCTCATCGCCGGGGTCGGTGAGGGATGGGTGCTCGTGCTGAACGCGCTGAGCTACGCCTTCAGCGTGGCCGGGCTGGCCCGGATCCGGGTGGGTGAGCTGCACCGCTCGTCCGTGCGCCCGCGGGACGGGATCAGGGCCGGGCTGCGCTATGTGGCCGGTCGTCGTGACCTGCTCTCCCCGATCGCCCTGGTCGCCGTGATCGGCCTGTTCGCGCTCAATTTCCAGCTCACCCTGCCGCTGCTGGCGAAAACCGTGTTCAGCGCCGACGCCGGCGAGTTCGGCCTGCTGTCAGCAGCTCTCGCGGTCGGCTCGCTGGTGTCGGCCTTCGTCACCACCGCCCGCACCAGCCGGCCCCCGGCCCGGCTGGTCTGCCTCAGCGCCGTGGCTCTCGGGGTGGCCGAGCTGGCCGCCGGTCTGGCGCCCACGTTCGGCAGCGCGATGATGCTGCTGGCGGTCGTGGGCTTCACCTCCATGTACTTCGCCCAGGCCGCCAACCACCGCATCCAGCTGGGCAGCGACCCGCAGTACCGCGGCCGGGTGCTGGCGCTGTACTCGCTGATCCTGCAGGGCACCACACCGCTCGGTGCGCTGGTGATCGGCTGGGTCAGCGAGGGTCACGGCGCCCGCTGGGGCCTCTACCTCGGCGGGGTCGCCGCGCTGGTGGCGGGGGTGGTGGGGCTGGTCCACGAACGCACGCAGCGATACCGGGTGGACGACGTGCCCGACCCGGGTGGGTCGTCCACCCTTGATCTCCCGGAACCGGAGGAGAACCGGCGCGAACTGGCCCCTCCGATGCGCCGGATGCCCTGAACCGGCCGAGAGCGGTTTCGTGACGTGGCGGCGGCAACGCGCCCTAGTGGGTCGCGTCGACGTGGGCCACCGGGTGCCGCGGGAAGGTCTCCTTCGCGCGGTAGGCCAGCACCAGGGCGACCGCGGTCATGATCGAGCCGAGCAGGGGCAGCAGCGCCAGATAGCCGTGGCCGTAGAGGCGCTCGCCGATCAGGGCACCGCTGCCGATGCCGATCTGGAACGCCACCACCTGCACCGAGGCCGCTGCGTCCGGGCTGCGAGGAGCCCGGCGGATCACCGCGGCCTGCAGGCTCAGTGACATGGGGGACGAGGAAAGGCCCCAGAACAGTACGGCGATCACGGTGACCACCAGGCCCGGGGTGCCGACGAGAACGGCCATCGACGCCGCCATGCCGCCGAAGATCGCCATCATCACCAGGTCGGGGCGGCGGTCGATGAAACGCCCGGCGAGGATGTTGCCGAGCACCCCGGCCACCCCGAAGCCGAGCAGCAGCAGGGCCAGACCCCGCCCGTCCAGGCCACCGTCACGGCGTACCAGCGGGGCGATGTAGGTGTAGGCGGCGAACTGGCCGACCACCGCGGTGAGGGTGATGAGACAGCCGGGCAGGGTGGCCCGGGAGCGGACCTGCCGGGCCGCGGCGCGGAGCTGGCCGCCCAGGGTCTTGGCCGCGTCACGGGGGAGCACGGGCAGACGGGGCACGACGATCAGGAAACAGATCAGGCTGAGCGCGCCCACACCGGCCACACTCGCCACGGCCACCCGCCAGCTGGTGGCCTGCCCGACCACGGTGGCGATGGGCGCGCCGAGCACCATGGCCAGCGACGAGCCGGTGAAGACGACGGCGGTGGCCCTGCCGCTGTGGCCGGGAGGGGCCAGACGGGCGGCGATCGGGGCGACGATCGCCCAGAACACGCCGTGCGCGGCGGCGGAGAAGATCCGGGTCACGGACAGGATGGTGAGGCTGGGCGCGAACGCCGCGACCAGCTGGGCCACCACGAACACGGCGAGTGTGGCCGCCAGCAGCCGGTTGCGGGTGAAGCGCATGGTCAGGGCGGTCATCGGGATCGTGGTGACGGCGGCGACCGCGGCGTACGAGGTGAGCAGCAGGCCCACCTGGGCCTCGGTGACGTCCAGGTCGGCGCTGATCTGGGGCAGCAGGCCGATCGGGAGGACCTCGGCGGTCACGTAGATGAACGAGCACGTCGCCAGCACGGTCAACGCGGCATAGTTGGGTCTGTCCGGCGCGGTGATCGTCGGGTCGGGCAGGCCAGGGGTGCGGGTCGGGCTGGACACGTGATTCACATTAAACTCTGTCTTCGAGTAAATACAGGGAGTTGGACCGATCGTGATCGGGACCAGGGCGTCCGAACTACTTCGGGTGGTGCACGAGAACCCGGACATCACCCGGGCTGACGCCGCCCGTACGGTCGGTATCGGCACCGGGGCGGCGACCGAGCTGGTGGCGCGTCTCACAGCCGCCGAGCTGATCAGCGAGCGCCCGGCCGGGCCGGCCGGGCGGGGGCGGCCCACCACCGTGCTGCAGCCGCACCCGCGCGGTCCGCTGGTACTGGCCGTGGCGTTCGCCCACGAGACCTGGCGGGCCGAGGTGGTGCAGCTCGGCGGTCAGGTGGTGGCCTGTGACGGGGACGAGCAGATGGCCGGCGCCTACGGGGACGGCGAGCGCATCCTGCACGAGGTACAGGGGCGTCTGACGAAGCTGCGGCGGCGTTTTCGCGGCCGGATCCGGGGTATGGGCGTCTCGGTGCCCGGGCTGGTGGCGATGGACCGGTTGATCGAGGCGAGCACGCTGGGCTGGTCGGGCCTGGACCTGAACGTGTTGTGGCCCAAGGCCCCGGTGATGGCGGTGGGCAACGACGCCACGTTCGCGGCCTCCGCGGAGTCGCGGCGGGGTGCCGCGGTCGGGGCCGCGGTGGCCCTGCACATCCGGGTGGACGCAGGTCTCGGCGGCGCGCTGGTGGAGTCGGGCCGGGTGCTCACCGGTGCGGTGGGGCTGGGTGGGGAGTTCGGCCACGTGCCCTTCGCCGGGGACGACGTGGAGTGTCCCTGCGGGGCGCGGGGTTGCTGGGGGGCCAGCCTGGACGGTTTCGCCCTGGCCCGGTTGCTCGGTCAGCCGGTGCCGGCCGATCCGGTGTCCTACGCCCGGCGCGTGGTGGCCTCCGGCGGCCGGACCGAGCGGCAGGCCGTGGAACTGGTCGCCGGTCGGCTCGGCCGCGGGATCGCCGGTCTGGTCAACGCGGTGGACCCGGAACTGGTGACCGTCGGCGGGCTGGGCGTGGACTACCTGAACGCGGCCTCGCGCGCGCTGGACGACGCCTACCTGGCCGGTCTGATGGCCTTCCGCCGCGCCGACCCGCCACCGGTGCTCGCCGCGCAGTTGCTGGAGGGCGGTCCGGTGGCCGGGGCGGCCGAGGAGGCCTGGACGCGGTTGTGGCCGTTGCTGCCGACCTGATCGGTTCTGTGTCGCAGGACTGTCGCAGGATCGTCAGAGGAACAGGCAGAACGGATGGCCCGAGGGGTCACTGAGGACGCGGACGTCGTCCTGGGGCTGAAAGTCGTGCAGCACGGCGCCGCACTCCTGGGCGAAGGCCACGGCCGGTGCCAGTTCCGTGACCCGGATGTCGAGGTGGACCTGCATCGGGGTCTGGTCGGTGCCGGCCGGCCAGACCGGCGGCCGGTAGTTGCTCTCCAGCTGGAACGACAGGCCCGGCCCGGCCGGGGCCCCGAGCGTGCGCCAGTCCGGGAGCTCGTCCTGCGTCAGTTCCCAGCCCAGGAGGCGGAGGTAGAACTCCGACAGCATCTGCACGTCGTCGGTGTCGAGCACGATGTTGCTCAGCGACAGGTCCGGTCGATCCACGAGATCTCCTTATCTAGGATGCAGCTCATGTCCGTTTCGTACTCCGATGTCGAAGCCGCGGCCGAGCGTATCGCCCCAGTGGTGCACCGCACACCCGTGATGACCAGCCGCCGCATCGATGAGCAGGCCGGTGCCCAGATCTTCCTGAAGTGCGAGAACCTCCAGAGAGCCGGTGCTTTCAAGATCCGCGGGGCCTACAACGCGCTGGCCCGGCTGGATGAGGGGCAGCGGCGGGCCGGGGTCGTCGCGTACTCCTCGGGAAATCACTCCCAGGCCGTGGCCCTGGCCGCGAGCATCCTGGGGATGTCGGCGACGATCGTCATGCCCCACGACTCCCCGGCATCGAAACTGGCTGCCACACAAGGCTATGGCGCTCAGGTTGTGCACTACGACCGCTACACGCAGGACCGGGTGGCGATCGCGGACGCGCTGGCCCGCGAGAGGGGCCTCACCGTCGTGCCGCCGTTCGACGATCCGTACGTGATCGCGGGGCAGGGCACGGTCGCCAAGGAACTGATGGAGGACGTCGACGGTCTCGACGCGGTGTTCGCCCCTCTCGGGGGTGGTGGGTTGCTGGCCGGAACCGCGCTCGCCGTGCGCGCACTCGCGCCCGCCGCCCGGGTGTACGGGGTCGAGCCGGAAGCCGGTGACGACGGCGCGCAGTCGTTCCGCTCGGGGGAGATCGTCACCATCGCGGCCCCGCGGACGATCGCGGACGGTGCGCAGACCACGGCGCTGGGCGCGCACACCTTCCCGATCATCCGCAGCCTCGTGACCGGCGTCCTCACTGCCACCGATGCCGAACTGATCGACAGCATGCGGCTTCTTGCCGGTTCGGCGAAACTCGTCGTGGAGCCGACCGGCGCCCTGGGCCTGGCCGCCGCACTGCGCCTGGCCCAGGGTGAGCTGGCCGGCCGCCGGATCGGGGTGGTGCTCAGCGGCGGGAACGTCGACCTGGACCGCTACGCGTCGCTCATCGCCCGCGGATGAGGTAGTCGCCGGCCTCGGGAACCGGTAGTGGGGCGCTGTAGTAGGTGCCCTGGGCGTGGTCGGCGCCCATCGAGATGATCAGCGCCTCGTCCTGCTCGGTCTTCACTCCCTCGACCGTGACCGACAGGCCCAGCCGGTGGGCCAGCGCGATGGTCGCGGCGAGCACGTCGCGCCGGGCCGAGCTGTGGGTCGGCGGCTGGTGACGGCCGGTGCCGAACCAGCGGTCGGTGAGACGTGTCGGCGCCGGCTCGGAGCGGGCGGTGTCCTGCGTGTCCTGCGTGGCCTGCGTGGAGAGGAACTCGCCGGCCAGCTTGAGCGTGTGCACCCCGAGAGCGGGCAGGTCGGGCAGCCGCGCGAGATGGGCCTGGCCGGTGCCGAAGTCGTCGAGCGCCAGGCTCACGCCGATGTGGGCGAGGTCGCGGATCACGCGGCGGGTGGCCGGGTCGCCGAGAGCGGCGTCCTCGGTGATCTCCAGCTGCAGCAGATCGGCCGGGAGACCGGTGCGCTCGAGGATCGTGACCACGTCGCGCACGGTCGCCGGATCGGTCAGCTGTTGCGGGTCGAGGTTGACCGAGACGATCGGCCCCCGCGGCAGCAGATGGTTCCAGGCCAGCCCCTGACGGCAGGCCCGCTCCAGCACGCTGCGCCCCAGTTCCTCGATCAGCCCGGCGCGCTGGGCGAGCGGGATGAACGCGTGCGGCTCCAGCAGCCCGTGACGCTCGTGCTCCCACCGGGCCAGAGCCTCCACCATCTCGACCCGGCCCGAGCGCAGCCCGACGATCGGCTGGTAGTGCGCCAGCAGCCGTCCCGATCCGATGGCGCCGGGCAGTTCCGCGGCCAGGGCGAGCCCGGCGACCTGCTTGGTGGCGCGCTCGACCTCGAACAGGGCGATCGAGCCGGTGCCGCGCTCGCGGGCCCAGGAACCGGCCAGACCGGCGTCGCGGAGCACGGTCTCCGGATCGGCGGAGCCGGTGAGCCGGGAGACGACCCCGACCGACGGTGACAGCACCATGGCCCGGTCGCCGAGGCTGATCGGCGCGCGCACCGCGAGCTGGGCGGCTGCCACCCGCTGGAGGACGTTCTCCTGGCCCGCGGTCGGCGATTTCGCACCGATCGCCGCCACGATGAACTCGTCACGCCCGATCCGGCCGATCAGGTCGTCCTCACCACCGAAACGGGCCGACAGCCGCTCGGCGACGGTGCGCAGCAGCTGATCGCCCACCTCGGTGCCGAAACCCCGGTCGAGGGGCTCGAACCCGTCCAGCGAGAGCAGACAGGCGCCGAGCACGCCCGGGGGTGAGGTGGCCAGCCGGTCGGTGAGCGCGGCGACGAAGCCCTTACGGTTGAGCAGGCCGGTCACCGGGTCGAGCAGCTCGGCCTGGCGCTGGTCGGCCCGCGCCCGTTCCAGCGCCAGCAGCGCGGAACTGCGGATGGCGTCCTGCTCCTCGAGCGTGCGGTCGCGCACCGCCCGCACGAAGCCCTGGCTGATGAACGAGATCACCTCGGCCACCCGCTCCTGCCGGTCGTCGTCGGCCGGGACCAGGAACTTGCGCATCACCAGCGCGTTGGTGCGGCCCAGGGCGATGGGGGAGCCGAAACCCAGAGCCACGAGCGCCTGGCCGATCTCGGTGCCGGGGGAGGGATCGAACGGGGTGCGCCCCAGCATGTCGATCAGCCGGATGGTCCACCGGCGCAGTTCGGCCACCACCACGGTGCGGTCGGCGGTGACGTAGCCGGTGGAAGACAGCAGCCGTGCCCATTCCCAGGCGAACAGGGCGGTGTCGATGGCTGCCTCGTCCGGGGGCGTCGGGTGACCGTCGGTCGTGACCGTGGGAATGCTCTCCTGGCTCATCCGGGCCTCGCCATTGCCTTTGCTGTTCAGGAGTGGACTGTTCGGAAGCGGACTGTTCGGGAGTGGACGGGAGCCGTTGGCGCCGGCGCGGATACGCACCAGGTGTCTGGGTATGCCGTTCGTCGTGCCGGCCGGGATCGTCTTGGCCCGTTCGGGGCTGGGGTCCACCGGAATCCTCCGCAGCTCAGTGCAAGGAACTCAGTCCAACAAGGCCGACGCAGCAGTTCGCTGCGGCAACACGATGCACATGCTCCGTCATCTTGCCGTGGCAACGGTGACCACGCGGCAGTGGTCTCGGCCGTCGTACGAGCCTAGTGGGTTGTTTTGCGCATACCTAGCGGAAGCGGGCACTGTGTCGGGGAATGGCGCTGACCAGGCCCGACGGCGTGTCGCGGGCCGGGAAGGCCTTCTTCGCCCACGACGGGGATGCAGCGCGGGTGCCATAACTCGGTTCGGACACGCAGAAGCTTTAACTCAGAGTTGACGTCCACTACAGTGAGCGACGCCAATTCGGATGGCGGAGTGGAGCCGGTCAGCGCCTGCAGGGAATGCACACTGCGCCCCGGGCAGCCTGGGGTTCAGGAGCGTGCGGAGCTCCTGTACATGTGAAAGGGGCTTCGCCGTGCCGGAGGACCTTTCGGAGGTCGATCTCTCGGGTGTCGCCGTCGGCGGCGCCGGACTCCTCCTCGTCGTGCTCGGATGCGCGGTGGTGTTTCTCGCCGTGCGCTACCGGCGCGAGAACATCCAGCTGAGAGTGAGAAACACCGAGTTGTCGATGGAGAACGATCGCTGGCACGAAGATTTCGCGGCGGCGACCGGTGAGCTGACCGCCCTGCGCGAGGGTCTTCATGCGGACTGTGCCTATCGCGGATCCCCCCGGGCGGAGGCATCATGAGCGACTTCCCCGCCGGGTCGAAGGTCGCCCAGGTGCGTCGTCTCGCCGGTCAGATGCTCGACAGCGCAGCCGATTCGGCCGAGCGCACGCGCACCGAGATGGAGCGCAACCCTGAGCTGACGGTGGCCGCGTTGGCGATCTCCGCCCTGCTGCTGGTGCTCGTGGTGCTGGTGATGCGTGCGATCCGGCGTAGCGCCCGCCGTCACCAGGCGGCCGAACTGCGCGACGACCTGGTCGACGCGGTGCGGATGGGCGAGATCGACGTCAACGACTTCCGCGTCTTCGCGATGATCGACTTCTGTGACCGGGTGGCCCGGCACGGCCGCCGTCCTCACTCCGGCCGCCATGCGAGCAGTCGGCCGGTGCTCGACAGCGCCCTCGCCAGCAGTCTGATCAGTGCGGTCGGGCCGGGCAGTCTGCTGCCACCCGGCGGCCCGTTCTGGCCGTACGCCGCGCCCGAGCCCGGTGAGGTCGAGGTCACCGACGTGTGGGTGCGGGCCGTGGGCTTCCAGCGCCAGATCGTGGGTGAGCGGCGCAGCCGTCTCGACGAGACCGTCGAGGCCGTGCCGACACCGGGCTCCGGCCCGCGTCCGCGCCGCTTGGTGTCGGTGCCGACCGGCGAGGTGCCGGTGGCGGGCGGCCCGGCCGACGACCGCGACCTGGCCGCACCGGAACGACTGCTGTCCGCGGAGTCGGCCGCGAACGTCGGGTCGATGCTCGAGAACGCTTCCACCCGGGCCGAGCTCGACGCGGTGCGCTCGCTCGAGATCGTGCCCGCCCCCGAGACCGACGAAACGGGTGACCTGGAGACCGCGCCGGCGCGTCATCGGCTCCCGACGCAGCCGGCGCCGGTCGTCGACCTGCGTGACTCGTCCGTCGACGTGCGGTTCGCCGGGGACGACGCCGGGTCCCGGACCATTCTGCCGGTGACCAGCCCGATCGGCCCGGTGGTGGCGTCGGCGGTCACGGTCGGTGACGAGTGGAAGCCGGTCAGCGGTGAGCTGCGGATTCCCGGCCCGTCCGGGACCGACCTGGCGGTCGTCCACCCGTCCGGGGGGTTGGAGGACGAGGCACCTGTTCGGGTGGCCGGTGCGACGACCCAGGCCAGTGGGTTGTCGGCTGTCGCCGGACTCTCGCCGGTGGAATCGCCTGCTGTGGAAGACTTGTCGGCCGGTTGCGTCGACAGCAGGGTGGCTGCAGGTTCTGGTCTGGCGGAGGGTTTCGTGGTTGATGCCGCGGGAATCCTGCCGGTCGGTGCCACCCGGAACCCGTCGGTGGATGCTCCACGAGACGTGACCGGTGCTGGTACCAGTGCTGTGGCTGGTGCTGCGGTGGACGCTGGGGCCGGTGCTGCTGAGGGTGCTGCTGAGAGTGCTGTGGACGGCGCTCGGGAGAGTGCCTCGACGGGTGTCCGCGCGGATGGGGGAGCAACTGCTGATGTGCCCGCGGCCCGCCCGGGGATGACCATGGCCGAGGCGATGAAGGTCGCGGCCACGCCTCCGGTCGGGGTGCCGGCCTGGGTGCCGGGCGAGGCGCCGTTCCCGGATGCGCACGATGCGCTGTTCGGGCCGTTGGCCGGTCCGGTGGTGACCTCGGACGAGGAGCCTTCCGCCGAACTGGAACCGGTGTTCTTCGCTGCGACGCAGGCCAAGTGGGCCGCGAGCAGGGCGGCGCAGGACCGGGCCGCCCTGGAGCGTCTGGCCGGTGAGGTGGCCGAGCGCGAGCGGGCGCAGGCCCGGGCCGCCGCTGACCGGCTCGGGGCCGAGCACGCCGCGGCGGAGTGGGCGGCCCGGGAGTGGGCGGCCGTCGAACTGGTCGCGGCGGAGAAGGCGGCGGCCGAGCGGGGCGAGGCCGACCGCCGGGCGAGGCTTCGGGCCGACCTGGAACGTTTCGAGCAGGCCCGGGCCGCACAGGTGCGGGCCGAGCGGGAGCGTCTGGAGCAGGCTCGTCTGGCCGAGCTGCGCGCCGAGCAGAAACGCACCGAGCGACTGCGTCTCGAGGCCGAGCAACTGCACGCCGAGCGGGAACTGGCCGCGGCCGAGTTCCGGGCGGCCGCGCAGTTCCGCGCCGCCGCCGCGGCCCGGGCCGCCGAGGCCCGCCGGGTACTCGCCGCTCTGAAGAACCTGGACACCCCGATCGCCGACCAGGTCGCGGCGCGGGCTGTCGGGTCGGGCCCGGTGGCCGGGGTCGAGATGGAGTCCGGTGCGCCTGAGGTCGACGCGTCGACCTGGACCGGCGCGTCTCAGGTCGCGGCGCGGGCTGTCGGGTCGGACCCGGTCGCCCGGGTCGAGACGGTGGCCGGGGTCGCTGCGGCTGACCTGGCGGACCCGGCTGCCGGCGCTGCGTGGTCGGACGCGCAGACCCGGACGGAAGTGGCTGCCCGGTCGGAGGTACCGGCTGAGATGGACGCCGAGGCGGCTACGGCGGATGCCGTGACCGTGCGGTCCATCGACCTGCGCGGGCTGGAGGCTCCGCAGCAGATCGATCTCACCCGCATCGAGCGCGAGCAGGCTGAGCGCGAGCAGGCTGAGCGTGAGGAGTTCGGGGACGGGCCGTTCGGACGGGTACCGGCGTCGGCGGGGTTCGGCCGTCACGAATTGCGAGACATCGGGGCGGCTTCCGTGCCGGTTCACCACGGGGCACGTCGGGGGCCGCTACCGGACTCCTCCGCCCCGTACGACCACCTGAGCCTGAAGATGACGCACGGTTCGCCGGTGCAGACCTTCGCGGGTGGGTTTCCGGGCGACGGGCGGTACGGCCCGCGTTCGGGTGCTCCGGGAGGATTCGCGGACGGTGCGGCATCCCGTCCGGAGGGCCCGGCCCGTCGGACGGGACGCCGTGCCGACCTCTCCCGGCACCAGGCCGGCCGGCCCAAGGACGCGATCTCCGGGCCGATCGACCTGCCGTTCTTCCCGAGGACGTCCGTGGCCCCCGAGACCAACCCGATCCCGGTCGTCGAGGGGCCCGGCGATCCGGAGGGGCTGCGGGCCGTCGTCGGCCCGAGCACGCCGAGCACGCCGAGCACGCCGAGCACGCCGAGCACGCCGAGCACGCCGAGCACGCCGAGCACGCCGAGCACGAGGAACGGACGGACACCCTCGTCCCCGGATACCTCCGCGATGTCAGTCGTCCCGCCGGGGTCGGACGGTGCGCCTGCCGGCGACGGCCGCGTGCCGTCCGGCGCATCGTCCGGAAGGACGTCGTCCTCGGACACCACCCCGGCCCCGCGTGGTTCGGAGCACCGCCCGCGCTGGATGGCGCCGGCCGAGCAGGTCGGCGGGGTGATGGAGAAGGGACCCGGCGGGCAGGACGATGCCGGAGAGCCGGGCGGCGGGGCTGCGCGGACCGGGTTCTGGGGGTTGCTTCCTGTCCGCCGCCCGCGCACCACGGTCACCGAGGTGACCGGGCACGGCAAACCGCCGGGGGGCCTGGTGCCGTTCACCGGGCAGATTCCGGTGCAAGGTGGTTCGGCCGGTACGGATGGGCAGGATCTGCGGGAGAACGAGGGCGAGGCGGTCCGGCACTGATTACCGCGGGTCATTTCGTTTAAAGCCGTCGCCGCGCGCTCACCGAGCGTGCGGCGACTGTTGTTTGAGGCATGGATGCACCCCTGCACTACCGAGAAATTACATCGCGAGATGTCCTGAATTGAACCGGCAACGAATTGGTTGCCACGGGCATCGGCCGGAAGAGTCCACGGGTGAGGTGTGCCCGATGAGGCGGTATCCACCCGCACAGGGGTCGGGTGGATACTCGCCTTCGCCACAGGGCGCCGAGCGGCCGAAAGGCTTCTGAGTAGCGCTGCGCTGCAGTCACTTTGCCGAGCGGAGGGGGTTCGGTTGCGATGCGGCTGCAGTGCGCGGGCGCGGAGACGATTGCTGAGATCACATAGCCATACCACTTTCTTTTAGTCGTCAATGGGCCGTTCGTGCCGTACCTTGCCTTGACCGGTGACAGATCCGGGCGAATGAGCGAAAGTGGGAGTCATGTGTGCGTTGCGCGGACTTCCCGGGAAGGACTGCGCGGATGGGGCAGATGGGCATGACCCAACAGGTGCCGAGTGGCGCGATGAGCCAGCCGATGAGCCAGCCACCGTTCGGTGAGGTGGGGCCGGCCGCAGTGCTCTTCTCCGTGGTGGAGGGAACGACGCGACGGGCCGTGCCCCCGGGGCAGGAGGTCACGATCGGCCGGAGCCGCAACTGTGACCTGCGCATCGCCTTCGAACCCGAGGACGACCACGTCTCCCGGCAGGCTGCCACCCTGCGGGTGCTGGCCGACTGCGTGCTGATCCGCAACGTCTCCTCGTCCAAGCTGCTCCAGCTGCGCCCGCCCACCGGCGCGGCCCGCACGGTCGAGCCTGGCGCGGCGACCACCTCGCTGCCCTGGCGCCAGTTCGACGTGGTCGTCACCGGCCGGTTCGGGCGCGACTACGTGGTGCACGTCGACGCCCGGGGTCTGCCGCCCTCACGCGCCGAGGTGGACGACGAGTCCGACTCCTCGCCCACGGTCGTGGTGCCGCCGATCATCCTCACCCCGGCCCAGCGGCGCCTGCTCACGGCGCTCTGCGAGCCGCTGCTGACCCGTTCCGGCCCGGAGGCCGGTGCCGCCACCTACCGCCAGGTGGCCGAGCGGGTCGGGCGCCGTCCGGGCTATGTGCGCAACGTGTTCAAGCAGGTGCGCGAGAAGCTCGACAGTCACGGCGTGCCCGGCCTGGTCTCGCGGGAGCGCCCCGACGCGGCTGAGGACTTCCGGTTGCCCCTGGCGATGTGGGCCATCCGCAGCGGCACGATCACCCACGCCGACCTGGCCCAGGCCCAGACCTGGTTCGCCGTGGCCGCGTCCGACCCGGAGGCCGCGCTGGACACCGACGACGACCACGACGCTCAGTAGGCCCCGTCGCCCTTCACCACGGCCCGCACCGTGCGCCAGAGGATGCTCAGGTCCAGCGTCATCGACCAGTTGTCCACGTACCGCAGGTCGAGCAGCAGCGATTGTTCCCAGCTGAGGTCGGAACGGCCGGACACCTGCCAGAGGCCGGTCATACCCGGGCGCACGCGCAGCCGGCGCACCGCGTCGCCGGAGTACCCGGCCACCTCACGGGGTAAGGGCGGGCGCGGGCCGACCAGGCTCATGTCGCCCTTGGCCACGTTGATCAGCTGGGGCAGCTCGTCCAGGGAGTAGCGGCGAAGGAACGCCCCCAGCGGTGTCACCCGGGGGTCGGTGCGCATCTTGAACAGCACCCCGTTGCCCTCGTCGTGCGTGGTCAGGTCGATGAGGCGGTGTTCGGCGTCGGTGACCATCGAGCGGAACTTGTAGATCGAGAACTCCCGGCCGCCCACCCCGACCCGGGTCTGCCGGAACAGGGCCGGACCCGGGCTGGTGACCCGCACCGCGATCGCCAGGCCGATGAGCAGCGGTGACAGGGTCAGCAGGATCGCGGTACCGAGCATCCGGTCGAAGGCGGCCTTGAGCAACAGATCGCCGCCGGTGGCCGTGGGCTGTTCCAGGTGCAGCAGCGACAGGCCCGCCAGCGGCCGGATGGACAGGCGGGGCCCGGCCACCTCCACGATGCCGGGAGAGACGATCAGCTCGACGTCCAGGTCTTCCAGGGCCCAGGCCAGCTCCCGCAGCGGATGGCCCCACAGATCGGGGTGCGACACCACGGCCACCACGTGGGCCTGCGTGGCCTCGACGGCCTCGATCACATCCTCGGGGCCACCCATCACCGGCACGCCGTCCATGTCGCTGGGGGTGACCGGGCTGGAGGCCAGGCAGATGCCGACGGGCACCATGCCGCGATGGCTGTTGTGGCGCAGCAGGTGCACCAGCTCGCGGGCGCCCTCGGCGTCTCCCAGCACGATCGTGCGCTCCAGCCCGATGCCCGCGGCCCGGGCGTGGTGCAGGCGCACCCGCAGGAGCTTGCGGGCGGCCAGGGCACCGACGACGGTGACGGGGACGGCGAACACCACCACCGAGCGGGACACGTTCGTGCGGGAGAGGTACGAGGTGACGGCGATCATCGCGAACAGCACCACGCCCGAGCGCAGCACCCGCTGGAACTCCTCGGTGCCGGCCCCGAGGAACCGGCGCTCGTAGACCCGGTCCAGGCCGGCGATGCCGATCCAGATCACCGGTAGCACGATCGGGATCCAGGCCCAGAGGCCCGGCGCCTCCCGGTCGAAACGCAGCATGATCGCCAGCAGCGCAGCGGCGCCGGCGCACAGCGCGTCGGCGAGGATGGCGTTGCGGCGGTACCGGGTGAGTACGGCCCGGGCGTCGATGTCCGCGTGGCGGGGGAGCCCCTTCGGTGGGGTGCCGGAGGGGACCGTCACTGAACCTGACACTGCACTCGCACTGCCCACAACCCCCGGTGCCACGGGAGCGCCGGGATCAGTGGCATTCCTGCGTTCAGCGTGACCATCGGTACTGACGTGCAGGTCGTGGCCAGTGGGGTCGGTCTTACCTCGTGAGTGCTCACGCCGGGACCTCAAGACAAACCCCCAGAACATGCCAGTCGGGTCAATGTCGTTTTCCCGGCCCGTATTTGCTGGCCCCCCAGCTCCGGGTCCGGGCGATCACACCTTAGGCCATTCATCACTGCCCGAGGTCGGATATTCACAATTGGTGACGCGATTATCCGAGCAGGTCAGAGGTATGAGTGAATTGCCCGGAATTGTGATGACCTTGAGGCGTAGGTGACGCCGGGCGGTGTTCGGGACTGGTCCCGGAACCGGGCGGCCGACGAAATGTGACCGGCAAAGATGGCCGACTCGCCCCGGGGTGTCGCTGTTGGGCTATTACTCGGTGCATCATCTAGACGGTGCGCCCGGACGGGTGAAAGCGTCGTCTGCGGTTAGCGGTGCAGAAACGGTCAATGAGCGACGCAGGGAGCCTGAATGCCGCCCTCGGAAACTTCGCGTCACCACGGTGCCGCCCGGACCGTGGTGGACAAGCTGCAGCTGATGTCCAACGCACCGCCTGAGGTCCGGGTCCGGCAGGCGCTGCAGCCGCCCTGGGCCGGCCGACGGCAGCCGGTGCGGCGCCCGCAGTCGTTCACGCCCGCCGGTGACGGCATCACCCGGCAGCTCTGCTCCGCCATCCATCTGAACGCCTCGTTCGGCGGTGAGGTGCTCAACGACCTCGTCTACCCCGACTGGAAGGCGATGGCGCCGAACTGGCACATCGATGCGGTCGCGCTGGCCCGGCACGCCGCCCAGGCCAAGCAGCGCCGTGAGACCCGTGACGTCTGGCTGCTCGTGGTGACCGCCGCGGTGGCCATCGTGCTGGAGGTCGCGCTGGTCTCGATCTTCACCGGGGAACTGGGGCCCGGCGGCCTGCTGATGCTCGCGTTCCTGGTGCTGGTCGGCTCGTACCTGGCGGGCTTCGCGATCATCTGGAAGCACTACCGGGCCGTACACGACTCGGCCCTGGCCTCGATCGGCATCAAGGGCCTCAACGCCGTGGAACCCCCGCCGCTGCCCGAGGAGATCGAGGGTCCGATCCGCAGTTCGGGGCGGGCCAACGTGGTGGTCTTCGCCGGGAAGACGCCGTTCAACGGTTCCGGCGAACAGATCGACAGCTGGAGCTTCACGGTCGACACCCGGGTCGGCACCGCGAGCGACCTGGGCAAGCGCGGTGAACCGCAGCCGTTCGACAGCATCGACCTGCATCGCTACCTGCTCGAGCAGATCCCGCTGACGATGGAGAACAAGCCGCGCACGGGGCACCGGCTGTACGTCATCGGGGGTCACGCCCGGGCGGTGGGTGGCCTGTTCCGGCAGGGTCCCGTGCTCGACGACCCGGACTACGAACTGCGCTTTCGCCGGCCGGTCTCGGAGGTCACGCCCGAGCACATCGACAAGGCGCTGCGTAACCAGCACCGTTCGGCCCGGCCGTACACCTTCTTCGAGGTCGTCGGCTGGGACGGGCAGGTGGTGGTGACCCTGTTCGTGCGGGTGGAGAAGCACGGCCCGATGCTCGAGGTGGAGATGGCGGTGACCGCGCTGCGGCCGCTGAAGCCCGACTACGGCGACGTGGTGAAGATCCCGCTGGGTCCGGGTGCCCATCGGCTGCCCCTGCTGCGCACGGTGCTGCCGATGGTGTGGCCGTTGCTGTGGGGCAGCCCTTCCCGCACCATCCGCAAGATCCGGATGGACCGGCACGAGGGTGCCGCGCGGGTCGACCTGGACCAGGAGCTCGAGGAGCGCAACGACCTGAGCTGGGCCGCGGCGCCCAGCCTGCGTGACCGTACGGCCGCCGCGGCGAACGGTAACCACTTCGGGGCGGCGGACGAGAAGATCTATCAGCACGCCTTCAAGCGCCGGTCGATCGACGTGCTGCGGCAGTTCCTGGTGGAGCACGACGTGGACGTCAAGGAGTTCGACCTGGCGGCGTCATTCATGGTGCCGGGCCAGGGCGCGGCCAGCTGACGGGTTTCCATAGCTGACGTACAGGTAACGGTCGGCCCTCGTGCAGGGGCCGGGTAGAGCGTTCTCACCATGACGACGACCTCGCCCGGCCCAGACACGGTTCACCGGGCCGACCCATCGGGCACTGCGACGCCCGGCCGGCTTGACGACTCTTCCGGACGGCAGCGTGGCCGTCGTCGCTTCCTCAGCTCCGCGGACGGTGACCCGCGCTGGGCCCGCCCCGCCTTCCTCGTCCTGTTGCTCGCGACCGCCGTGCTCTACATCCAGAACGTCGCGGTCTCCGGTAACGCCAACGAGTTCTACGCGGCCGCCGTACAGGCCGCCTCGAAGAGCTGGAAGGCCTGGTTCTTCGGCTCGTTCGACGCCGCGAACTTCATCACCGTGGACAAGCCCCCGGCCTCCACCTGGGTGATGGGCCTCTCCGCCCGGATCTTCGGGTACAGCAGCTGGAGCATGCTGGTGCCGCAGGCCCTTGAGGCCGTGGCTGCCGTCGGCCTGCTCTACGCCGCGGTGAAGCGCTGGTCCGGGCCCGCCGCCGGACTGCTCGCGGGGGCGGTCCTGGCGCTCACCCCGGCCGCCGCGCTGATCTTCCGGTTCAACAACCCGGACGCCCTGCTCGCGCTGCTGATGACCGCCGCGACCTACTGCATGGTGCGCGCGGTGGAGAACGGCTCGACGAAGTGGGTGCTGCTCTGCGGCAGCGCCCTGGGCTTCGCCTTCCTGACCAAGATGCTCCAGGGCTGGCTGATCGTGCCCGCCCTCGGCCTGGCCTACCTGGTCTGCGCGCCGACCTCGTTCAAGCGCCGCTTCGCCCAGCTGATCGGCGGCCTGGTCGCGATGATCGTCTCGTGCGGCTGGTGGATCGCCATCGTCGAGCTGTGGCCCGCGGACTCCCGCCCGTACATCGGTGGCTCGGAGAACAACTCCATCCTCGAGCTGGTGCTCGGCTACAACGGCCTGGGCCGGATCCTCGGTGGTGACGGCAACGGCGGTGGCGGTGGCGGCATGACCGGCGGCACCGCCGGATCGTCGTTCGGCGGTGCCACCGGCCTGAACCGGCTGTTCGGCTCCGAGATGGGCAACGAGATCTCCTGGCTGCTGCCCACCGCCCTGGTGGCACTGGTCTTCGGCCTGCTCCTGACCTGGCGCAACCCGCGCACCGACCGCACCCGCGCGGCCCTGATCATGTGGGGCGGCTGGATGCTGACGGTCGGCCTGATCTTCAGCTACATGAAGGGCACCATCCACCCGTACTACACGGTGGCCCTGGCTCCGGCCATCGGTGCGGTCGTGGCGATCGGCGGCAAGACCTGCTGGGACGCCCGTCACCTCTGGCGGGCCCGGATCGGCCTGGCCGGGATGATCCTGGCCTCCGGCCTGTGGTCCTACACGCTGCTGGCCCGCAACGCCGACTGGGCCCCCGGCCTGCGCTACGTCATCCTGGCCGTCACGGTGATCGCCGCGATCGGCCTCGTACTCCCGATCCGCCTGGCCGCCAAGGCACTGGTCACACTGGTCCTGGCCGGGATGCTCGCGGGTCTGGCCGGCACCGCCTCCTACGCGGTCGCCACCACCACGCAGTCGCACACCGGTTCCATCCCCTCGGTCGGCCCGGCCAGCGCGGCCTCCGCGTCCGGCGGTGGCTTCGGTGGAGGCGGCGGGGGCATGCCCGGCGGCATGGGCGGCACGGGCTCGTCGGAGACAGGCACCCCGCCCGGCGGCACCACCGGCAGCACCGAAGGCGGAACGAGCACCGACGGCAGCACGGGTACTGACGGCAGCACCGAGAGCGGTGGCACGACGCTGCCGGGACAGTCCGGCACCTCCAGCGACGACGACAGCACGACCACCGGTCGCGGTGGGTTCGGCGGTGGTGGCATGGGAGGCGGCTCGTCAGTCAGTGACGAACTGGTCGAACTGCTGAAGAACGCCGGCACCACCTGGGCGGCTGCGACGGTCAGCTCGAACTCGGCGGCGCCCCTGCAACTGGCCAGCGACGAGCCGATCATGGCGATCGGCGGGTTCAGCGGCAGTGACCCGGCACCCACGCTGGCGCAGTTCCAGGAGTACGTGGCCAACGGTGACGTGCGGTACTTCATCGGCAGCGGTAGCGGCGGCGGGGGTGGCGGTATGGGTGGTAACAGCGAGATCGCCACCTGGGTTGCGGCGAATTACACCGCGACTACCGTGGGCAACCAGACGGTGTACGACCTCCAGGCTGCCACCACGGACTCGTAGACCGCGCCGGAGTCCGGCCAGATCTGGTGCGGTGGCGTTGCGGATCCCCTCCCCGCAGCGCCACCGCACTACTTTTGTCAGACACTCTCATCGCGAGCGAGCTCTCACACAGAGGTGGGGCCGTGCAGACACTTGATCTGGAGCCGGGGTCAGCGGACCCGCCGGCCGATCCGCCGTCGACACCCCTGAGACTGGCGCTCTACGTGTTAGGGGTGGTGGGCGTCCTCCTGCTCGGTTCTGTCGTGGTCGGCCGGACCGAGAACGGCGTCCGGCGCCTCGACTCCCTGCCCACCCCGTCGTTCACCCGGATCCAGCTCGACGCCCTGCCGGTCTCGCTGCGTGAGACCTGCCCGGTGCGCACCGACCACCGCAACCACCTCACCGTCTCCTTCACCCTCGCGAACACCACCTCGTCGTCCGTTCTCGTCGAAGACCTGGACGGCCTGGCCCGGGGCGGCCTGCGACAGGAGAGACGCGTGAGTGCGGGCGGCAGTTGTGAGCTCCCGGCTCACCGGCCGGTGAAAGCGGCTGTGGCGCCGAAGAAGACGCGCCTGTACACGGTGCGCTGGAAGCTACCCGACACCTGTCCCGAGCGATCTCCGCTGCGGGTCGAGGTCAGCTACCGCCAGGCCGGCGACGGCCAGACCCGATCGGGCGTGGTGATCGTGCTCGACAGCCTGCGCGGCATCGGGTTCGTGCAGTGTCCCCACGTGGTCACGGAATTTCCCGGGGTCGAGGGCTGATTCGGCTCTGCGGATGCGCAAGAGGGTTCCGGCTCCCACACTCTCCACGTGCCGTCACCTGGGAACGCCTGCCCGAAACGCATGGAATTCGGGCCCTGCGGAGGCGTTCACACCGATCTGACCTGCGAGATGGCCGATCATCCGTGCCCCTTCGCGGTGGCCGGCGAGGTGATCTCCTGGCCCGGGCCCCCGGTACCCGGCCGATCCACGCTGAACACCACGAAACCCCTCGTCCTCACCGATTTCACCGTGCGTCCCTACGACGTGCGGGCGGTGGCCGAGGTCGGCGCGATCCTGCACGGTTCGTGCGACGGGGTGCTGGTGGGCGAGCACCACAACCGCCCCGACTTCCCACCCACCCTGATGGCGAAGCTGCTCGCCGATGCCGACCTGCGCCCCTGGATCACCCTGACCTGCCGCGACCGCAACCGGGTGGTGCTGGAACAGGAGCTCGCGGGCCTGGCCGCCGCCGGCGCGGCCGGGGTGCTCTGCGTGACCGGCGACGGACGCGGCCACGACGTGCGGCCCGACGTCACCCAGGTCTTCGACATCGACAGCACCCGGCTGGCCGCGCTCGCCGCCACCACCGGTCTGCACGTCGCCGTGGCCGAATCGCCCGATGCTCCGCCGATCACGCTGCGTCCCGGGCGTCTTCGGGAGAAGCAGCGTGCCGGGGCGCAGGTCTGCCTGCTGAACCACGTGGTCTCGCCGGCCCGGGTGTCGTCATTTGTGGACGACGCCCGCACCGCTGGTGCGACTCTCCCGGTGGTCGCGGGAGTGGCCGTCTACACCGACGAACGTTCGGCGCAGGCTCTCAGCCTGCCCGGTCTGGGGTTGGATCCGGTTGCGGTACAGCGGGTTCTGAGCGCACCGGACCCGGTCGCGGCGGGGATCGCGGCCGCGGTGGAGGAGGCGCGGGCGTTACTGGCGGTGGACGGGGTGGTCGGGGTGAACCTGTCCGGGCTGGCCACGGCGCGGGGAGACGTGGCGGGTGCGCGGATCAAGGCGGCGGTGGGGGATGCGCTTCGGGCTGAGTTCTAGAACTCTGGGGAGATTTTGCATGATCACGAACGGTCTTTTTTGGGGGGTTGACGGCATGGGTGGTGACGGGGGGTCGGCGATGGAGGCCGAGTTCGGGGTTCAGGCCCTGTGGACGGCCGAGGCCGTGCGTGAACTCGGCCCGGAGTATGCGATTCCGGCGGCCTGCAAGGGCAGTGCGAGTCCGGCGATGCTCCGGTGGCTCGGGCAGGTGTGCGGGCTGCGGGAGAACGACGTGCTGGCGGACGTCGGGGGCGGTCTGGGCGGGCCCGCCGCCTTCGCGGCGCGGGAGTACCGGGTGCGGCCGATCGTGCTGGAGCCGATGGTCGAGGCGTGCCGGGCGGCGCGGTCGCTGTTCGGCGTGCCGGCTCTGAGCGTTCTCGGCGACCGGCTGCCCCTGGCCGACGGTTGCGCCGACGCCGTGTGGTGCCTGGGGGTTCTGTGCACGACGCCGGACAAGCCCGCGCTGCTGGAGGAGATCGCGCGGGTGCTGAAGCCCGGTGCCGGCCTGGGGATGCTGGTGTTCACCGCGGACGAGCCGCGGCCGGCCGGAGCCCCCGAGGGTAACGAGTTCCCTTGCGAGGACGAGCTTCCCGGGTTGCTGGAGAAGCACGGACTGGAGGTCGCCGCGGTGGTCGCCGGGGAAGGTTTGCAGGATCACGGACAGGGGTGGACGCGGTGGGCGGCCGAGGTCTCCGCGCTCGTCGGGCGGCGGCACGCCGGGGATCCGCGGCTGGACGAGGCCCGGGAGCAGGAGCGGCGGATCGGGGAGCTGATCGCGGACGGCACCGTGCGCGCGAGACTGCTCGGTGCCGTCCGGAGATGACGCGACCGGCTTGGTCCATGACTTGGTCGGCTTGGTCCATGACTTGGTCGGCCCGGCTACGCCTCGGTCGGCCTGGTCATGGATGAGCTGACCTGGCCATGGATCGGCCGGTTCGGCCAGGGCTCAGCCGGCCTGGCCCATGACCTCGGCGGTCAGCTCGACCGAGCGCAGGCGGGCCGTGGTGTCCTGGTGTCCGAAGGCCACGATCAGTTCGTCGGCGTCGGCGTGCTTCTGGAACTGCTCGAGGTAGTCCTTGACCTCGGCGGGGGTGCCGACGGCCGAGTACTTCACCATTTCCTCGAGGTGCACGGCCTCGCCCGAGTCGACGATCTGCTCGGCCTCCGCCTCGGTCAGCGAGCGGCCGCGGCCGTAGAGCAGGCCGACCCGCTGGATCTTGGCCTGACGCAGGGCCTTCTGGGCCGCCTCGGTGGTCTCGTCGGCGAACACGTTCAGCGCGGCGATCACATGCGGGGCGGCGAGGTCTTCGGAGGGCTTGAACTCGCGGCGGTAGACCTCGACGGCCTGGTGCAGCGCGGTGGGCGCGAAGTGCGAGGCGAAGGCGTAGGGCAGGCCGAGCGCGGCGGCGAGCTGGGCGCCGAACAGCGAGGAGCCGAGGATGAACAGCGGCACGTTCGTGCCCTTGCCCGGGACGGCCTGCACGCCCCGCACGCGGGACTCGCCCTTCAGGAAGCCCTTCAGCTCGACCACGTCGGTCGGGAAGTTCTCGGCGGTGGCCGGGTCGCGGCGCAGCGCGTAGGTGGTGGCCTGGTCGGAGCCGGGCGCGCGGCCCAGGCCCAGCTCGATCCGGCCCGGGTGGATCTCGGCCAGGGTGCCGAACTGCTCGGCGATGACCAGCGGGGAGTGGTTGGGCAGCATGACGCCGCCGGAGCCCAGCTTGATCGTCTTCGTGTGGGCGGCCACGTGGGCGATGAGCACGCTGGTGGCCGACGAGGCGATCGCGGCCATGTTGTGGTGCTCGGCGTACCAGACCCGCTGGTAGCCGGTCCTCTCCGCGGTCTGCGCCAGGGCGACGCTCGCGGCGATGGCCTGGGAAGGACTCTGGCCCTTCGCCACGGGAGCCAGGTCGAGGATCGACAGGGGTGTGGCCACGGTTGCATGCCCTTCGTTACGGGAGTTTCTTCCACCAGGTGCCAACCCCGGCCGGCGAAGGAGTAGTCCCGATCCGGCGGATGTGTTTGACGGTGATCGATCACTCACGCCGGTGGCCATGGGCAGCTCCAGGTAGCTCTACAGGAAGCCACCGATACCATCGACGGACCGGACGAAGGAGACAAATGCAGCCCGGATTTGCTGCAGACGCCGCCACGGCCGCCTACTACGACGCCCGGGCCGGTGAGTACGACGACTGGTACACCGGCGAGGGCCGGTTCGCGTCGCGCGACCGGCCGGGCTGGAACGACGAGGTGAATCGCCTGGTCGCCCTGGTGTCGTCGCTACCGCCTGTCCGCACGCTGGACATTGCCTGCGGCAGTGGCTTTCTCACCCGGCACCTGACCGGCCTGGTGGTCGCCCTGGACCAGAGCCCGGCGATGGTGGCCCTGGCCCAGTCGCGGCTGCCCGGTGGGGTGTCGATGACCGGCGACGCGCTCGACCTGCCGTTCGCCGCGGGCGCCTTCGACCGTGTCCTCACCGGGCACTTCTACGGGCACCTGCCGGAGGGCGAGCGGGAGACCTTCCTGGCCCAGGCCCGGCGGGTGGCACCCGAGCTGATCGTGATCGACACCGCCCGCCGCCCGGGCGTGCCCGAGGCCCGCACCGAGGAGCGCGTGCTCAACGACGGCTCGAAGCACCAGGTGTACAAGCGGTTCCTGGCCCCGGAGCAGCTGGCCGGGGAGATCGGTGGCGAGGTGCTGCTGGCCGGCACCTGGTTCGTGGTGGTGAGGGCCGTGTTCACCTGAGCAGTTGACGTCAGGGGTGACGTCAGGAGTGACGTCAGGGGTGACGCACCGGCACCCCGCCGAGGGCCTCGACGAGATCCTCGGCCCGCACCGGCTTGGACAGGTACCCGTCCATCCCGGCCTGGGCACAGGCGTCCCGGTCTTCCTTGGTCACGCTCGCGGTCATCGCGATGATCGTCGGCTGGCGGTCGGGCGGGATCTGCGAGCGGATCGTGCGCGTGGCCTCCAGGCCGTCCATCACCGGCATGTGCATGTCCATCAGCACCACGTCGTAGTCGATCTCCCCGACGGCCTCCACGGCCTCCGCGCCGTTGGACGAGATCTCCACGGTGTGACCGAGTTTGGCCAGCATCAGCTTGCCGACCTTCTGGTTGATCTCGTTGTCCTCGACCAGCAGGATGCGCAGCTTGCCGGCGTCGGTAGGGGTCGGGCGCGGCGCTGTCGCACCGGACGTCGAGGTCGGGGTGGTGGGCCGGTCACCGGGGGGAGAGGGCTGGGGGATCTGACCGGCCCGGGCCCCGGCCGGATTCGGCCCGGGCTTCATCTGGTCGAGAGGGTCGAGAGGGTCGGGAGTGTCGGGTGTGTCGGGAGCATCGGCCGGGCCGGGTACCAGCGCCTGCCCCACCACCTCGGCCAGGGCGGCGCTGCGCACCGGTTTGGTCAGGATGGATGCGAAGATCTTTTCGTGGGTGCGGTCCCGCCGTCCGATGCTCGACAGCAGCACCAGCGGCAGGTCCTTGCCGCCGGGCAGCTGACGCAGGGCGAGGGCGAGCTGTACGCCGTCCATCACCGGCATCGCGTAGTCGAGGATCACCAGGTCGAACTGCACCCCGCTGCCGATCAGGGCGAGCGCCGTCAGGGGAGAGGCACTGTCCTGGCAGGCCATGCCGTAGCCCTCCAGCTGGAGCCGGAGAATGCGGCGGTTGGTGTCGTTGTCGTCGACGATCAGCACGTGGCGCCCGGCCACGATCGCCGGGGGTCGCTTGCGCAGGGTCTGGGGCCCGCTGAAGCGGCCCAGGGCCACGCTGAAGGTGAACTGCGACCCGACACCCACCTCACTGGTGACTGTCAGCCGTCCGTCCATCGCCTCGACGATCGCCTTGCTGATGGCCAGGCCCAGTCCGGTGCCGCCGTAGACCCGCGTCGTCGACGCGTCCACCTGACTGAACGACTTGAACAGACGTCCCATATTGGCCCGGGAGATACCGATCCCCGTGTCGGCCACGGTGAACCGCAGGCGCAACGGTGAGCCCGGCTCGTCCGGTTCGTCCGGTTCGTCGCTGCCCTCCAGTTCGACCCGCAGCAGCACGTCGCCCTGGGTGGTGAACTTGATCGCGTTGCCGACCAGGTTCGTCATCACCTGGCGCAGGCGGGTGACGTCACCGACCACCACGCCGGGGCAGTCGTCGTCCACGTGCGAGACCAGGTCGATGTCCTTCACCGATCCGGCGAACTGGGCGACGGCTCCCTCGACGCACTCGCGCAGCTCGAACGGGTGCTCCTCGAGCTCCAGGTCGCCGGACTCGATCTTGGAGAAGTCGAGGATGTCGTTGATGATCGCGAGCAGCTGGTCACCGCTGCTGCGCACGGTGTGCAGCAGCTCCCGCTGCTCGTCGTTGAGAGGTGTCTCCAGCAGCAGTCCGGTCATCCCGATCACGGCGTTCATCGGGGTGCGGATCTCGTGGCTCATGGTGGCCAGGAACGCGGACTTGGCCTTGGTGGCGTTCACCGCGGCGTCGCGGGCCTGCGTCATCGCCTCCATCGCCGCGGTCTTCTCGGCCTCGGCCCGGCGCCGCTCGGTCACGTCCAGCGCCACCGTGCAGATCGCGTTGGTCTCGCCGGACTCGTCCTGCAGCGGGACCCGCACGGTCTCGAAGTAGTGCCGCCCGTCGGCCAGGTCGGCGATCTCGTCGACGTGCACCGGGCCCTGCAACGCCCGTAGGTCGTTGGTCCGCCAGCGGCCGGCCAGCCGGGGGTCGAGTGTGTCGTCGGTGGTGCCCACCATGTCTTCCTGGGTGACCCCGAAGGCCTCCTCGAACGCCCGGTTGATCATCAGGTAGCGGCCCTGGAGGTCTTTCACGTTGATGATCGACTGGTTGTTCTGGATCACCGCGCGCAGCATGTGACTCTGCGTGTCGCGTTCCTTCTCGGCCTCGACCCGGGCGGTGACGTCGGTGGCCACGCCGATGTAGCCGTTGATCTCGGTCGGGTCGCCGTCGTGCATCGGCACCATCGACACGGTGACCAGACGGCGGGTGCCGTCCTTGGCGATGTAGGTACGCGGGCGCATCAGGGCCGGGTGCCCGGCGTGGTCGATGAACATGGAAAGACCGAACGGCACCCCGATCTCGGCCGCGATCAGTTCCATCTCCTCCGGGTCGTGCCAGGTCAGGCCCTTCTGGGTGCCGATCACCTCGGCGGCCGTGTACCCGAGCATCCGCTCGGCGCCACGGTTCCACATGGTGATGTGGCCGGTCGTGTCGATCGCGATGAACGCGTGCTCGGTGGCGTCGAGCACCTGGGCGAACAGGTCACGGGCCCGGCGCAGCTCGCGCTCGGTGTGACGTAGTTCGGTGATGTCCTGCACCGTGCCGACGATCCGTACGCTGCCGTCGTCCCGGGCGGGTTCCCGCCGTCCCCGGCCCAGGACGATGCGTACCTGTCCGTCGGGGCGCACGATGCGGTACTCGATCTCCTCCGCGTCGCCGTTCCGGATTCGCTCGGTGGCCTGCCGCACCCGGTCGCGGTCGTCGGGGTGGTTGAAGGCACGGGCCTGCTCGATCGACGGGACGGTGGTCGCCGGATCGGCGCCGAACACCCGGAAGAGCTGCGGGGACCACCACGAGGTGCCGGCGGTCAGGTCGACCGACCAGCTGCCGAGCTCGGCGATCTCCTGGGCCTCCTCCAGCTGGTTCCCCCGCCGGATCGCCTCGGCCGTGGCGGCGCTGAGAGCGTGCTGGACGACCATCTTCTGGGTGACGTCGCGTCCCACCACCATCATCTCGGTGACCGCGCCGCCGGCGTCCTGGATCGGCAGCATCGTCACCTCGATCTGCCGGTAGGTGTGGTCGCCCTGGTGCAGCAGACGCGTGGTGAAGTCGCGGCGCTGCCCGGCGTTCACGTCCGCCAGGGCCTGCTGCACCGACTCCAGTTCACCCGGGTGCACCAGCGTGCGCATGATGTCGGAGTCGGCCATCGCGGTCTCCGGATTCATCCCGAGCACGGCGTGCAGGGCGTGCGACGCGTACCGCACGTGCCCCTGCGGGGAGAGCCGGGCGATCACGTCGGGCGAGCTCTCCACCAGCATCCGGTACCGGCGCTCGGACTCGGCGACCTGGCCGATCAGCCGCTGCCGCTCGGCCAGCTCCTGCTCCCGCTCGAACAGGGTGCGGCGCAGGGTGAGCTGGGCCATCACCTGGTCGGCCAGCACGCGCAGCAGGTCCAGCTGGTCGGGTGTGAGCCGACGGGGCTCGTAGTCGATCACGCACAGGGTGCCGAGGATCTCGCCGGTGGGCGTCTCCAGCGGGAAACCGGCGTAGAAGCGAATGTCCGGCGCTCCCGTGACGAGGGGGTTCTCGGCGAAACGGGGGTCGGTCGAGGCGTCGTTGACGATCACCGGCCGGCCCTCGCGCACCACGTGGTCGCACAGCGCGGTGCGCCGGTCGCCCTCGCGGTTGGTCATGCCGACCGCGGCCTTGAACCACTGGCGGTGCTCGTCGATCAGCGTGATCGTCGAGCTGGGGGTGCGGGCGATCGACGACGCGACCTTGACCAGCGCGTCGAAGCCGGGTTCGGGGTCGGTGTCGAGCACGCGGTAGGTGTCCAGCTCGGCCAGCCGCCGGGTCTCGGCCGGATCGGCCGGATCAGCCGGGCCGGCCGGGTCTGAGTCGTCCGCGGGGTACTCGCTCACGGTCTGCCTATCGGCTGTCCAGGGCCCGCGCTGGACCGTGTCGGCCCGGGTTGCACCGGTCGGAACCGGGCCTGTCGCGACCTCGTTGGACACGGAAAGTTCACATCTGGGGAGGCACGTGTGGTTTCGAAGCAGTCCGTCGTGGCCCGGTCACTGGTGGTGCTCCCGCTCGCAGCCCTGTTGCTGGCTGGGTGCGGCGAGGACACCGACGCCCGGATCGAGCAGCTGAACGACTCGGCCAACAGCCTGAACGACGGCGCTCAGCAGCTCGAGGACGCCACGGAGAACCTCGATCTGGATCAGGCCGAGGAGAACCTCCGCAATGCCGCCGAGAACCTCGGTGAAGCCGGTCAGGCCAAGGCCGCCTGCTCTGCCGTCAGCACGGTGGTGGGCACCAGCGAGGGCGATGGCACCAAGGCCGCGACCGCGCGGCTCGCAGCCACGGTCTCCACCATCTTCGCCACGGTGGGTGACGAATCAGGAACAGATCTAGACCTCGACGCAATGCTGCAGGAGACCTGCCCCGCCGTCCATGAGCAGGCCCTCGGCCTGATCGAGCGAGACAGCCTGAACGAGTTGTACAGCAACTGAAATGTCACACTGAGTTACCTGTGGTGTCCTGGGGCAACGGTGGAGGGCTGATGAGGGCAAGGCCACGCCCGGAGTGTCTGTGAGAAATATCGGCGTTCCTGGTGGATGTGAGCGAAGATGCGCTGGATGGGCTTAGTGGGAATCTTGAGAACGCAGCAAAGGGTGAGATTGGCGGGGTAGCCTGCTGGGCGGCTGAGGGTGTGCTCGCCGGGGTCGAAGGCGACCTGGAGCGACGTACGACGTCAACTCTCACCATGTCGTTGAGTTACATGGTCTCGATATCGGTAGTGGATCCACGCTGGTCGAGGCCGACCGGGTCGACCTGGGCCGCACAACGGCCCGGATCGTGCCGGCGTGCACCAGGACCGTTCGAGACCACCGGGCTGAACAGCCTGAATGATCTTCCGGAGAGCTGATCGTGTTACGTGGTGTACGCAAGACGGTGTTGGTCCTGGCCGCGGCCCCGCTGGTGGGTCTCGTGCTGGCCGGATGTGGTGGAAGCAGTGGTGACGAGAGCAAGTCGGCTGCGACCACGACGACGGACGCGGTCAACACCGCGACCGACGTGCCCACGGCCACGACGTCGGGTCAGCGGTTCGACATCACGGCCGTGATGGTGTGCGACGCCGTGCAGTCGGCGCTGGACTCCGCCGGGGAGCTGAGCTCGGAGCCCGAGCAGCGCGCGAAAGACCAGGTGCAGTTCCAGAAAGACCTGGTGACCAGTCTGGAGACGGCGTTCCGCGGCTCCAAGACGCCCCGCGCGACGATCACGACCGTCAAGGTGGACAAGCTGATGGACTCCGGCTGCCCGGGTCTGCGGGTCAAGGCCCTGACGACCGCCAAGATGAGCACCATGGCGATGCTGAAAGACGTGAAGTAGCCCGACGTGGCCTGAAGTGGTCGCGGCCCGGCAGATCCCGTGACGCAAGAGCGCGCAGACCCGGTGGGCCTGCGCGCTCTTGGTGGTGTTCCGGGTGTCAGACCGACACGGGCTCCCGCACCACCGGCTCGGGGGCGGGCTTCGGCTTCTTCTTCGGCTGCCACGCCGTCTCGATGTAGCGGTGCCCGATCTCGGCCAGGCTGATCGCCCCGATCATGCCCACGACGATGATGACCGCGGCCACCTTCGGCGCCTCCGGGTTCAGGCCGCGCAGCTCCAGCACCAGCTTCACGCTCATCAGGACCGGGCCGTGCAGCGCGTAGATGGCGAACGAGCGGCTGCCCAGCCACTGCACGACCGGTGTGTTCAGCAGCCACTTCGCCGGGCCGCCGGAGGGCAGGGCCAGGCTGACCACCAGAACCGGCGCCAGCAGCATCATCGGCAGGAACCGGAACTCCCGCACGAAACCGCGCTCCCAGCAGGCCAGCACGAGCAGGAGCAGGGAGATGACGCCGACCGGGGCGGCCCAGCGCACAGACTGTGTCGCGCCGGTCTCGGGGGAGGCGATGGTGCGACGCCGCATGAACAGCAGGTACAGCTCGTAGGTCACCATGCCGGCGCCGAGCCCGGCCAGGCCCCGGCCGAACGCCACGGTGCCCACGCTGTTCTCGGTGCTGGGCAGGGTCCAGGCCAGTACGACCATGCCGGCCAGGAAGGCGGAGGGGCCCACCAGGCGGCGGTAGTAGGCCGTGGGCATGAATGCCACCACGGCCACGATCAGGATGTTCACCCACAGCTCGACCGACAGCGACCAGGCCGCGGCGTACCCGGAGAACTGCGGGCCGAGGATGCCCTGCACCAGCACGAGACTTGACGCCCAGGCCCGCAGGTTGCTGTCGGCGTGGTGGAAGGCGCCCCGCTCCGGCGTGTGGAAGATGCCGAACTGCTGGCACAGCGCGAGCACCGTCACGCCCAGCAGGGCGATGGCCCAGCCGGTCAGGTGCAGCGGCATGAAGCGGCGTACCCGCAGCTCGGCGAAGCGCAGGAAGTCCTCACGGTGGCGGGTGCGCAGCATGGTGCGCGCCATCACGAAACCACTGAGCACGAAGAACAGGTCCACCATCAGGTAGCCACCGGTGATCAGCCGGTCGAGCGAGTCCGGGATGCCGATGTCCCGGAACTCACGCCGTAGGTGGAAGAC
Organism: Kineosporia sp. NBRC 101731; assembly: GCF_030269305.1. Lineage (NCBI taxonomy): Bacteria > Bacillati > Actinomycetota > Actinomycetes > Kineosporiales > Kineosporiaceae > Kineosporia > Kineosporia sp. NBRC 101731. The sequence continues at coordinate 258,412 of NZ_BSTC01000005.1, forward strand.
CACCACCACGATCGCGGCCAGGCCTCTCAGGCCGTCCAGAGCGGTGAAACGTCTGGGAATGGCCGGGGCCGATGTCGTTCCACCGATAGGGCTTTCCGGCACCCCCGATTCCAGTGGTGCCTCCGGGATCGGAGGCTGGGTGCGGTCGATCCTGTCCGACGAGATGTCGGAGACGGTCATCATCAGCCTTTCACCGGGTCATGCCAACAAGCATGGAATGTTAGGTGAAGGCTATGAGGCTTGTGGGTAGATCTGTGCATCAGTTGAGAAAAGGGGCAACGATTTCACATCCCCCTAACGGAAAACCGCACCGTGTAAGGGATCAGTCACCCGCAGCTCGCTGAAAACGCTGTGCGAGGCGAGATACCGCGGTCGTCAGCTCCGGTGGGCCGAGCACTTCGAAGTCGGCCCCGATGAGCCCGAGCCACGGTGCCATCGCCTCGGGGTCGGAGCCGCCGATCGTCACCACGCAGCGGTCGTCGCCGTCCGCCTCCACCGATTCCGCCGCGGTACCCAGCCGCTCACTGATCGTGGTGGCCGGCGCGAACACCCGCAGACACGCGGTGACCGCCCACGGTACCGACCGCGTCCTCTGCTTGACGAAGGCCGCCGCATCGCCACCGGGAACCTCGCGGCCGGTGAACCGGGCACCCACCGCGATCGGGTCGCTCAGGCGGTCGGCGCGGAAGGTGCGCCAGTCGTCGCGGTCGAGGTCCCAGGCCACCAGGTACCAGCGCCGGCCCCAGCTGACCAGGCGATGCGGCTCGACGGCCCGTTGCGACGTCACCCCCGCGTGGTCGGCGTAGGTGAAGCGCACCCGCTCATGGTCCCGGCAGGCCGAGGCCAGCAGCGACAGCGCGGCCGGGTCGGCCACCGGGCCCGGTGCCGACCCGGCACCCGGCGCGACCCGCACGGTGAAGGCGGTCAGCGCGTCCACCCGCCGCCCCAGCCGGGCCGGCAGAACCCGCTGGAGCTTCATCAGGGCGCGCAGTGCACTCTCCTCGAGCCCGGCTCCCGTGGCCGTGCGCAGGCTGAGCGCGATGGCGACGGCCTCGTCGTCCTCCAGCAGCAGGGGAGGGAGGGAGGCGCCGGCCCCGAGCCGGTACCCGCCCACCGAGCCCCGGGTCGCGTTGACCGGGTAACCGAGGGAGCGCAGCCGCTCCACGTCGTGCCGGATCGTGCGGGTGCTCACGCCCAGTCGCTCGGCCAGCTCCGGTCCCGACCACTCGCGGGGCGTCTGCAGCAACGACAGCAACGTGAGCAGGCGCTTGGAGGTCTCGGCCATACCGTCAGCGTGACACGGCAAGCGGAACGATCCGTTCCTGATGCAGCTCCCCTCACTTCCGTGATCATGCAAAACCTCCCCGGCGTTCTAGAACTGTGCGGCGAGGAGTTCTAGAACTCTGGGGAGGTTTTGCATGATCACGACAGGTTGCTCGGGGGACGCCGGGGCTCGGCGGAGGGGGCGGTTCTCCTGGGCTTCGGTGGGCAACCGGGTGGGTCGCCGGGAGTAACGGTGATCACCGGGCTAGCGTCGGGTTGTGGAACACGAGATCAGGGTGCTCACCGACGCGCAGGAGATCGGCCGGTCGCTGGAGGTGTTCCTGACCGCGATGGTCGGGCTGCCGCGGGCGGACGCGGAGAAGCAGCACACGTTCATGGAGCCCGGGCGCACGGTCGGGGCCTACCTGCCCGGGGAGCGGCTGGTCGGCACGGCCAGTTCGTTCACCAGCTGGATGATCGTGCCCGGCGGCCGGAAGGTGCCGCAGGCCGCGGTCACCGACGTCGGTGTGCTGCCCACCCACACCCGGCGCGGCCTGGCCAGTGCCCTGGTGCGGAACCAGCTGGAACAGTGCCTGGCCCGGGGCGAGATCCTGGCCAGTCTGCGGGCCAGCGAGGCCACGATCTACGAGCGCTGGGGTTTCGGCATCGCCAGCGCCGTGGCCGCGGTGGATATCACCGTGCCCCGGGCGCAGTTCCGGGTCGGCGTGCCCCAGGGCGGTGACGTGCGCCTGATCGACCTGCGCGAGCGCGCCGACCAGGACCTGCTGGCCCGGATCTACGCCGGCGCCAACTGGGTCGGGGCCATCGACCGGTCGAGCTACTGGTGGCGTGCCAAGGCTCACATGCGTCAGCTGAGCCAGGAGCACGTTTATGCCGTCGTGCACGGTATCCCCGGTCACGAAGACGGTTTCGCGATCTACAAGCCCGAGGACACGACCGCCTGGTTCCGCTCGAAAGACCGCGGCATCGTGGTCGGCGACTTCGTGGCCAGCACCTCACGCGCGCACTTCGGGCTGATGCGGTACCTGCTGTCGATCGACCTGCTGCAGCGGGTGGTGCTCGACCCGATGCCGGTGGATCACTCGCTGGAGAAGCTGCTCACCGACGAGCGGGCCGTGAACACCCACTCCGTGCGCGACGAGACCTGGCTGCGGCTGGTCGACGTGCAGGCGGCTCTGCGCGCCCGCACCTACCGGGCCCCGGGCGAGGCCGTGCTGGAGGTGCGTGACGCGTTGCTGCGTGAGAACACCGGCCGCTACCTGGTTTCCGCCGACGGCGTGGCCCGCACCGACCGGCGGCCGGACATCACGCTCGACGTGTCCCAGCTGGCCTGCACCTACCTGGGCGGCACCTGCTTCTGGCAGCTGGCCCAGGCCGGTCGCATCGCCGTGCACGACGACGAGGGTCTGACCCGTGCAGACCACCTGTTCGGCCTGAGGCGGGCCCCCTTCAGCGGCACGATGTTCTGAAAGCCCCCCCCAAAACCGAACAAGAAAGGGTGAGGCTCACCCCCACCCTCACCCTCGTCCTCAATGCAGCCCGGGCACCGCTCCCCGAGCCGCCTCGAGTACCGCACCCGAGCGAATCGCCGCGCTCACCCAGCCGATCTCGGGAGCCAGGAAGCGGTCCGGCCCGGGCCCCTCGACCCCGGTGCGCAGCAGGTCACGCACGGCGCCGGTGCCCCGCGCGGGCTGAAGGGGCGCCCGGAGGTCCAGCGATCGGGCCGCGGTCATCAACTCGATCGCCAGCACGTCGCGCAGGCCGTCCACGGCCTTACGCAGTTTACGGGCGGCGTGCCAGCCCATCGAGACGTGGTCCTCCTGCATGGCCGAGGACGGGATCGAGTCCACCGAGGCCGGGGCCGCCAGTCTCTTCAGCTCCGACACGATCCCGGCCGCGGTGTACTGCGCGATCATCAGACCCGAGTCCACGCCCGGGGTCTGGGCCAGGAACGGGGGCAGGCCGTCGTTGCGCCTGGCGTCCAGGTGCCGGTCGGTGCGGCGCTCGCTCATGCTGGCCAGGTCGGCGACCGCGATCGCGAGGAAGTCCAGGGCGTAGGCCACCGGGGCGCCGTGGAAGTTGCCGTTGGACTCGACCCGGCCGTCGTGCGTCACCACCGGGTTGTCGATGGCCGAGGTGAGTTCGCGCAGGGCCACCAGCCGGGCGTGTTCCAGGGTGTCGCGCACTGCGCCGTGCACCTGCGGGGCGCAGCGCAGTGAGTACGCATCTTGCACGCGGGTGCACTCCGGGCCCCGATGGCTGTCGATGATCGGCGAATCCTCGAGCAGGGCGCGAAGGTTCGCTGCCGAGGACTGCTGGCCCGGGTGCGGGCGCAGCCGGGCCAGGTCGGCGGCGAACACCGCGTCGGTGCCCATCAGTGCCTCGACGCTCATGGCCGCGGACAGGTCGGCCACGGTGACCAGCCCGGTCAGGTCGTGCAGGGCCAGCACCAGCATGCCGAGCATCCCGTCGGTGCCGTTGATCAGTGCCAGGCCCTCCTTCTCGACCAGGTGCAGCGGCTCGATGCCCGCCACCGCCATGGCCTGCCCGGCGGTCATGGTGTTGCCGTCCGCGTCGGTCACCGGTCCCTCGCCCATCAGTGCCAGCGCGCAGTGGGCCAGAGGAGCGAGATCACCCGAGCAGCCCAGCGATCCGTACTCGTGCACGACCGGGGTGATCTGCGCGTTGAGCAAAGCGGCGTAGGTCTGGGCGGTCTCCGGGCGCACGCCGGTACGGCCCGTCGCCATGGTGGACAGGCGCTGCAGCATGAGCGCACGCACCACCTCGGTCTCCACCGCCGGGCCGGCGCCCGCCGCGTGTGAGCGGATCAGGCCCGCCTGCAACTGGGCGCGGGCCTCGAGGGGGATGAAGGTCGTGGCCAGTGCGCCGAAGCCGGTCGAGATGCCGTAGTGCGGCTCGGCGTCCTCGGCCAGCGCCGCGATCACGGCGCGGGACTGGGTGATCGCCGTCAGTGCGGTCGGGCTGATCTCGATCCGGGCACCGTGGCGGGCGACGGCGACGACGTCGTCCATCGTCAGCGGGCCGATGCCCAGCTCGACCGGTGCACGGGTTTCTGGGGCAGGGATAGTCGTCACGGCGTGATTCGACCGCGTCGCCATCTTCGGGGCAAGTTCTGTGCTTGTCCGACGGCTTGTCTGACTGCTTGCCTGGCGGGGCCAGTGTGATCCCTGAGATATCCGCTGTTCGGTGAATCGGGCTCCGGCGATTCGGGCTCCGCACCCTCGTCGATAGGTGACATTCTGTTGTCATGTTGTGGCTGAGAGTGAGCGACGGGTGTGGTGGACTCCGGTCGGCGACGGCTCTGGCCGCCGCCGGCGCAGGGCTGATCTTCGGTTCGGCGGGAACGGCTTTCGCTGATTCCGGGGCCGAGGTGGTGGGCGTCAGTCCTCCTCGCGAGGTGGTGAAGTTCGCGCCCTACGCCGTGTCGGTCACGTTCAGTACGGACCTGCAGGGGGCGGGTGCCTCGATGAGCATCCACGCGAGCACCGGTGAGGTCGGCGTGGGCAAGGTCTCGACCAGCTCGAGGACGCTGCGACGCTCGGTCGTGACGGGTGCTCCCAACGGGGCCTACACGGTCGACTGGTCGGCGGTGGCGGAGAACGGCGACAAGCTCTCGGGTCGTTTCCGTTTCACGGCGGGGCATCCCAACAACGACCCCCTGATCCCGGGTCGGCCGGTGCCGGAGGTGACGGTCTCGTCCCCGGCCGGGCCGGTGGTTCCCTCCCCGTCGGTCAAGGACCCGTGGCGCAGCGACGGCGACGTGACGGCCGCACCGGTGCTGGATCGCCCCGACCCGCCGGCGAACGGCGATGTCTCGTACGGGTTCCCGCTGACCGCGCTGGGGCTGGGGGCGTTGCTGGTCATCGCGGCCGGCCTGGTCAGCCGCCGGCACCCGCAGACCGGCCACGAGCGGCTGACCATCCAGACCCGTAACGGCGTCTACTCGGCCTGATCCGGCGCGTTCTCCGGCTGCTCCTTCCGTCCCGCTCGCCGGGGCAGGGGGAGCAGTTTCAGTTCGGCGGGGATCCGGTCCAGGTCGATCGTCCGGCCGCTGCGTGAGACCTTTGTGTGGGTGCCGGTTTCGGTTCCGTCGTCGGTTTCGGTTTCGGTTTTCGGATGATGGACGCCGGTCACGGCGGCCGCGGTCGGCCCGGCTTGGGTGGAACGCGGGTCGGGCGGGGCCGTCGTGGTTCCGCCGGATTCCCGATCGCCGTCTGCGCCCGGCTGATCGTGGCTGTCCGGTCGAGAGACGTCGGCCCCGGCCGGCGCGATGACGCGCACGTCCACCACGGAGGACTTCCCGGCGGAGGCGGACCGGTCCTGGTTCCCGGCGGTGTCGGCTCGTGCGGGGGTCGCGCCGGTGTCGGGTCGCGCCGGGGGCGCGGCGGGATCGGGTCGCGCCGGGGTCGTGGCGGCCCGGCGTCGCGGTAGGCGGCCCAGGGCGTCGAGCGCCCGGGTGAGCGGGGAGTGCGGGGCGCGGATCAGGGTGGCGACCAGCCAGGCCGAGAGCAGGTACACGGGCAGCAGATAGACCGCGGTGAGCACGTCGGTCCGGACGCCGCAGAGGATCAGGCCGGTGAGGGCGAGCAGGGGTGCGCTGCGGGACGTGCGGATCCGGTCGGCGCGTGAGGGACCGTGGGCCGGGAAGGCCAGCGACCCGGTGTTCGCCCGCAACCAGTACACCGTCAGGGTTCCGGTGCCGATCCCGGCGAGGGCCCTTCCCGCGGCGGTCAGCCCGATCGGCATCCAGGGGGCCGCCGTGACCGGATCGTTCACGGTCAGCAGGGCCGCACCGCTGAGCAGGGACAGGCCGCCCAGCAGAGGCGTCACCCCGAGATGCCAGAACCGGCGGCGGCCCGGCGGACGGTGCCAGGCCAGGGTGACGCCGCAGAGCACGAGCAAGAGGTCGAGGGCGACGCTGCAGCCGCTGGGCACGGGCCCGGTGAGGCCGGTCAGGGGGCCCGTCCCGCCCACGACCGCGAACGGTGCGGCGGTCAGGGCCAGGCCGGTCAGGGCCGGCAGCAGGGGCGCCCGGGATTGGCTGGTTCCTGGCGAAAAAGGCTCTGCTCCTCCCGCTTCGCTGCCTTCGGGAGAAGATGTGGCCTTGGCCGGTGCGGGTTCGGGGCGGGTCGCGGCGCTCATCGGTGACGTAGGCCCTTTCGGCAGGAACGGATGCCAGCGGAGCCTAAAGATCAACGCGCTGTGATCGGTGATTACCCAGGGTGGACACGAAGTCGGATTCGGATATCGGCCGTTCGACTCAGCCGTCCATGGCCTTCCTGTCCCTGGCGTCGCGTCCGTAAGCCTGTGTTGCTCTTGACCCAGACCTGAGCCGGGATTGTCGGTAGCGCCGGTTAGGGTTTGCCCCATGACCCCGGCGCGCGGTGCGATCCGGCTGGCCCGGTCGGCGATGTTCTCGCTGACCGCCGTCAGCCTGGCTGTCGCTGCCCACGCCGCCGGCGGCGAGCGGGTCAGTCTGCCCGTGGCCGTGCTCTGTGTCCCGGCCGTCATGCTCGTGGTCAACCTGCTCGCGGCCCGGCGCCGCGGGGCGGTCTCGCTGGTGCTGGGTCTGGGCGTCACCCAGATCGTGCTGCACGTAGCGCTGATGGCCGCGATCATGTCCGACGGCTGCCGCATGGCCGGGCGCCACCTGTCCTCCCACGTCACGGGCTACGGGGCTGCGTCGCTCACGACCTGCGACTCGGCCATGGCCGGCCACCAGGCCTCCGACATGTTCGCCATGTCGCCGCGCATGTTCACGGCCCACACCGTCGCCGTTCTGCTGCTGGCCCTTTTGCTGGCGCGGGGCGAGGCCGTGGTCTGGGCCCTGACGGGCAACCTGAGCCACCGTCTGGCGCTGCCCCGGGTCGTGACGCCACCCCCGGCGGTGCGCCCCCTCCCCGTGCTGCTCCGTGAGGCCCTGCTGCCGCTGGCCGATGTGCCGCGCCGCAGCGTGCGCCGGCGCGGGCCACCCGCCCGGTCACTCGTCTTCTGAAGAGCCCCCGTCCAGACCGGAGGGGCACCTTGCGGTGGCACCGTCCGACGGTGTCGGCCGGTCCTTGGGTAGTGGCGGGCAACCGGGCTGTGGCAGGGAACCGGGCATTACCGGGGAACATCGGTGCGGCTCGGTCGCACTGATCTTCCCCGGTCACGCGCGAAGCCCTTTCGATCTCGCGCGAGGTCGCCCAGGCAGGCCCGAGGCGGCCTAGTGCGGGGACCACGAAGATTGGCCACCGCACTACGTCATGCGTGAAGCGGTCTCGGTCATGCGTGAGGCAGCCTCGGTCATGCGTGAGGCGGTCTCGGTCACGGAAGTGCCGGCGCAGGTCCGCCGGGTGTACCCGGCGGCCTCCTCGCTCGTGATCCTGCGACCCCCGGTTCTTCTGCCGGACGGTGCTCCCCTGCCCGACGGTGCTCTTCTGCCGGACGGTGCTCCCGATCCTGGGGAGCACCCTTTCCCGGCCTTTCCCGGAACAGGGACGAGGCCGAGGGGCCGGATGCCGTTCCGGAAGACGAGTTCAGTTACCGACCAAGATTTCCCGACCGGAGATGTCCCTGGCGCCTGGGCGCCGGAGTCTGCGCGTCGTCCATCATTCGCTGCTTTCCAGAAAGATTCTGAACACATGTCGCAGTCACGCATCCCCCTGGCCGTCCGGGCCGGAGCCGCTCTTCTCGCCGCTGCCACGATCAGCGTCGCCGGTGCGGCCGTCGCTCAGGCCCACGTGCGGGTCACGCCGGACAGCACCGCCGAGGGCGGCTACTCGCGGCTGACCTTCCGGGTGCCGAACGAGTCGGACACCGCGGGCACCACCTCGGTCGAGGTCAGCCTGCCCACGGACACGCCGTTCACCTCGGTGATGACCAAGCCGGTGCCGGGCTGGAAGGCCGAGGTCACCCAGGAGGATCTGCCGAAGCCCGTCGATCTGGACGGTACGACGGTGACCAAGGCCGCGAGCACGGTCACCTGGACCGCCGACAAGGGAACAGCGATCAACCCGGGCGAGTACCAGGAGTTCTCGATCTCGGTGGGTCCGCTGCCGAAGGAAGGCACCACGATCGGCCTGCCGGTGAAGCAGACCTACTCCGACGGCAAGGTCTCGGACTGGAGCGAGCCGGCCGTCGAGGGTGAGGAAGAGCCGGAGAGCCCGATGCCGTCGTTCGAGGTCACCGCGGCCGAGGCGGACGACCACCACGGCACCACCGCTGCCGCTGAATCCGCAGCCGACACCACCGAGCACACCACGGACGAGAGCAGCTCCGACTCCGCCGCCCGCTGGCTGGGCGCCGGTGGCCTGGCCGTCGGTGTGATCGGGCTGCTGCTGGCGGCTCTCGCCTGGCGCCGGGTGGCCACCCTGACCGCCGCCGGCTCGACCAACACGACCGGCTCGACCGGCAAGACCGGGAGCTCGGTGTGACGATCCGGAACGGCGGTACCGGCCCGGTGCCGGACGGCCGGGCCGATCGCGGGGCACCCGATGGCCAACCGGCCGCGTCGGGCCCGGCCGGACAGGTAGTGGGCATCTCCTCGCCGTGGCGGTTCCTTCCGCAACGGACTCCGGGAAAACGGTTCGCCGCCGTGCTGGCCCTGGTGCTCTCCGGTCTCGTGCTCGGGGCGGGCCCGGCCCTGGCCCACGACCAGCTCGACGAGACCAACCCGGCCGACGGCTCGACCGTTCAGACCGTGCCCGACGAGATCGTTCTGGACTTCAGCGCCACGCCGCTGGCGCTCGGTTCGGCGGTCCGGGTCGTCGGGCCGGGCGGTGACATCACCAGCGGCAAGCCGAAGGTGGTGGACAACCGGGTCACGCAGGAGGTCTCGGCGGGACGGCCCGCCGGTGACTACACCGTGCAGTGGCGGGTGACCTCGTCCGACGGTCACCCGATTTCCGGCGAGTTCGGTTTCACCGCGCGCAAGGGCGACGAGGTGTCGACCGCGTCACCCGAGCCGTCGTCCGCCGCGACCGGGACGGAGGCGGCGGCCCCCGGAACCACCGTTGCCACAGCGGCGACCGAGACCGAGGACGGCGGCACCTCACCGGTCCTCATCATCACGCTGCTCGTGCTGGCGCTCGTGGTGATCGGCGCGGTGGCGTACCTGTTCGTGCTCGCGCCGAAACGCTCGAGAGAGAACTGATTCCACCCCTGATGCGGTGCCCGCGGGGGCACCGCATCAGGGCGGGGCGAGAGGTAGCACCACGATCACGCGCCGGTTCAGCCGCCGGCCGGCCTCGGTCGAGTTGTCGGCGCGGGCGCTGGTCTCGCCGAAACCCTGCACCAGCAGCTTCACGTCGACACCCCGGAGCTCACGGCTCAGCGCGGTGGCCACGGCGCTCGCCCGCCGGCGGGACAGGTCCAGGTTCAGCTGATCACTACCGATGCTGTCGGTGTACCCGTTGACCTGGATCCGGCCCCGCACCCCGGTCTCGCGGATCTGGGCGGCCAGCTGTTCCAGGCGGCCGTGGGCCCGTGGCGAGAGCCGGAAGGAGCCGGAGGGGAAGAGCACGTCGGACAGGAACGTGATCTCCTGACCCTCCTGAACGGTCGGCGGTACGCCCGGATCCGGCGATGACACCACCGGGGCCGGGCGGTCCCGTATCTGCCGGCCGCCCGGATCCGTGACGCTGTCGGCCGCCTTCAAGGCGCCGTCCGACGCCGGTGGCCGCTCTCGCGCGGGAGCGAGCACGACCAGCCCGACCCAGCCCACCACGAGCACGGCGGCGAGAGCCATCAGCCCACCGGCCAGCGCGTTACGGTGCAGCGCCCACCAGAGGGCACCTCGGCCCATCGGTCTGGGCCGGCCCGGAGCGCTGGGCTCCGGATCGGGCCGGAAGGGCTCGATCAGCGGGGCGGGCGGGGTCTGCAGCACCCGCAGGCCCCGGTCGTCACGGGAGCGCGCGAGGGTGACCAGGGCGCTGGCGGCCCCCTCGGCGGAGGCGGTGCCCTGCGGATCGGACAGCGCCGCCCAGTCCAGCCACACCGTGAGACTGCTGATCAGCCCGTCGGGTTCGAGGACGGCGACCACCCGCAGGGGCACCCGGAGTTCCTCGAGACCGGACGGGGGAGCGGTCGTCCGCCCGCCCGGCCGGACCCGCTGGTGCACGACGACCACAGCCTCCTCGGTCACCTCGCCGGAAGAGACGAAGCGCCGCGACGGGGTCCAGGACAGCTCCTGGATCATCAGCCGCACATCCCGGGCGGCCCGGTCCAGATCGTCGCGGCCCCGCACGACGATGTCACCCTCGCGCCGGGGCACGCGCAACCGGCCGTCGAGGGTGAAGCAGAGGACGAAGTCGCCGGGATCGCGCCGGAGGATCGCGTCGCGCACCGTCTCCAGAGGGTCGGGCCCGTGGAGCGCGAAGCCGGGCCCAGGGGACCCGTGATCGCGAGGCGGCGCCTCGTTCACCGGGGCGAACGGCTGATGGGTGCGGGCACGCTCCGCAGACTGCCCGTAACCGTACGCAGTGCGCAAGGGGGCTAATACCTGATGGAGGCCAGAGATCGTGTGCATTCCTTGCGGCCGGAGCGCAAGGAATGCACACGATCGTCCCGACCGGTGCTCTCCTCAGGCGTTGGTGACCAGCCCCAGTTCGGCCGGGGCCACCAGGCCCTCGTGCTTCGGCAGCACCCGCACGGTGTAGCCGAACGGGCCGGTGCGGCGCAGTTTCAGGCGGCCCTCGAAGACATGCCGGCCGTCGGCCGGATCATTGTCAGCGGGGCCGGAGTACAGCAGGTCCTGCACGACGAAGTCGGTGATCCGGTCTTCCGGGGAGACCCGGCCGTGCACCACCTGCACCTCGACGTCGTCGGCCGTCAGCCCGTCCAGGGAGATCACGGCCCGCACGCTCATCTCGTCGCCGACCTGCGGCGAGTCGGACAGCCCGGAGGAGTCGACGTGCTCGACCCGCACCCCGGGCCAGGACGCGCGCACCCGGCTCTTGAACGCGGCCAGGTCACGGGCCCGTTCGGGGGTGGTGGCCCGGCCGGCGTTCGCGGCGGGCAGGTAGAGCTGGCGCACGTAGTCGGCCACCATCCGGCTGGCGAGCACCTTCGGCCCGAGCGAGGAGAAGGTGTGCCGCACCATCGACAGCCAGCGCTGGGGCAGACCTTCGGCGTCGCGGTCGTAGAAGCGCGGCGCCACCTCGTTCTCGAGCAGGTCGTAGAGGCCCGCGGCTTCGAGGTCGTCACGGTAGTTAGGGTCTTCCACCCCGTCGGCGGTCGGGATGGCCCAGCCGTTCTCCCCGTCGAACCACTCGTCCCACCAGCCGTCGAGCACCGAAAGGTTGAGCCCTCCGTTGAGGGCCGACTTCATACCGCTGGTGCCGCAGGCCTCGAAGGGACGCAGCGGGTTGTTCAGCCAGACGTCGCAGCCCGGGTACAACGACTGGGCCATCGCGATGTCGTAGTTGGGCAGGAAGACGATGCGGTGCCGTACCTCGGCCTCGTCGGCGAAGCGCACCATCTGCTGGATCAGCCGCTTGCCGGTCTCGTCGGCCGGGTGCGACTTGCCCGCGATCACCAGCTGCACGGGGCGCTCCGGGTGCAGCAGCAGGCGCTTCAGGCGCTCGGGGTCGCGCAGCATCAGGGTGAGCCGCTTGTAGGTGGGCACCCGGCGGGCGAAACCGACCGTGAGCACGTCCGGATCGAGAATGCCGTCGATCCAGTGCAGCTCGGCGTTGCTGGCGCCGCGCTTGAGCCAGGAGGCGCGCACCCGCTGCCGGGCCTCGGTGACCAGGTCGGCGCGCAGGTCACGGCGGGTGGCCCAGAGCTGCGCGTCGGGGACCTTGGCGATCTCCTCCCAGGCCCGGGCCTCGGTGCGGATCTGCGGGCCGATGTGCTTCTCGGCCAGCTCGATCATCCGGTGGTCGACCCAGGTGGGCGCGTGCACCCCGTTGGTGATCGAGGTGATCGGCACCTCGGGCGGGTCGAAGCCCGGCCACAGACCGTCGAACATCTCCCGGCTGACCACGCCGTGCAACTGCGAGACGCCGTTGGCGCGCTGGGCCAGGCGCAGGCCCATCACTGCCATGTTGAACACGGAGGGGTCGCCGCCCTCGTAACTCTCCGCACCGATCGCCAGGACGCGCTCGACGTCCAGACCGGGAAGACCGGCCTCCGGCCCGAAGTGGCTCATGATCAGTTCACGGGCGAACCGGTCGATGCCCGCCGGCACCGGCGTGTGGGTGGTGAAGACGGTCGCGGAGCGAACGCTCTCGAGCGCCTCGTCGAAGCTCAGGCCGGTGCCGACCAGCTCGCTGATCCGCTCCAGGCCGAGGAACCCGGCGTGGCCCTCGTTCGTGTGGTAGACCTCCGGCGCCGGGGCACCGGACAGCCGGCTCCACAGCCGGAGGGCGCGCACGCCGCCGACCCCGAGCAGGATCTCCTGGTGCAGTCGGTGTTCGGGGGTGCCGCCGTAGAGCCGGTCGGTGACGGCCCGGGCCGCCTCGTCGTTCGCCTCGTGGTCGGAGTCGAGCAGCAGCAGGGGGACGCGTCCTACCTGCGCCTTCCACACGTGCGCGACCAGGGGACGCCCGCCGGCCAGGGTCACGGTGACCTCGGCGGGCGAGCCGTCGGGCTCGCGCAGCAGGGAGATCGGCAGCTCGTGCGGGTCGAGCACCGGGTAGTCCTCGTGCTGCCAGCCGTCGCGGGTGAGTGACTGCTCGAAGTATCCGCGCTGGTAGAGCAGGCCGACCCCGACGATCGGCACCCCGAGGTCGCTGGCCGACTTCAGGTGGTCACCGGCCAGGATGCCCAGGCCGCCGGAGTACTGCGGCAGGACCGCGGTGATGCCGAACTCCGGAGAGAAGTAGGCGATGGACCGGGGCGCCGGCTCACGGTTCTCGGCCGCGAGCTCCTGGGCGAGCGTCTGGTACCAGCGCGGCTCGGTGAGGTAGGTGTGCAGGACATCGGAGGCCTCCCGCACCCGGGCGACGAACTCCTCGTCGGCGGCGAGCGCCTGGAGCTCCTCCGGGGAGAACGACCCGAGCATCGCCACCGGATCGCGGCGCGCTGCTTCCCAGCGGGCCGGGCTCAGCGACGCGAAGAGTTCGAGGGTGGGCTGGTGCCATGACCATCGGAGGTTGCTCGCGAGCTCGGCCAGGGGCGCGAGCGGCTCGGGCAGGACGGTCCGGACAGTGAATCTGCGGATCGCTCTCACCGGGCCAACCCTAGGTCATCCGGGCTCCGGTGCGCGGCCATCAGTGTGAACCTCTTGCACAACTCGCAAGAAGTTTCGGTCCGGGCGTGCCGATAGGTTCTGAAGCACCGCAGTGATCACCCTGAAACTACCGTCTGGTTGGATCTGGGCCAGGGGCTGTCGTGGCGCGACCATGGTTCGTGGTGGTGGCCCGACGGTCACCGGAGCTTCCGGCCCGCCGGTGGTTCATCCCGTCTTTCGATGGCGTACCAGTGAACTGATGGGTACGGCTCGGGTCAAGGGGCGCGGTGGAAATGCGGGAACCCCCCGCCATGGTCGAGTCTGGTACGCAGCAGGCCTTGTTTCTTGTTTGTCGGAAGTTGTTCAGAAGAGGCGGGGGGCCGGCCGTCGAGATGGCGCCTCGCCGGGAAGGTCGTCGGGAGCGTCCATGAGCCTCCACAGTGGCTTTGATCAGATCGGCCGCACTTCGGGTGTCGCGGGAACGGGTAAACCTATGGAGACACGAGCGAGCACGACTCCTGACTACAACGGCAAGGACGCCGCGCTCCCCGCGAGCGTCGCCCCCTACCTCGCCGAGGGCAAGGGGGAGAACGCGCCGGTGGTCCTCGGGCGTCCGGGCATCGGCCGCATCCCCGTCACCGGGGTGACCCCGCATGTCGACGGCGGTCGCTGGCCGGCCAAGGCCGTGGCCGGTGAGACGATCGCGGTGAGCGCCACGGTGTTCCGCGAGGGCCACGACGCCGTCGCCGCGACCGCCGTCCTCATCGATCCCGAGGGCAGACGCCACAGCGAGGTCCGGATGACTCCCGGTGCTCCCGGGACCGACCGTTACCACGCCACTTTCACGCCCGACCGGATCGGGATGTGGTCGTACGTGGTGGAGGGCTGGAGCGACCCGTACGGCACCTGGGAACACGACGCCGTGATCAAGATCGGCTCGGGCGTCGACGTCGAGCTGATGCTCGAGGAGGGTGCCCGGCTGATGGAGCGCGCGGTCAAGGAGACCAAGCAGCGCCGCAAGCCGATGCTCAACCTGTCCGAGGCCGCGGCGGTGCTGCGCAACAGCAACCGTTCCGTCTCCGAGCGCCTGGCCGCCGGCCTGTCGGTGCAGGTGAAGGGCGCCCTGGCGGAGAGCCCGCTGCGTGACCTGGTTTCGCCCTCGCCGGTGTTGCGCCTGGAGGTGCAGCGCGAACGGGCGCTCTACTCCACCTGGTACGAGCTCTTCCCCCGCTCCGAGGGGGCCCGGCTGGACGAGAACGGGCGCTGGATCTCCGGCACGTTCCGGCAGGCCGAGGAACGTCTGCACGCCGCTGCGGCGATGGGCTTCGACATCGTCTACCTGCCGCCGATCCACCCGGTCGGCCGGGTCAACCGCAAGGGCCCCAACAACACGCTGACACCGGGTGAGACCGACCCGGGCTCTCCCTGGGCCATCGGCTCGGACGAGGGCGGCCACGACGCGGTCCACCCCGATCTGGGCACGCTCGACGACTTCGACCACTTCGTCAGCACGGCCACGGCGCTGGGTCTGGAGATCGCGCTGGACCTGGCGCTGCAGTGTGCGCCCGACCACCCCTGGGCCAAGGAACACCCGGAGTGGTTCACCACGCGCGCCGACGGCACCATCGCCTACGCCGAGAACCCGCCGAAGAAGTACCAGGACATCTACCCGATCAACTTCGACAACGACCCGGCCGGGCTCGGCGCCGAGGTGCTGCGGGTGGTACGGCACTGGATCGGTCACGGCGTGAAGGTGTTCCGGGTGGACAACCCGCACACCAAGCCGGTGTCGTTCTGGGAGTGGCTGATCCGCTCGGTGAACGCCGAGCACCCGGAGGTGCTCTTCCTGGCCGAGGCCTTCACCCGGCCCGCCATGATGCAGACCCTGGGCAAGGTCGGTTTCCACCAGTCGTACACGTACTTCACCTGGCGGAACACCAAGGAAGAGATCACCGAGTACATCACCGAGCTCACGGGCTCAAGTGCGGACTACATGCGGCCGAACTTCTGGCCAAACACACCTGACATCCTTCACGACTTCCTGCAGAACGCGGGGCCCTCGGCCTTCAAGCTACGGGCCGTGCTGGCAGCCACCCTCTCGCCGAGCTGGGGTATGTACTCCGGCTACGAACTGTGTGAGGGCGCTCCCCTGCCGGGCCGTGAGGAGTATCTGGACAGCGAGAAGTTCCAGTACCGCCCGCGGGACTGGAAGAGCTATGAGGCGGGCGGCGCCAACCACGGCCGCTCGATCGCGCCGTACATCACGCGGCTGAACGACATCAGGCGTCACCACAAGGCACTGCAGCGCCTGCGCAACACCGTGTTCCACGACGTCGACGACGAGCAGATCATCTGTTACTCGCGGCGTCTGGAGTCGAGGGAGACGGCCGGTGGCCCCGAGGACGTGCTCATCGTCGTCGTCAACCTCGATCCGCACGCCACCCGAGAGACGATCGTGCACCTGAACATGCCCGCCCTGGGCCTGGACTGGTTCGACGGGTTCATCGTCGAAGACCTGATCACCGGTACGACCTACCCGTGGCAGGAGCACAACTTCGTCAGTCTCGACCCCTACTTCCAGCCCGCCCACGTCCTCCACGTCAGGAGGCTCTGAGTTGCCCAGGAACATCGGTGGCGCGGGTATCCATCCCGGTCTCGACAACGATCCCAACTGGTACCGCAAGGCCGTCTTCTACGAGGTGCTCGTGCGCGCCTTCGCCGACTCGAACGGGTCGGGCTCCGGTGACTTCACCGGGTTGATCGGCAAGCTGGACTACATCCAGTCCCTCGGTGTCGACTGCCTCTGGCTGCCCCCCTTCTACGCGTCGCCCCTGCGTGACGGTGGGTACGACATCGCCGACTACTGCGCCGTGCTGCCGGAGTTCGGCACGATGCCGGACTTCCAGGAGTTCGTGGCCCAGGCGCACGCCCGGGGCCTGCGGGTGATCACCGACCTGGTGATCAACCACACCTCGGACGCGCACCCGTGGTTCCAGTCCAGCCGCAATGACCCGGAGGGCCCCTACGGGGACTTCTACGTCTGGAGCGACACGGACGAGCTCTACTCGGACGCGCGGATCATCTTCGTCGACACCGAGTCCAGTAACTGGACGTTCGACCCGGTGCGGCGGCAGTACTTCTGGCACCGCTTCTTCAGCCACCAGCCGGACCTCAACTTCGAGAACCCGGCGGTACAGGAGGCGATCCTCGACGTCGTCCGCTTCTGGATGGACATGGGCATCGACGGCTTCCGGCTCGACGCCGTGCCCTACCTGTTCGAGGAGGATGGGACCAACTGCGAGAACCTCTCGCAGACCCACGACTTCCTGCGCAAGCTGCGCACGACGATCGACGACGAGTACCCCGGCCGGATCATGCTGGCCGAGGCGAACCAGTGGCCCAAAGACGTCGTCGAGTACTTCGGTACCGAGGACGAGCCCGAGTGCCACATGTGCTTCCACTTCCCGGTGATGCCGCGCATCTACTACGCGCTGCGTGACGAGAAGGCCAAGCCGATCATCGACATCCTGGCCGAGACCCCCGACATCCCCTCGCACGGCCAGTGGGGCACGTTCCTGCGTAACCACGACGAGCTCACGCTCGAGATGGTCACCACCGAGGAACGCGCCGCGATGTACGGCTGGTACGCACCCGACCCGCGCATGCGCGCCAACATCGGCATCCGGCGCCGGCTCGCGACCCTGCTCGACGGCTCCCGCGCGGAGATCGAGCTGGCGCACGCGCTGGTGCTGTCCATGCCGGGCAGCCCGACGCTGTACTACGGCGACGAGATCGGCATGGGCGACAACATCTGGCTGCCCGACCGCGACGCGGTGCGCACCCCTATGCAGTGGACCCCCGACCGCAACGCCGGTTTCTCCACCGCCGACCCCGGCAAGCTCTACCTGCCGGCCGTGCAGTCACTGCAGTACCACTACGCGGCGGTGAACGTGGAGGCCCAGATGGCCACCTCGAGCTCGCTGCTGAACTGGGTGCGCTCGATGCTGCAGATCCGGCGTGATCACCCGGCGTTCGGCATGGGCACGTACCAGGCGGTCGAGGCCGACAACCCGGGAGTTCTGGCGTTCCTGCGGGTCTACCAGGGCGACCCCGAGACCGGGGCGGCCCCGGAGATCCTGCTGTGCGTCAACAACCTCAGCCGCACGGCCCAGGCCACCACGCTGACGTTGCCGCACTGGACCGCCGACCACGAGATCAGCGACATCTTCGGCGGGACCGGGTTCAAGCCGGTGCCGCAGAACGGTGAGCTCAATCTCAGCATGGGGTCCCGGGACTTCTACTGGCTGTCGATCTCCCCGCCGATCGACCCCACCGCCCCCTCGATCGGGAATTCCGTCGCCGCGAGCGCGAGCGCAGGAGCCGCCCGATGAACGAGCCGGGCGGTCCGTCGACGGGAGCCGTCGACGTGGCCGGCCTGCTGGCCAGCTGGTTGCCCCGGCAGCGCTGGTTCTCGGCCGGTCACGGCGGGGTGACCCTGTCGCCGGCGGGCCAGATCATGCTGGTCCCGCCGGTGCCGCAGCCGTCGCACGTCGAGCCCGCGACCGGGGAGTTCGCACTCCCCACCGCGGTGCTCGCACCCCAGGCGGCCATCGACCGCAAGGTCGGCATCGTCGTGCACCTGATCAGCGCGCTGCCGGCCGGCCAGTCGGCCACCGGCAGTTCGACGGCGACCGGGGCCGCCACCTACCAGGTTCCGCTGACCTACCGCAGCGAGCCGGTGCCCGACCTGGCCCACGCGCTGCTCGGTGAGCTGCGCACGCCCGACGGGCCGCGGTACGTCTACGACGCGCCGCACGACCCGGACTTCGTCTCCGCCTGGACCGAGCTGATCGCCGGTTCGGGAGAGGCGATGTCGCAGGCCGGCACCCCGCGCAGCCGGGTGCGGGGTGTGCGTCGCGCCGGTGAGGCCCCGCCGGATCCGCACCGGGCCGCGAAGGTGCTCTCGGGGGAGCAGTCGAACACCTCGATCATCGTCGGCGCAGACGGCTCGGACGGCTCGGAACCGGTGATGATCAAGCTGTTCCGGGTGCTGCAGCCCGGCCGTAACCCCGACGTGGTGGTGCCCGGTGCCCTGGCCCGGGCCGGCAACGAGCGGGTGCCGCGGCTGGTCGGCTGGGTCGAGGGCGAGTGGGTGCAGCCCGGCGGTCAGCCGGCCTGGGGACACCTGTCCGCGGCGGCCGAGTTCGTCGCCGGCAGTGCCGACGGCTGGCGCGTCGCCACCAGTGCCGTCACCAACGGGGAGACCTTCGCGGGTCTCTCGTCCCAGCTGGGCGCCGCCACCGCGGCCGTGCACGCGGCGCTCGCGGCGGCCCTGCCGACCCGGCCCAGTACCCCGGCCACGCTCTCGGCGCTGGCCGAGCACCTGCACCAGCGTCTGAACTGGGCGCTGGGGGCGGCCCCGGCCCTGGCCGAGTACGCCGACGCGGCCAGGGACGTGATCGATCAGGTGAGCGGCCTGAGCGAGGCCCCCGACCTGCAGATCGTGCACGGTGACCTGCACCTGGGCCAGGCCCTGTACTCCGAGAGCCGGGGGTGGGTGCTGCTCGACTTCGAGGGCGAACCGTTGCGGCCCCTGGCCGAGCGTGGTGACCCCGATCTGGCCCTGCGCGACGTCGCGGGCATGCTGCGCTCGTTCGACTACGCCGCCCGGCACTCGGTCCTCGGGCTCGCGGACGACGACCCGCGTTCGCTGGCCGCGTCCACCTGGGCCGGCGAGTGCCGCGAGGCCTATCTCAACGGGTACGCCACCGAGGCGGGCCGTGACCCGCGCCAGGACGGTGCGCTGCTGCGGGCCCTGGAACTCGACAAGGCCCTGTACGAAGTGGTTTACGAGACCCGGCACCGCCCGGGCTGGGTCGAGGTCCCGCTGCGGGCGGTCGGGCGTCTGCTGTCCCGCGTCCACCGCTGACTTCCGCACGATCTCAGAGATGAGGGGCACCCATGGTGGACGTCCGCGTCCACCATGGGTGTCTTCTCAGGAGTTGTCGAGGGGGAGACCGGGCGGATTGATCTCGGACTTCTCGACGGCCTCGTTCTGGAGGTTGTAGGCCTTCAGCCAGGCGTCGTACTGGCCGTTCTCGATCAGATAGTTGATGGCCGCGGCGACCGGCTCGTTCAGGCCGCTGCCCTTCTTCGAGGTGGCCGCGATCAGACCCTGCAGCGACTCGCCGGCGCCCGAGTAGGTGCCCGCGCTGCGGGTCGGGGTGCTGCCCGCGGCGCCGCGGGCAATGGCGTACTGGATACCGGGGTTCGGGCCGAAATAGGCGTCGATCTTGCCCGAGGCCAGGGCCAGCGCGCTGCCGTTGTGGTCGGTGTAGTACTTCACCTCGAGCTTCTTGCCCTCGGCCTCGAGCTTCTTCTTCCACTCCAGCAGGATCTTCTCCTGGTTGGTGCCCGCGCCGACGGAGACGGTCAGGCCGGCCAGGTTCTGGTAGTCACCGTCGAAGTTCCAGGTGCTGTCCTTGTTCACCTCCCAGCCGAGCTCGTCCTTGCGGTAGGAGGCGAAGTCATACTTGGCCTTGCGTTCCTCGGTGTCGGTGATGTTGGAGAAACCGACGTCGTTGCGGCCGCTGTCGATCCCGACGAAGAGGTTCTCCCAGGTCACGTTGGAGACCTTGGGGGTGAGCCCGAGCGTGGCGGCGACCAGCCGGCCCAGGTCGGGCTCGGCGCCGGTGATCGTCTTGGCGTCGGTGCCGGTGAACGCCAGCGGGGGGAAACCCGAGGGCAGCGAGCCGACGCCGATCACCAGTTCACCGCTGTCCAGGATCTTCTGGGGCAGCTGGGAGCGGATGTCGCTCTGTACCGGCACATCGATCGTGGTCTCGGTGTACGGGTCGCCGGTGGCCACCGCGATCTTCACCTTCGAGGTGCCGCTCGTGGCGGCCGGGGCACTGTCGGCGTCCGCGTCGCCGCCGCAGGCCGTCAGTGTGGTGGTAACGCTCAGCGCCAGGGCGGCCGTGAAGAGGGCACGGCGTCGGGGGGTGGACATGGTTCTCCTCGGGAAATGGTTCTGGTGTGGGGAATGTGGGGGGGAGTTACAAGACCTTGCCGAGGAACTCGCGGGTGCGAGGATGCTGCGGTTTGTCGATCACCTCGGCGGCCGGGCCGTGCTCGACCAGGCGCCCTCCGTCGAGGAAGAAGACCAGGTCGGCCACCTCCCGGGCGAAGCCGATCTCGTGCGTGACGATGACGAGAGTCGTTCCGGTGCGGGCCAGTTCCTTGATCACGGCAAGCACCTCACCGACCAGCTCGGGGTCGAGGGCCGAGGTCGGCTCGTCGAACAGGATGAGCTCGGGTTCCAGGGCCAGGGCCCGGGCGATCGCCGCCCGCTGCTGCTGCCCGCCGGAGAGCTGACGAGGGTAGGCGTGCGCCTTCTCGGCGATGCCCACCTTCTCCAGGAGTTCGAGGGCTCTCTTCTCCGGCGTGGGACGCCGGTGTGCACGAGGTGCCTCGGTCACGTTCTCCAGGATGGTCAGGTGCGGGAACAGGTTGAAGTTCTGGAAGACGAAACCGATGCGCGAGCGTTGCTGCCGGATCGCCCGGTCGCCGAGTTCGTGCAGCCGGCCACGGTGTTCGCGCACACCGATGAGTTCACCCAGCACCTTGACATAGCCGAGGTCGAGCTGGTCGAGGTGGTTGATGGTGCGCAGCAGCGTGGACTTCCCGGCGCCGGAGGGCCCGATGACGGCAGCCACCTGCCCGGCCCGGATGTCGAGGTCGATGCCGTCGAGCACTCGGTGGGTGCCGAACGACTTCGTGGCGCCGCGGATCTCGACGGCTGTCTTCTCGCTCATGCGAACCTCTTCCGGGTGATGGTGCGCAGCCGCTGGAAGGGCGTCGGGGGCACCGTGCGCTGTGAACCGCGGGCGTAGTGGCGCTCCACGTAGTACTGCACCACCGAGAGCACGCTGGTGAGGATCACGTACCAGACCGTGGCCACCAGCAGCAGCGGCACGATGTCACCGGGGAAGGTGGCGCCCAGCGTCTGCACGGTGCCGAACAGGTCGAGCAGTGACACGTAGGAGACCAGCGAGCTGGCCTTGATCAGGCCGACGAGCTGGTTCACGTAGGCCGGTACGATCGCGCGCTGCGCCTGAGGGAGCACGATCCGGCGGAACTGCCGGGCCCGGCTCAGCCCCAGGGCGTTCGCCGCCTCGTGCTGCCCCTGGTCGACCGAGGCCAGACCGGCGCGCACCACCTCGGCCGCGTACGCCGCCTCGTTGAGACTCAGCCCGATGATGCCGATCACCGTGTAGCCGAGCAGGTCGGTGGTGTCGACGTCGGAGAACGACGGGCCGAACGGGATGCCGATGCTCAGCTGGGGGTAGAGGGCGGAGAAGTTGAACAGGAACAGCAGCAGCACGATCAGCGGGACGGCGCGGAAGATCCAGATGTAGGTCCAGCTCACGGCCTGCAGCAGGGCGATGCCCGAGAGCCGCATCAGGGCCAGCACCACGCCGCCGAGCAGCCCGAGCACCGCGCTCCAGACCGCTACCTCCAGTGTCAGCAGCAGGCCGTCGAGGACGGACGGCTGCGTGAACCAGAAGCGGAATCGGTCCCACTGGTAGAAGGGGTTGCTGATCAGACCGTGTACGACCTGGGCCGTGACGACCAGGACCACGGCGGTCGCGACCCAGCGCCAGGGGTGCCGGGACCGGACGACGGGTCGGCTGATCAGGAGGTCGTCGGGAGGTGGGGTGTCAACCTGCAGGCGGGGTACGACGGAGGAATCGGCGCTCACGGGAACGTCTCCTTGGGGGATGCGGGCATGATGGCGCGCACCGTGCGTGAAGCATGAAAAGTGTTGCAGAGCAGTCAGAAGTGCTGAGGGTCAGTCAGATCCGACAACAGGAGGCGCGACGGGCGGGCGCGGGGGCGACGTGCTGGGTGCGGCACAGGGCATGGCGGAGCTGACAGTTCACGGCTCGCCCTCTCTGTGACCGGTGCGTCGACGGTGACTCCCGGGTGCGGTGAATCACTCTGCGAAGCAAGCTAAAACGCCCATTACCTTTTGTCAACCAAATCGGTGATGATTGGGTTCGGAACAGGACGGGTCTTCGGAGGTGGACGCAGTGGGAACGGCGACGAGGGGTGATCGGCGCGACGCGGACGTGATCGTGGTCGGCGGTGGTGCGATGGGGTCGGCTGCGGCCTGGCAACTGGCC
Source organism: Kineosporia sp. NBRC 101731 (assembly GCF_030269305.1). Classification (NCBI taxonomy): domain Bacteria; kingdom Bacillati; phylum Actinomycetota; class Actinomycetes; order Kineosporiales; family Kineosporiaceae; genus Kineosporia; species Kineosporia sp. NBRC 101731. The sequence goes on from NZ_BSTC01000005.1 coordinate 281,056, forward strand.
GGGCGAGGGCTCGACGTGTTGCTGCTGGAACGGTTCGAACTCGGTCACACGCAGGGGGCTTCGCACGGGGCGTCGCGCATCTTCCGGTTGTCCTACCCCGACCCGCTACACATCGGGCTGGCGCGGCGGGCGGGGGAGTTTGTGGCGGGAGCTCGAGGGTGAGTCGGGTGCGTCGCTGCTGACTGTCACCGGCGGCGTCGACCACGGCGGTTCGCCCGATCTGGACCGGCTGCACGCCGGGCTGCAGGCCGAGGGGGTGGAGAGTCATTGGCTGGACGCCGCGGAGGCCGAGGTGCGCTGGCCCGGCCTCCGGGTCGACAGCCGCGCGCTGTACCACCCGGGCAGCGGCCGGCTGCACGCCGACCACGCCGTCGCCGCGCTGCAGTCCGCGGCGGGTGAGCGGGGGGCGGTGGTGCTGCACCGCACCCGGGTCCAGCGGATCCGGGTGGTCGACGACGGATGCGTCGAGGTCGAGACCGAACCCGACCGGCTTCCTCTGCGGGCCCGCCGGGTCGTGGTGGCGGCGGGGGCCTGGACCGAGCACCTGCTGGCCGGGCTGGTGCCCCTGCCCCGGCTGCGGGTGACGCAGGAGCAGCCGGCGCACTTCGTACCGGTCGCCGGGGAGGCCGGTTGGCCCAGCTTCGTGCACCGGATAGCCCCGGATGCGAACAATTTTCAGAAGTTCCACAGCGGGATCTACGGTCTGGCCACTCCCGGCGAAGGGGTCAAGGTCGGCTTTCACGGCGTCGGGCCGCGGGTCGACCCGGACCGCCGTGACTTCCGCCCCCGCCCCGAACTGGCGGCCGCGCTGGAGGAGTACGTGCGCACCTGGCTGCCCGGTCTCGATGCCTCGACCGCCGCACCGATCAGCTGCACCTACACCACGACCCCGGACGAGACGTTCGTGCTGGACCGGCGCGGCCCGATCGTCGTGGCCGCCGGATTCTCCGGGCACGGCTTCAAGTTCGTCCCCGAGATCGGCCGCATCCTGGCCGATCTCGCGGTCGACGGAAAACGTCCCGACCCGCTCTTCGCCCTCGACCGTCCCCGCCGGGCGCCGCAGCCGGCCTGACCTCGTCCACCGACCCCGAACCAGTCCCGAACCAGTCCCGAGCCGGTCCAGAGCCGGCCCCGAGTCGGCACTGGTTCCCACCGAGCCCACACCTGATCGAAAGGACCCGATGACCACCGTCCAGCCCGCCCCCGCATCCGGGGACCCCGCATCCGGGGACCCCACCTCGGGTGGCCCCTCTGGTGGCTCTGCGCACCCGCTCACCCCGGGCGTCCCTGCGCTGACCGGAACGCCGCGCGCCCATGGTGACCACGACGTCCACCCGCTCGACAACCCGGCGTGGGCCTCGCTCACCGGCCCGCACACCCACTTCGCCGAATCGGTCGGGCGGGCACGCCGCTACCCGCGCGACGTGTCACCCTTCGTGGCCGTGCCGAACGTGTCGACGGTGCCGGACCCCGAGATCTGGCGTGACCTCGCGGAACTGGCCGGGCCGGGACAGATCGTGGCGTTGTCGGGCAGCCCGGCGCTCGCCGGGACGCTGCCGGCCGGCTGGGAGATCGCGATGCAGGGCGAGGGGGTACAGCTGGTGGCGACGGACGATCTGGTCACCGCTCCCGACGAGGAGGCGGTCCGGCTCGGGGAGGCCGACGTGGCCGAGATGCTCGACCTGGTCGCCCGCACCCGCCCGGGCCCCTTCGAGCCCCGCACGTATCAGTTGGGCACCTATCTGGGCATCCGGCGCGGCGGTGCGCTCGTGGCGATGGCGGGGGAGCGGCTGCATCCACCGGGCTGGAGGGAGATCAGCGCGGTCTGCACCGATCCGGCCTATCGTGGGCAGGGCCTGGGCACCCGGCTGGTGAAGGCCGTCGCGCACGGCATCCGCGAACGCGGCGAGACCCCGCTCATGCATGCCGCCGCCTCGAACGAGAATGCCATCCGGCTGTACCTTTCGCTGGGTTTCGCCCGGCGGCGCAGGACCGGGTTCTTCGGGTTCCGGACGCCGCGGTAGGGCCGGGCTCAAGGTGGCGGGGCAGGACGACGATCGGCAACGGTGTCGACTCGGCGGTGGCGCCTGACCAGGCGGGTGTTCGTCGATCTGGGGTTGTGGATGAGTGCCTTCGGGCTGCTCGTCGGACTGGTCTTCCCACCGGTTCTCGTTCTGATGGGCGTGCCGTCCGGGGTCGCTTTCCACTGGTCGTTCCAGGCCCTGTGCGTGGGGGCGGGACTGCTCGTCGGCGGGGTGAACTATCTCCTGGCCCGGGCGGTGGTGGGCAGCCGTATGCGTGCGCTGGCCCGGGGGATGGACCTCACCGGACGCCATCTGGCGGTGGCCACCGACACCGGCGTCACCGGTCTGGGGGACCGGGAACGGTGGACGCTGCCGGTGGACTCGGAGGACGAGCTCGGCACGGTGGCGATCGCCTACAACGACCTGGTCGCCGAGGTGCTCCGGTTCCAGTCGGTGGCGAGGGCCATTGCTTCGGTCAGTGCTGCGGCCGTCGCGGCCGGACGGGCCTGCGCCCCGGAACGGGTCGCCGGGGCCGTGCTGGACGCCCTTCTGGAGGCGACCGCGGCCGATTCCGGGGCGATCGTGCGCGAAGACGCCTCCGGGCTGCAGGTTCTCAGTGCGCGGGACTGCGATCCGCTGCAATTGGTCGCGGCCGGCCCGGGGGCCCGTCGTCACCGTGCCTCCTTCTCCATCGGCGATGCGCCCGGGCTGCTCGTGGTCGAGACCTCGCAGAGCGATGACGAGGGACTGGAACGCATCGTCGAACTGGTGGCCGACCTGCTCGCCATGACTCTGTACACCGCCGACCTGCAGGCGGACCTGCGCCGCCAGGCCGGGGCGGACGAGCTCACCGGCCTGTCCAACCGGCGTGAGGGTCTGAGCCGACTGCGCCAGGCCCTTGAGCACGCCCGTGGTACCGGCACCCCCATCGGTGTGCTGATGATCGATGCCGACCACTTCAAGGCCGTGAACGACACCTATGGCCATCTCGTGGGCGACGAGGTGCTGCGGCACCTGGCCACGACCATCCGCTCGGTGCTGCGCCCACCCGATCTGCTCTGCCGCTACGGCGGTGAGGAGCTGCTCATGGTGCTCCCCGGGGCCGAGGTCTCGGTGGTCGCGGCGATGGCCGAGCGGGTCCGGTCGACGGTGGCGGCCTCCCCGTGGCTCCTGTCCGACTCCGACGGAGCGGACGGGGTTCCGGTCCGGCTCACCGTCAGCGTCGGAGGGGCCGGTGTCCACGGCCCGGACATCATGTCGGTGGAGGCGGCCCAGCACCAGCTCCTGAACCGCGCCGACGCCGCGCTCTACACCGCCAAACGGCTCGGGCGTGACCACGTGACCATGGCCGATGCCGTTGGCGTTCCGGGGGTCGGCCGCCTTCCTTCGTAATCGTGCGAACCTCGCCCGGGGCGGTGGGGGCGTCTCCCTGACATGTCCTACGAGTCCGGCCCCGCGATCAACGTGGTGGACGCACTCGACGAGGAGGCAAGCGGGCCGTGGGCTTCAGGCCCTCCGACGGCAGGCCCGTCCCCGCGGAACTCGAGTCCCGGTTCCGGCCCACTCGGCAGAAGCCGAAAGTGGGGCCGGCGCCATGCGCGGCTCGTACGTCGTGATCAAGGGTGAGTACGAGCCGGTGGAGGACCGGAGGGCGGATCCATGTCGGACGAGAGAGACGAGCTCTGGCGCGTCGCGGCCGGGCAGCGCGGGTACTTCACCGCAGCGCAGGCCATCACGGTCGACTACTCCCACCAGGCGCAGTATTTCCATGCCCAGCGCGGAAACTGGATTCGGGTGGGCCGGGCGCTGTACCGATTGCGGGAGTTCGATGATCTACCGGCAGAACCGGGTGATCACCTCGTCCGTTGGTTCCTGTGGAGCAAGGAGCGTGCCGTGGTGTCCCACGCCACCGCTCTGTCGGTGCATGATCTCGGTATCGCCAATCCTGACCGGATTCACCTGACCGTCCCCCCGGGCTTCCGTCAGAAGGATGCGGCCCTGATTCTGCACCGAGGAGAACTCGAGTCAGGTCAGGTCCAGCAGCACAACGGGTTCCTGGTGACGACCCCGATGCGTGCCGTTGCCGAGACCGCAGCGGCTGGCGCTGACCAAGACGTCATCGACAGTGCCGTCGCCGAGCTCCTGGACCGTGGTCTGGCGACGCGCCGTCAGCTGCTGAAAGAGGCGTCGGAACTCGGCCCGGCATCGGAACTCGCCGTTCAGAGGGCTTTCTCGTGAACCAGAGATATCGTGACTGTCGAACTGATAGTCCTCCCGCAGGAAATACGTCTCGTTCACGGTCAGGGCGTTGACGAGTTTCTGATCCAGGGTTCTGTCGCCCAGTCGCAGGGCCGAGAAAGAGACCGAGAAATCGGCTGTCCCATGGTCGGCCATCATGGCCTGGACCCGCTTGTCGACGAAGTACCTCTTGCTGAAGGAGAACTGAATGCCGGTACGTCGATAAATGTATTCGCGCAGCCGGTCGAAATCAGAATCGCGTAGTCGCGTCCCGGACGTACCCGGTCCGGCGCTCGTGGCCTCGGTGGGAATCACCACGCCTCTCCCTCGAGCATCATGGCCGCCTGATCCACCGAGAAGGCGATGAAAGGATCTGCCGGAAAGCGGGTCCGGGCGGCGTACAGGACCGGCAGGCAGCCCGGTCCCTCCAGCGCCGCCAACTCTCCGATCGCCGCTGCCACCACGCGCTGATTCGTATCTTCACGAACCAGTTCGCCCAGCCACTGCGACACCTGGGTGGTGCGCAGACACGAGAGCACCATCACGGTCAAGATCCGGATGTCCGGGTCAGGATCGTGCAGCAGCTGGGGGATGCGGCGGGCTGTGGCCGTGGTGGTCCGCGACAGCACCTCGACCACCGCCATCCGGAACCCGGCATCATCGCTGGACAAGTGGTGTATCAGGCTCTCGACGACCTCATCCACGTCATACCGGGCCAGGTGGGAGAAGATCGCGTCACGGACGGTCTGATCAGGTTCCACCGCGACCCTGGCCACGAGTGCGCACACCGTTGACGAGCAGGACGATGATGAGCTGCTGTTCGTCGCGGTCGAATCGCTCCAGACCCAGGCGGATGCGTAGAGGGCTCTCCTGCTGTTCCCGCTGGCGCTGCAACCGCTCACGCAGCCCGCCCACGCGACGTACCGGGGCCCGTGAGGCGGCCCGTACCTTGGCCACCAACTCCGCGCGCACCGTGTCGATGTCGAGGGAGACCGTGCCGCCGGGCTTGGGTACGTAGTCAACGGCACCCAGTTCCAGCGCCTCGAAGGTGACCTGCGCATCGGCGGAGGTGAGTGAACTGACCATCACCACCGGCAGCGGATGATCGGTCATCAATCGGGCCAGGCAGGTGATCCCGTCCATCTCGGGCATGTTCACGTCGAGGGTGACCACGTCGGGCGGGTTCGCAGCCACCTGGTCCAGCGCGTCAAGGCCGTTGCGGGCGGTGGTCACCTCGCACCCGGCCTCGACCAGCATCTCCTTGAGGGCTCTGCGCATCAGTGCCGAATCGTCCACCACCAAGACCCGGATCGGCATCGGTACCGCGACCTCTCGCTCGAGTCGGATGCCGGCCCCGGCATGCCCTCCTGTTCACTCGGGCCCGATGTACTCGATCTTGAGGTGAGGGCGGACTCAAGATCCGCGGCCGGTCACCGGGCCACGTACAACCTGACGGAGTCGGGGGAGGGCTCGATCTCGGTGGCCGGGGGCAGGAGGGTGGTGCTGCCCGGCGCCGGGGGACGGGGTTCGGCGCTGTCCCAGAGCAATTCGTAGGAACTGAGGGGCGAGACGTCGGGCAGGATCACGGTGGGCGGCAGCGCGGCGCCGGCGATGACGAGCAGCAGGGAACCGGTGCTCCCGCCGGTGCCGACGGAGGTGGAGGGCTCGGCGAAGAGCACCTGAAGCATGCGGCGCTGGGCGTCTCCCCAGTGCGCCATGGTCATCTCGGTACCGTCCTCGGCGAACCAGGCCACGTCCCGCAGGCCGCTGGGCCCGGGTTCGCCGGTGAAGAAACGGGAGGGGTGCACGGCACCGAACCGCTGGCGCAGTGAGACGAGGTGACGCGTGGTGGCGAGCAGGTCGTCCTGCCAGGGCTCGAGGTCCCAGTCCAGCCAGGAGACCGGGCTGTCCTGCGAGTACGGGTTGTTGTTGCCGTTCTGGCTGCGGCCGAACTCGTCACCGGCCACGAGCATGGGCACCCCGGCGGAGAAGAGCAGCGTGGCGAGCATGTTCCGGATGTTGCGGCGGCGGGCGGTGAGGACCGCCAGGTCGTCGGTCGGGCCCTCGACGCCGTGGTTCCAGCTGTGGTTGTTGTCGGTGCCGTCGCGGTTGTCCTCGCCGTTGTCCTGGTTGTGCTTGACGTTGTAGGCGGTCAGGTCGGCCAGCGTGAAACCGTCGTGCGCCGAGATGAAGTTGACCGAGGCCCCCGGACCGCGCGAGGCATCGAAGGTGTCGGCCGATCCGGCGATGCGGGTGCCGAGATCGCGCAGCCCGCCGGAGGTCTCGCCGTTCGCGACCCGGGCGCCGGAGGTCAGCCAGAAGTCCCGCACGTCGTCGCGGTAGCGGTCGTTCCACTCGGCGAACGGCGGTGGGAACTGCCCGGTGCGCCAGCCGTCGGGGCCGAGGTCCCAGGGCTCGGCGATCAGCTTGGCCCCGGCGAGCACCGGATCGACGCGCATGGCCACGAGCATGGGGTGGTCGGCGTGGTACTCGTTGCGGCCCCGGGCGAGCGTGGGGGCCAGGTCGAACCGGAACCCGTCGATGTCCATCTCCTGCACCCAGTACCGCAGGGAGTCGAGCACCAGCTGCACCACCCGGGCCTGGGTGGAGTCGAGACTGTTGCCGCATCCGGTGAAGTCGATGTCCCGCCCGTCACCGTCGAGCCGGTAGTAGGTGGCGGCGTCGAGCCCGCGGAACGACAGCGTCGGGCCCACCACCCCGGCCTCGCAGGTGTGGTTGTAGACGACGTCGAGCAGTACCTCGAGCCCGGCCTCGTGCAGGGTCTGCACCATCTGCCGGAACTCCGTGACGACCGCCACCGGGTCGTCCGCCGCCGCGTAGGCCGGGTTCGGCGCGAAGAACCCGAGCGTGTTGTAGCCCCAGTAGTTCGTCAGGCCCCGGGCCTCGAGATGCCCCTCGGACTGGCTGACGTGCACGGGCAGCAGTTCCAGCGCGGTCACGCCGAGACCGGTCAGGTACTCGATCGTCGCCGGGTGGGCCAGTCCGGCGTAGGTGCCGCGCAACCCCTCGGGCACCCCGGGCAGGTTCTTCGTCAGCCCGCGCACGTGCGTCTCGTAGATCACCGTCCGGGCCCACGGCGTGTGCGGTTTCGTCGACGGGCCCGGCGGCGAGGCCGGCAGGACCACGCCGTGGGCGGCGTAAGGCATCGAGTCGCGGTGGTCGATCGCGCGCGGGTTGCCCTTCAGCTCGGCGTCCACCGGGTGACCGAAGAGCTCGGGGCGCAGTCCGTGTTCCGGTGGCACGACCGCCCGTGCGTACGGGTCGAGCAGTAGCTTGGCCGGGTTGTGCCGGTGCCCGCCGCGCGGGTCCCAGGGGCCGTGCACGCGGAGCCCGTAGCGCTGACCGGGCTGCACGTCGGGGACGAAGCCGTGCCAGATGCCGTAGGTCAGGTTCGGCAGATCGATCCGCCGTTCGCTCCAGCGCCCGGCATCGGCCGGATCGGGGTCGAGCAGGCAGAGCTGGACCCGGTCGGCGTGGGCGGCCATCACCGCCACGTCGACGCCCTGGTCGCGGGGGTGGACGCCGAGCGGATACGGAAGAGACCTGGCCACTGACTCAGTGTGCCGGAATCCTCGCTCCGGGGGCTGGTCCAGGGCCGGTCGGAGGCGGGTCGAGCGCGCTCCGGTGACGGGGAAGGGGACGAATGCATCGCTCGTCCGGGTGCCTGGACTAGGCTCTGGGACCATGACGGATCCCACCTCCCTGCCCTCGTTCCCGCCTCCGCCGGACGAGCACCCGCTGCGCGGCAAGGTGCTGGACGCCATGATCGACGAGGGCCACCAGCCCCGGATCGACGAGGACGGCGATGTCGCCATCTCGATCCAGGAGCAGATGCTGTTCGTGCGTACTCTCGACACCCAGCCGCCGATGATGCGTGTCTTCGGCCAGTGGCTGCTCGACGACTCGATGGCCGGTGACGAGCTCACCCGGCTGCGGGCCGCCAACGCCGTCACCAGCGCGCTGAACCTGGTCAAGGTCACGGTGAACGCCGACCGGCTGGCCGTCGCCGTCGACCTGATCGTCTCCGACGGTGTCGACCTCGGCCCCCTGCTCAGCGCCACCCTCGAGGCCGTGCTCGGTTCCGTGCGCACCTGGCACCAGACCGTCACCCAGCTGATCGAGAACACCAACGAGCCCGACGAGGCCTGAGCCTTTCCTCTCCGGGGCGATCGGGCGGCGGGCCTGCGTCGGGCCGCCACCCGGGGGAGCCGGATGGAGGACGAGGCTGCCGGCGGACGCGCGCCCGCGGGCGTCCGCCGGTCGGTCCCCCTACGCTCCGGTGAGGCATCTCCTCGGGCGCCGGATGTGGGGTGGCCGATAGGCTCGGGGGTTTCCGGGCACCGACCGCACCGAGTAGACAGACCGGGCAACCACTTGAGCAGCAGAACACCTGAGAGGGAGTGCTGACGTGGCAGAGCTCGTGCGCCTCGATGTGGAGGACTCGATCGGCACCATCCGCCTGATGCGGCCGACGATGAATGCCCTGAACGCCTATATGACCGAGGGCATCCGGGGCGCGGCCGAGGAGGCCTCGTCCCGCGCCGACATCGCCGCGGTGGTCGTGTACGGCGGCGAGAACGTCTTCGCCGCCGGTGCCGACATCAAAGAGATGCAGTCGATGGACTACACCGATGCCTTCGTGCGCGGTGCCCGGTTGCAGAAGGCGTTCGACGCGGTGGCCGCGATTCCCAAGCCCACCGTCGCCGCCGTCACCGGATACGCGCTCGGTGGTGGCTGCGAACTGGCTCTGGCCTGCGACTTCCGGGTCGCCGCAGACGATGCGCAGTTCGGCCAGCCGGAAATTCTGCTCGGCCTGATCCCCGGCGCCGGCGGCACCCAGCGTCTGCCGCGCCTGATCGGCCCGGCCCGGGCGAAGGACATCATCTTCAGCGGCCGTTTCGTCGATGCCGCCGAGGCCCTGGCCATCGGCCTGGTCGACGAGGTGGTACCCGCCCCGGAGGTCTACGCCGCCGCCCGTCGGCGGGTACAACCGTACGTCGGCGGTGCCGGCGTCGCGCTGCGCGCCGCCAAGGAAGCCATCGACCGGGGTCTGGAGACCGACCTGGCCACCGGTCAGGAGATCGAGCGAGGGCTGTTCTCCGGCCTGTTCGCGACCAAGGACCACGCCCTGGGTATCGCCTCGTTCATCGAGAACGGCCCGGGCAAGGCAAAATTCGAAGGACGTTGATGAGCGACGAGACGGCGACCGGCCCCATCCCCGACGACGCGAAGGCGTCCGCGGCGGTGAACAGTCCGACGGAGCGGGCGGCCGGTTCCGTCTCGTCCGCGCGGCAAGACCCAGCGGGGGGCAGAACCGAGGGCGGGCCGGGGGACCAGGCTCCCCGCCCCTCGAAGAACCCGGTGCGTAAGCCGCGGGCCGCCAAGACCGCGGCGCCGACCGGTGACGGGGGCAAGCAGACCGCGGCCCGCAAGCCCACGTCCAAGCGCGCCCCCGCGAAGAAGACCGCACCCCGCAAAGCCACGCCCAGTGTTGCCGGACCGGTTGCCGGGTCGCCTGCGGTGCCGGTGGCGGAGGTGCCTGCGGTGCCGGTGGCTGACATGCCCGCGGTGCCGGTGGCTGAGGTGCCTGCGGTGCCGGTGGCCGAGGTGCCCGTGGTGCCCGTGGCTGACACGCCTGCGGCCCCGGTGGCTCCCACGTCCGAGGTTCCGGACCAGGTGCTGGCCGAGGCGGCCAGTGCCGAAGTCCGGCGGACCCAGCCGGAAACCCTCGGTTCGGATGGCGAAAAGGCCTCGGGGAAGGTAACTCCGGCAGCTGTGGAGTCGCAGCCGCCGGCCACCGGCGAACCGGTCGCACCGTTCACCGACCCCCTGATCAAGCCGGGCACCGACCGTTCCGCAGCGGCCCGGCCGGCGGCCCCCGCAGCCCCCACGACCTCCCCGGTCGAGCCCGCGACCCGGACCGGCACGGCCGATGGTGAGAACCTCGCACCGTCGCTGCCCGGAACGGGCCTGACCGGCGGGGCTGCGAGCGGCGAGACCGTGACCGGGGCGGGTGTTTCGGTGCAGCCGGTGGCTGCCGAGCCGACGCCGGGTTTGCCGTCTGCCGGTCCGGCGATGCCCGCCACCTTCACCCCTGATGAATCGGTGGAGCAGGAAGTGGCGGTGCCGGTTTCTTCCACGCCGAAGACCCCCACCCCGAAGGTACCTAACCCGAAGACCTCGAACCTGACACCGGCGTCTTCGCCCACTTCTGACGAGAGTTCCGCCGAGGAGCCGGGGCCCGCGTCCTCTGCTGGAAAGACCGGCCCCACACCGGAGCCGGCCGGGGAAACAGCCTCGTCAACCGGCTTCTCCCCCACCGAGAAGACCAACCCGCCCACGATGTCTGCCGCGGTTCCCGCCGTCTCCGCGAAGGTGACCCCGCAGGAGGCGCCGGTTGCCTCGTCCACCATGGGTGGGGGTACCCGGCCCGGCGCCAAGGGAGCCCAGGGGGCGGGGTATGCCCGCGACCGGTTCTCGGCACTGGTGGGTGCGCGGGTGCAGCGCCGCGAGAAGCAGCCGTACGGCGATGCTCTCGAGGTGGGAGCAGGGTCGACGTTCGGGTTCTCGCTCGGCCTGCTGCAGTCGGGGGTGGTGAGTCGGCTGTCGATCAGTGACCTGGCCACGTCCGCGCTCGCGGCGGCGGGGCGTCGCGCCGAACAGCTGGGCCTGCGCATCGAGAACGAGGAGCTGGCCGACCCGGAGATGCTGCCCTTCGACGACGACAGCTTCGACCTGGTGGTGGCGCATGCCCTGCTGCACCGTCGGATGGACCCGGCGAGCACCCTGACCGAGATGCTGCGGGTGCTGCGGCCGGGCGGACGGTTCGTGATCACGGGCGAGTCGACACGGCTCAAGGACTGGGCCTCGCGAGGGTTCGCGCGGGAACAGGGCAGCGTGGGCCGGGTCGGCATGTCACGGGCCGGTAAGGCCCGCACCCTCCTGCCCGAACGGCTGCGCACGCTGACGGGGGCCCCGGACGCGTCCCCGACCGTCCCTGACCGGCTCGAGGCCGTCGCGGCCCAGGCCGGGGCGAAAGACGTGCGGGTGCGTCCCGAGGAGCTGCTCGCCACCGTGCTGCCGTATCCGGGGGCCGAACCGGGGCAGGCGGTGATCCGCTCGCGCGAGCGGCTGGCCGGGCTGGACCGCAAGCTCTCCCAGGTACTGCCGGTCACGGCCTTCCCGACGGTGGGGCTCACCGGCACCCGCTGAGGCTGACGGATCAGAGTCGGTCCGGTGGATGATCGCCGGCTGCGAGGGCGGGACGTGTCTACCGCTCACGGCCTGAACCACCTGATCTACCTGATCCGTAGGACAGGCTCCAGGTCACGCCCGGCGGCGGCTCAACGCCGGGCGTCGACCTGCCGACACCCCAGACGTGAGCCAGCGCCCTGCGGACAGTCCCGGGAACGACCAGCCGAGCGACCCGGTCCAGTCGGTCCAGTCGGTCCAGTCGGTCCAGTCGGTCCCGTCGGCCCCGTCGGCGCAGCCGGTGAGAAGCCTGGTCATGCCGGTGCGCCCGGGACAGATCCCGCCGAGTGTGCTGCGGGCCGACGGTCCTCCGCCGGAGGTGCTGCGGCAGTGGAGTGACGCCCTGTCGGCGGCGGGCCTGTACAGCGAGGCGCTCGACGTGCACCCGGCGCTCGAGCGGGCGGACGTGGTGCGCCTGGCGGAACTGGCCGTGCTGGCCGGGATCCATACCCAGGCCCAGGAACTGCTGCGGGAGCTGAACGAGGCCGAGAGCGAGCGCAGCCGCCGCAACGGCACGGTGCTCGGGCCGGACCGCCCGGCTCCGCCCAGCCCCTGGCTCGATCTGCTGGCCCGGGTGGCGGAACTGCTCGCCGGCACGGGCGACCTGGCGGCGGTCGATGCCGCGGCGAGCAAGGTGCAGCCCTCGGCGGGGATGGACTGGATCGTCGCGCTGGCCGCGGTCTCGGTGGGCGACCTGCTGGCGGCGGCGCCGCTGGCCCGGGCGGCCCGCCAGGGCGGCTGCCGGGACCTGCGGATGCTGACGATCGCCGCGGCTGACGAGGCGCGTCAGGGTCAGTACGCCCAGGCGCTCGCCCTCACCGCCCAGGCGCAGTGCATCGCTCTTCCCGACGAGGACCCGGCCGCGCTCACGGTGCACGTGCTGCAGCGCTGCGGCTTCGCCGACGCCGCCCGGGCCCTGGCGCTGGCCGGGGTGGGGGACTCCTCCCTGTCACCGGCTTCGCGGGCCGACTGGAAGGCTGCCGCGGCCTCCACCGGCGCGGGCGGGCTGGGCCTGCTGCGGGAGCGGGTGAAGGCGCACGGCCACCGGTCGCGGCGCCGCGCCGAGCGCAAGGCCCGGGAGGCCGAGGCGATCGCGTCGTACGACCTGACCTGCCGCTGCTACGCCTCCGGCGGCTGGATCGGCCCGTCGCGGCACTTCTACCTGCAGCATCACCTGCACGAGCTGCTGCCCGTCCCGGTCGCCGGCCTGGACGCCCGGCTGATGATCTGCCGCGCCACCAGCCTGACCTTCCTCGACCTGGTGGCCCGGGAGATCACGTTGCCCGTGCCGTCCACGCCGCCAAGTACCGTTCTCACCTCCGGTACGGACGAGGAGCGCCCCACCCCGGGCATGGGTGTCAGCCTGGGACTGGCCCTGCCCGCCTAGGCGAATAAAGGCACAATCGGGTGAGTTAATTCACAGGCCCCTGGTCAGAGTGGCCGTCCGGCCTGGGTAGCGTGGGGGATCAGCGCTCCAGGGGTGCTCCCGGGCGCTCCAGGGGTGGCCCTCCCGGCCCCGGATGAGAAACTTGTTCCGGGTCATTCCAGGTAAGCGGTCGCTCAGGTCGCGGAAGCCACCTCCTGGCCGGTTGTCCCCAGAAGCTACGCAAAGAGTCGAGAGGCGCTCATGAACATCGTGGTGTGTGTGAAGTACGTACCGGACGCCCAGGCGGACCGGACATTCTCGCCGGACGACAACACCACGGACCGCGAAAACGTCGACGGCCTGCTCTCCGAGCTCGACGAGTACCCCGTCGAGGAGGCGCTCAAGCTCGCCGACGCCACCGACGGCAAGGTCATCGTGCTCACGGTCGGCCCGGAAGACGCGACCGACGCGGCCCGCAAGGCGCTGCAGATGGGCGCGCACGAGGCGGTCCACGTCCAGGACGACGCGATCCACGGCTCGGACGCCCTGGCCACGTCCAAGGTGCTGGCCGCGGCCATCGCCAAGCTCGAGTACGACCTGATCCTCACCGGCATGGCCTCCACCGACGGCTCGATGGGCGTCGTGCCCGCCATGCTCGCGGAGCGTCTCGGCCTGCCCCAGATCACGCTGGCCAGCGAGCTCACGATCGAGGGCGGCAAGGCCGTCATCCGCCGCGACAACGACGCCAGCACCGAGATCATCGAGGCATCGCTGCCGGCCGTGGTCAGCGTCACCGACCAGATCAACGAGCCGCGCTACCCCTCGTTCAAGGGGATCATGGCCGCGAAGAAGAAGCCGCTGCAGACCTGGTCGCTCGAAGACCTCGGCCTGAGCGCCGACGAGGTGGGCTCGGCCGCCGCCTGGACCACGGTCACGTCGGTCGCCGAGCGCCCGGCCCGCACCGCCGGGCAGGTCGTCACCGACGAGGGCGACGGCGGCGCGAAGCTCGTCGAGTTCCTCGCCGGCGCCAAGCTGGTCTGACCCCCTCTTCCCCCCACTGAACTGAAGGACCGATTCGATGTCCCAGGTACTCGTGCTGGTCGACCACGTCGACGGCGCCGTCCGTAAGACCACCACCGAACTGCTCACCATCGCCGCGCGTCTGGGCGAGCCCGCCGCCGTCTTCATCGGCCAGGGATACGACAACGCCTCCGCCACGCTCGCCGAGTACGGCGCGCAGACCGTCTACCGGGTCGAGGGCGAGGGCATCGAGGACTACCTCGTGGCGCCCAAGGCCGAGGCGCTCGCCGCGGTCGTTCAGCAGGCGTCCCAGGCCGGTGCCCCGGCTGCCGTGCTGCTCGCCAGCTCCGGCGAGAACAAGGAGATCGCCGGGCGTCTGGCTGTGAAGCTCGACTCCGGCCTGATCACCGACGCCGTCGACGTGCAGCAGGGCGCTGACGGCCCCCTCACCACGCAGTCGGTGTTCGCCGCCGCGTTCACCGTCACCGCCTCGGTGACGAAGGGTGTCCCGGTCATCACGGTGAAGCCGAACTCGGCCGAGCCGATCGCGGTCGCCGGGGTCGCGCCCGAGGTCGTCACCGTCCCCGTCACGGTCTCCGACCTGGCCCGGGCCGCGAAGATCACCGAGCGCCGCCCGAAGGAGAAGAGCGGGCGTCCCGAGCTCACCGAGGCCGCGGTCGTGGTTTCCGGCGGCCGGGGCACCAACGGTGACTTCTCCCCGGTCGAGAGCTTCGCCGACGCCCTCGGCGGTGCCGTGGGCGCCTCCCGCGCCGCGGTCGACGCCGGCTGGTACCCGCACAGCAGTCAGGTCGGCCAGACCGGTAAGCAGGTCTCCCCGACGCTCTACGTGGCGAGCGGCATCTCCGGCGCGATCCAGCACCGGGCCGGCATGCAGACCTCGAAGACGATCGTCGCCGTCAACAAGGACCCGGAGGCGCCGATCTTCGAGCTCGTCGACTTCGGCGTGGTCGGAGACCTGTTCACGGTGCTGCCGCAGGCCACCGAAGAGGTGCTCAAGCGCAAGGGCTGACAACTGACGCCGGGGCGGTGACGAACCGCCCCGGCCCGGTCCGCGCACGCAGTGCCTACACTCGACTCCGTGACTGCTTATCTCGACCACGCGGCGACCACGCCGATGCTGCCCGCAGCGGTGGCGGCCATGGTCGAGGAGATGGCGTCCACCGGCAACGCCTCGTCCCTGCACTCCTCCGGGCGCCGGGCCCGCCGGGTGGTCGAGGAGGCCCGCGAGCAGTTCGGCGCGGCGCTCGGCGCCAGTCCCAGTGAGGTGATCTTCACCTCCGGCGGCACCGAGGCCGACAATCTGGCGGTCAAGGGCCTGTTCTGGGCCCGGCGCGCTCTCGACGGCCACCGGCGCACGATCGTGGCCACCCCGATCGAGCACCACGCCGTACTCGACCCCCTCGAGTGGCTGGTCACCCACGAGGGCGCCGAGATTCTCTGGGCCCCGGTCGATCACGCGGGTCGCGTGGATCTCGACGGCCTCTCACAGCTTTTGGACGCGCATCACGACGCGGTCGGCCTGGTCACCGTCATGTGGGCGAACAACGAGGTGGGCACCGTCCAGCCGATCCCGCAGATCGCGGAACTGGCCCACCGGTACGGCATCCCGGTCCACACCGACGCGATCCAGGCGGTCGGGCACCTCCCGGTCGACTTCGCCGGCAGCGGCGCCGACTGCCTCAGCGTGAGCGGGCACAAGCTGGGCGGCCCCGTCTCGGCCGGCGCCCTGCTGGCCCGGCGCGGGCTCGACCTGGTGCCCGGACTGCACGGTGGCGGGCAGGAACGCGGCATCCGCTCCGGCACCCTCGACGTCCCCGCGCTGAAGGCGTTCGCCGTCGCGACCATCCAGGCCGTGCAGACCCAGCCCGCCGAGGCCGCGCGCATCGCGGCCCTGCGCGACGACCTGGTGCGGGCGGTCTGGAAGGCCGTGCCCGACGCCGTGCTGAACGGCCCGGTGCCCGACGGCCTGGCCGGACTCGGCCCGGCCCTGGCCCCCGAAGGCCCCTTCGACCGCCTCCCCGGCAACGCCCACTTCACCTTCCCGGGCTGCGAGGGCGACTCCCTGCTCTACCTGCTCGACGCCCGCGGCGTGGAATGTTCCACCGGTTCGGCCTGCCAGGCGGGAGTACCGCAGCCCAGTCATGTGTTGCTGGCCATGGGCGTGCCCGAGGCCACGGCCCGGGGTGCGCTGCGCTTCAGCCTGGGCCACACCTCCACCGCCGCCGACGTGGCGGAGCTGGCCGAGGCGATCGGCCCCGTGGTCGACCGCGCCCGGGGCGCGGGCCTGAGTTCCGGTTTGTCGAAGGGGTAGCACTGATGCGAGTACTGGCTGCGATGAGCGGCGGGGTCGACTCCGCCGTGGCCGCGGCGCGCGCCGTCGACGCCGGGCACGAGGTCGTCGGCGTGCACCTGGCGCTGGCCCGCAACCCGCAGACCCTGCGGGCCGGCGCTCGCGGGTGCTGCACGATCGAAGACGCCGGGGATGCCCGCCGGGTCGCCGACATCCTCGGGATCCCTTTCTACGTCTGGGATCTGGCCGAGCGTTTCCAGGAAGACGTGATCGACGACTTCGTCGCCGAGTACAAGGTCGGCCGCACGCCCAACCCGTGCGTGCGCTGCAACCAGAAGATCAAGTTCGCCGCCCTGCTCGACAAGGCCGTGGCCCTCGGGTTCGATGCCGTCAGCACCGGGCACTACGCGCAGATGATCGACGGCCCGCACGGCCCGGAGCTGCACCGCGCGCTCGACATGGGCAAGGACCAGTCGTACGTGCTGGCCGTGCTCCCGCCCGACCGCCTGGCCCGGTCGCTGTTCCCGCTCGGCGACACGCTCAAGGACGACGTGCGCCGCGAGGCCGCCGAGCGCGGTCTGCGCGTCGCCAGCAAGCCCGACAGCCACGACATCTGCTTCATCTCCGACGGCGACACCCAGGGCTTCCTGGCCAAGCGGCTGGGTGCCCAACCCGGTCCGATCGTCGGTACCGACGGTCAGCAGCTCGGAGAGCACTCCGGGGCCTACGGTTTCACCGTCGGGCAGCGCCGCGGGCTCTCGATCGGGACGCCCGCCGCCGACGGCAGGCCACGGTACGTGCTGAGCATCGAGCCGGTGTCGAACACGGTGGTCGTGGGGTCGGCCGAAGAGCTCCAGGTGAACGGCATCAGCGGGGCCGAGGCCACCTGGTGCGCGCCCGTGCCCGACCTCGGTGAGCCGGTGTCGGTCCAGGTCCGGGCGCACGGACGTGCGGTGCCCGCGCGCGTGCTCTCGTACGGCCCGGCGGCGGGGGAGGGTGCTGTGCAGACCCTTCCGGCCACGCTCGAGGTGGCCCTCGACGAGCCGATCAACGGCGTCGCCACCGGCCAGACCCTCGTGCTGTACCGGGGCACCCAGGTGATCGGGTCGTCCACCATCAGCGCGACCAGCTGAAGCCCTGACCCGACCGACTCCATCGAATCAACCGAACCGGCCCGACCGGCTCGACCGGCTCGACCGGCCCGACTGGCTCGACCGGCCCGACCGGCCCGACCGGAGCGGGACGCTCGGTCATGTCGCGTGCAGCGGAGGCGCTCGGGCAGAAGACCTTTCGCGCGCGTTCCAGCAGTCTTGGAACGTCGTCAGCATCGCGGGGCCATGGCCAAAGAGCCCTGCGCGTTGTGTACACCTGGTACATCCGGTACCGGATGTACCAGGTGTACACAACGCGCATGATCCGGGGACTCCATGGTCCTACGCGCAGGAGCCGGTCCGGTCGCCGAATCCTCGCGAGAAACCATCACCGCGGCTGCCGATACACGGCTGCCGGGACAAGACCGCTGTCACGGAGCCCGCCAGGTCTGGGGGTTACAGGTCCGGGGCTGCCCGGTCGGGGGGGCTGCCCGGTCGGAGGGCTGCCGGGTCGGAGGGCTGCCGGGTCGGGAGGGGTGCCAGGGTGAGGGCTGCCCGGTCGGAGGGCTGCCGGGTCGAGGACTGCCAGGTCGGGAGGCTGCCAGGGCGAGGGCTGCTCGGTCGGGGGGTTGCTCGGTCGAGGGCTGCCTTCGCCCTGTCGGCCGGTCCCGGTTGTCCCCACCACCCCGGTTCCGTGAGGGGCGGCCCGCACCGTCGTGGTGCGCGTCCTCCATCGGGCTTGTGGGCGCCTGCATCATCGGCCGTGAAACCCGCCCGGTTCGAGCACCTATGCTCGATGGTCGTGTGTCATCTCCCCGAGGGACTGAGTCGTGCGCGGGCGTTGCGCGACGTGCTGCTCGCCCTGGCACTGATCGT
Organism: Kineosporia sp. NBRC 101731; assembly: GCF_030269305.1. Lineage (NCBI taxonomy): Bacteria > Bacillati > Actinomycetota > Actinomycetes > Kineosporiales > Kineosporiaceae > Kineosporia > Kineosporia sp. NBRC 101731. Next base: position 299,254 of record NZ_BSTC01000005.1, read on the forward strand.
CTTCGCGTTCGCGACCGGTGGCACGTTCGCCGTGGTGCTGGGAGCCGTGAACCGGGACCGGCCCGACGACCTTCTGTCGGTGGTTCTGTTACTGGCGCAGTGCCTTCCGCTGATCGTGCGGCGGACCCGGCCGGATCTCGCGCTGGGCGTGATCGGCCTGGCCTGGGGCGTTTACCAACTGATGGGGTATGAGGGCAGTAGCGCCGGGCTGGCCCTCTACATCGTCCTCTACAGCGCGGGCGCCCACCTGACGCGCAGACGCTGGCAGACCGCCGCCGGGGCGACGTTCGGTTACCTGGTGCTCGCTGTGACCCTGCACCGTACCCCGTACCACGAGACACCGCTCAGTTACGTGACGTTCGCGCCTGTGCTCGTGCTGTTCTGGATGATCGGTGAGGGAGTTCGCGCCCGGACCCGGGCCGAGGCGGCGCGCCGGGCGGCCCAGAAACGCGAGGCGGTGGCGCAGGAACGGGCCCACATCGCGCGGGAACTGCACGACGTGGTCACGCATCACGTCACGGCGATGGTGGTGCAGGCCGAAGCCCTGCCCTACCTGCTGCCGGGTAACCCCGACAAGGTCCGCGACGGGCTCGGAACCATCAGCGCCACCGGGCGTTCCGCGATGACCGACCTGCGTGAACTGCTCGACGTGCTGCACGACCCGGGCACCTCCACCGACCAGGAACGCACCCCGGCCCGCGAGTCCCTCGAGGTCCTGGTCGAGCGCGCCCGCGCCGCCGGGCAGGA